>CAYZHB010000051.1:0-20139 GCA_964478245.1 uncultured Desulfobacterales bacterium | reverse complement strand
GTTAGCTGTTAGCCGTTAGCCGTTGGCTGTTGGCCGTTAGCTGTTAGCCGTTAGCTGTTAGCTGTTGGCTGTTGGCTTGAATCGGGTGAAATTTTTTTGTGGAGAACGGCTGAAAGCGACCGGGTGAGGGATGACGGCCCAAAGCCGGAAGCGATAACAGAAAGGGGTAAACACTTTATATTTTGATGACGACCGAGTTGACGTTACTGGTTATCTGTCTTTTATTATCGGGGTTTTTTTCTTCTTCTGAAACCGCGCTTTTTTCTATCAGCAATGTCAAGGCCCTCCACATGGCAAAGGAGGGAACAAAAATCGACAAACTGATCATGAACATGAAGAAGGATTCCCACAAACTGCTCACCACGATTCTCATCGGAAACAATCTTGTGAATATTTGCGCCTCGGCAGTGGCCACTGCCATTGCCATAGATTTTTTCAAGTCCAATGCAGTGGGTATCGTGACCGGTGTCATGACCCTTGTCATTCTCGTTTTCGGAGAGATATTTCCCAAGTCGTTTGCCACCCAGAACAATGTCCTTGTCGCCAGATTGGTGATTGTGCCCCTTTACTGGCTTTCAAAGCTGTTTTTTCCGGTGATCGTGGTGCTGAATTTTATTCCGAAGCTGATCGGTGTGTTTGACAAGTCGCCGCGGGTAACCGAGGACGAGCTTATCACGATGGTGGAAGTCGTGGAGGAAGAGGGCCAGATAAAAGAGGAGGAAAAGGAATTTATCGCCAATATATTCGCCTTTGATGATACCAGTGCATCTGAAATCATGACGCCCCGTGCGGACATGTATGTCATCGATATTGATGAAAAAATCGATATCGAAGGTGTCCTGAAGTCGGGATTCACCCGGATACCGGTAATAGAGGGAAATATTGACAAGATTGTGGGCATCCTCAACATCAAAAATCTGTTTGAGAAATATCATGAGTCGTGCATGACAAAATCGGTTGATTCGCTTGACATCCGGGAGATAATGGGGTCGCCCGTCTTTGTGCCCGACTCCAAAAAACTCGATGCCCTGCTTCATGATTTCAAGCAGTTGAAAAGCCACATGGGGATCGTGATTGATGAACACGGCGGCGTATCCGGCATTGTCACCTTAGAGGATGTACTGGAGGAGCTGGTGGGTGAAATCAGTGACGAAACCGACATGTTCGATCCAGAGATTGTCAAATTGAAAAGCAACAAGTGGCTGGTGGCGGGGAGAATAGACGTTGATGAACTGAACAAAAAAATGGGGCTGTCAATCCCGGAGTCCAGGGATTACGATACATTTTCCGGTTACATTCTGGATAAGACGGGGCGCATTCCCAAAGTGGGGGAAGTGTTTAAAATAGAGGACTATTCGGCCACGGTTAAAGAGAGAGACGGCAACCGGATAAAGCGGTTTATACTGAAGAACGATATGGAGTCAGCGTGAAAAAATGGGAGAAACGGGAACACAGACCGGGGAAGACAGAATAAGGGTCGGCGTCGTCGGCGTCGGCAAACTCGGGGAACATCATGCCAGGATATACGCCGGTATGGCCGGGGTTGAGGTTGCAGGGATCGTAGACCGTGACAAAGCGCGTGCCGCGGCGGTTGCCAAGAAGTACAACGTCCCCGTTGCCGGCGGGATAGAGGATCTTGTCGGCGTGGTGGACGCGGTGAGTATTGTCACGCCGACCCCTTCCCATTATGAGGTGGCCAAAACATTTCTGGAAAAAAACACCCACTGCCTGATTGAAAAACCGATTACCACCAGCATTGCCCATGCTGACGAATTGATTGAAACGGCCGGGCAGAACAACCTGATCCTTCAGGTGGGCCATATCGAGCAGTTCAACAGGGCGGTTATCGAGGCGGCCAAATATGTCACCGTCCCCAAATTCATCGAGGTGAACAGGCTGGGACCCTACGATCCACGGGTTTCCCATGTAGGGGTGGTCCTGGACCTGATGATACATGATATAGAGATTGTCTTGGCCCTGGTAAAATCTCCGATAGAACGTATTGATGCGGTTGGTGCCGCCGTTTTTTCCGAATTCGAAGATATCGCCAATGCCCGCATCCGGTTTTCAAACGGGTGTGTGGCCAATATTTCGGCCAGCAGAATCTCTTTTGAAAAGTTCCGGAAAATACGTATTTTTCAGGCGGATTCCTATATATCACTGGATTACGAAAAGCAGGGCCTCAAAGTGTATCAAAAAAAGGGAGAGCAGGTGGGATCCCTCGACGATATCGCGGTTACCGTGCCCGAGATAGAGTGGTCAGAACCGCTGATGATGGAAATTTCTCATTTTATCGACTGCCTAAGGCGGAAGAGAGGCCCGAAAGTAAGCGGAATAGAAGGCAGAGAGGCTTTGAAGATCGCTCTCGAGGTGATCCATCTGATCGGCGGCGTACAGGAAAAACGGTGAACAGCCAGGTTTTTATTTCAGCCGGTGATGTCTCCGGGGATATCCATGCAGCAGCCCTTGTCGACCGTATCAGGCACAGATCCCCGGGTGCTCAGATCGTGAGTGTGGGCGGCTCGTCGCTGTTATTGAGTTCCGACACCATGCTTGCCGATACGCTGAAAATTGACGGATTCGGCTTTGACCGGCTGTGGAAGAAATATCGCTATTTCCGCAACATTTTTAACAAGCGGATCAAACCGCATTTCAAACGGCGGCCGCCTGATCTGGTTGTCCTTGTGGATTTTTACGGATTCAACATTCATGTGGCCGCCTGTGCCAAAAAGCGCGGTATCCCCGTTGTCTACTATATAAGCCCCCAGATCTGGGCATCCAGAAAGTACCGGATAAAAAAAATCAGGCAGTATGTGGACAAGGTCATTTCCATTTTCCCGTTTGAAAAAGCTTTTTACGAAAATTACGCGGTTGAAGCGGAGTATGTGGGCAATCCCCTGGTGGATATAATAGCGAAAGCCGGGGCTTCGGATACGGCAGGGGCTTTTGAAAAAAAACATGGAGAGGGTGAAAGATTGGTCGGCCTGATGCCCGGGAGCAGAGCGTCAGAAGTGAAAAAGCTCCTGCCGGTCATGCTGCGGAGCCTGGAGTTGAGCGGTGCGCATGAACGCGCATCCCTGATCGTTTTTTCCACCGGTCTTCTGGAGGACGCACTCATAGAGGGTATCTGCAGAGATGCCGGCTTCGGGGGGCGGATCGAAATCGTCAACGGCAACAGTTACCGGCTTCGCGCCAGACTGTGGTTCTGTTTGGCCTCTTCGGGCACCGTGACCATGGAGAATGCCATTCTCGGGATTCCCACCGTTATCATGTACAAGCTGTCGTGGTTCAGTTACATGATCGCCAAATGCGTGGTAAAGGTAAATTTTATCGGTATGCCCAATATACTGGCCGAAAAAGAGATTCTGCCCGAGTATGTGCAGCATATAGATGAACGTCAGGTGGCGGATACAATTGTTTACTGGATGACGTCTCCTGACGAACTCCACCGGATAAGAGCGGCCCTGGAAAACCTGAGGGAAACGAAAATAGGGGCGCCCGGGGTCATCGACAGGGCGGCGGACATCTGTGTTTCTATGATGCCGTGATACGTTCAAACGCCCCGCTTGGCAGTTTTCGCAAAGGGCATTGCCTCACACACTATCCGGAAAGAGTCAGTCAAAGCAGGGCGGTTTCAAAAGCGGGTGTTGCGGGAAAAACAACTAATCACCCGGCCGTTTTCCCGGCATATTCCCGTATCATTTTCCGTAGATGCCGACGCCAGTGAACGGGCCGGGCACCTGTCAGCCTGAGGAGATCGCGTTTGTCAAGGAGCGTGTATGCAGGCCGTTCGGCAGCTGTTTTGTACTCGGCTGAGGAGACGGGAGTGATGGGAATTTCCGTTGAGAGAATCCCGGCGGCAAGCGCTTCCTCCTGTATGGCCACAGCAAAGTCGTACCAGGTGGCGGCACCGGCATCGGTGAAGTGGAAAACGCCTTTAAGATCGTTTCCAACAGCAGCCCAAACGGCTTCTGCCAGGGCCCCGGACCAGGTCGGGGTGCCCACTTGGTCATCCACAACGGTAAGGGATTTTTTTTCTTTCATCAGTTTCAGCATGGTCACCACGAAATTTCTGCCGGCGGACGCGTAAAGCCAGGCGGTTCTTATAATCAGGGCATCGGTTCCCAGAATGTCCAGTGCCGCCGTCTCTCCGGCCAGTTTGGATTCCCCGTACACGGATCGGGGGGCCGGTTTGTCTGCCGGCCGGTAGGGGACATGGGTTTTCCCGCTGAAAACATAGTCTGTTGAGATATGGACTAGCCGGGCACCGGAACGGCGGCACGCCTCCCCCAGATGCCGGACCCCGTCGCAATTGATTTTGAAGGCCCTGCTTCTCTCCTTTTCCGCCTTGTCCACATCCGTATAGGCGGCGGCGTTTATGATCCAGCCGGGCCGTTCTTTTTGCACTACCGATGCCACAGCGTCTTTGTCGGTGATATCGCATTCCCTTGAGGTCAATCCGACCAGGTCCGCATCGCCGGGACAGGTGTGCGTGAGTGCCGTGCCGAGCTGGCCGCCGCTGCCGAAAATAACCGTTTTCATGCAAAAACCTCTGCATCTTCAAAGGGGGTGCCGTTTTCATCTTTTTGGGAAATCAGAGGGGCTTCTCCGGGGGCAATCGGCCATTGGACGCCGATAACCGGGTCATCCCATTTCAGGGTCCGTTCGTCGGACGGGGCGTAGTAATCCGTACATTTGTAAACAAACTCCGCCTCTGGGCTCAACACGTAAAAACCGTGGGCGAAACCGGGCGGGATCCACAGGATATGCCGGTTGTCTGTATTTAAAACGGTTCCTGTCCATCTGCCGAAATCAGGGGAGCTTTTCCTGAGATCCACCGCCACATCAAACACTTCCCCGGCGATGACCCGGACCAGTTTTCCCTGTGGGGTGCCGATCTGGTAGTGCAGGCCCCGCAGTACGTGCCGGACGGATTTGCTGTGGTTGTCCTGGACGAATGTATGGTCGCCGGTTGCTTCTCTGAATTCGTTCAGCCGCCACGTCTCCATGAAAAATCCCCTGTCGTCCCCGATCACCCGGGGCTCAAAAATCAGGACATCCTTGATCGCCGTATTCAGAAGTTTCATGGGGGTGCCCTATTTGAAAAGGTTGATCAGATATCTGCCGTATTCGGTCTTTTCCATCTCTTTTGCCAATGACGCGACGTGCGTTCCGGAAATGTACCCCATCTTGTAGGCAATCTCTTCCAGGCAGGCCACCTTGAGGCCCTGCCGCTTTTCAATGGTTTCGATGAACACGGAGGCGGAAATCAGCGAGTGATACGTGCCGGTATCCAGCCAGGCGATCCCCCGTCCCATTTTTTCCACGTAAAGGCGGCCGGCTTCGAGATAGGCCTTGTTGACGTCGGTAATTTCAAGCTCGCCTCTTGGCGAGGGGACCAGGCTTTTTGCGATGTCCACCACCTGGTTGTCGTAAAAGTACAGGCCGGTTACCGCGTAGTTGGAACGGGGAACTTCCGGCTTTTCTTCAATGGAAACGGCGTTGCCTTTCCGGTCAAAGTCAACCACACCGTACCGCTGGGGATCATTTACCCAGTAGCCGAAAATGGTGCCGCCTTTTTCCAGCCGCGCGGCCTGTCTCAGCTTTTCTGTCAACCCGTGGCCGTAAAAGAGGTTGTCGCCGAGAATAAGGCAGACATTGTCGCCGGCAATGAACGTCTCCCCGATGATAAAGGCCTGTGCAAGCCCCTCCGGACTCGGCTGGGCCATGTATTCGATGTGTATCCCCCATTGGGACCCGTCACCCAGAAGGGTTTCGAACCTGGGCAGATCGTGGGGGGTGGAGATCAGAAGGATTTCCTTTATACCGGCCAGCATCAGAACCGAGAGCGGATAGTATATCATGGGCTTGTCATACACCGGCAGAAGCTGTTTGCTGACGGCCCGCGTCACCGGATAAAGTCTTGTGCCGGCGCCGCCGGCCAGAATAATGCCTTTCATTGCAGCTCCTCTTCTTTACGGTAAATTCGTTCCATGCCACAAAAAAATTACGATCTCCCTTTCCTGTTTCTTACTGATGATACTGTTTTCGGATCCATTTGTGATATTCCCCGGTCTGTACCGATCTCACCCACGCCGTGTTGTCAAGGTACCAGTCCACCGTATCTGAAAGGGCGTTTTCAAAAGCGAACCGGGCTTTCCAGCCCACTTCCCGTTCGATTTTTGTACCGTCTATCGCGTACCTGAAGTCATGTCCGGGCCGGTCTGTTACAAACCGGATCAGTTCTCTGCCCGGTCTTTGCCGGCCGGTTTTTTCATCCACAAGGTCACAGACCGTCCGGATGACATCGATATTGGTTTTCTCTTCTCCGCCGCCGATGTTGTAGGTTTCTCCGGGTCGGCCTGCAAGCAAAATGCGTGAAAGCGCTTCGCAGTGGTCGGAAACGTACAGCCAGTCCCGGATGTTTTCCCCTTTTCCGTAAACCGGCAGTTCTCTTTCGTCCAGAATATGGGTGATCATGAGCGGAATCAGTTTTTCGGGAAACTGGTACGGCCCGAAGTTGTTGGAACAGTTGGTTACGATGGCCGGAAGTCCGTAAGTCCGGTAAAACGCCTTCACCAGGTGATCGGACGATGCTTTTGATGCCGAATAGGGGCTGGACGGGTTGTAAGACGTCTCTTCGGTGAACGGGGGATCTTTGGCACCCAGGCTCCCGTAAACCTCGTCCGTTGAAATATGGATGAAGCGGAAGGACTGTTTTCCGGTTTTTCTCAGGTGATCGAGGGATGCCTTGAGCAGGCGGAACGTGCCCTTTATGTTGGTATTCAGGAATGTTTCCGGATCATGGATGGACCTGTCCACGTGAGATTCGGCCGCAAAATTGAATACAGCGTCAAATGCGTATTGTGAAAAGAGCGCCTGAAGAAGGTCCGTGTCATTCATGTCCCCGTGAACAAACACATATCCGGGGTCGCCTTCAATATCCCGGTGATTTTCCGGATTCCCCGCATATGTGAGGGCGTCAAGATTGCAGATGTGCCAGGAAGGGTGATGCCCCATCACATATTTAATGAAATTGGTGCCGATAAATCCGGAACCGCCGGTAACCAGAATGTTCATACCCTGGGATTCTCCTTGTCTGAAAAGCTAATTCATGAGTATTTCTTTTAAAAACTGGCCGGTGTAGGAAGCCTGTGTCGATGATACCTGCTCGGGGGTGCCGGTGGCAATGACCTCCCCGCCTTTATCCCCGCCTTCCGGTCCAAGATCAATAATATAATCCGCATACTTGATGACATCAAGGTTGTGTTCGATGACAACCACTGTGTTGCCGCCCTCCACAAGGGTGTTCAGGACGGCTAACAGTTTTTTGATATCATCCGTATGCAGCCCGGTAGTGGGCTCGTCCAGGATATAGATGGTCCGGCCGGTACTTCTTTTGCTCAGTTCCCTTGAAAGCTTTATCCGCTGGGCTTCTCCTCCGGACAGCGTGGTGGCCGACTGGCCGAGTTTCACATACCCGAGCCCCACATCCACAAGGGTTTGAAGCCGGCTTCTGATGACGGATATCTTACCGAAAAACTGCAGTGCCTGGTTGGTCGTCATGTCAAGCACCTCTGCGATATTTTTCCCTTTGTATTTTACATCAAGGGTTTCTCGGTTGTATCGTTTCCCGCCGCACACGTCACAGGAGACATACACATCCGGGAGAAAATGCATCTCTATTTTAATAATACCGTCTCCCCTGCAGGCTTCGCATCTCCCCCCTTTTACATTGAAACTGAACCGCCCGGGTTTGTATCCTTTTGTCCTTGCCTCCGGGGTGCGGGCAAACAGTTCCCGGATGTGGGTGAACAGCCCGGTATAGGTGGCCGGATTGCTCCGGGGGGTTCTGCCGATGGCGGACTGGTCTATATGGGCGACTTTGTCGAGGAACTTCAGGCCGGTCACTTTTTCATACCGTCCCGGAATCGTTTTCGAGTGGTGCAGTTTTGATGCCAGCAGCCTGTACAGTGTTGACAGAACCAGGGTCGACTTGCCCGATCCGGATACACCGGTGACACAGATGAACGTCCCCAGGGGAAAAACCACATCAACGGACTTGAGGTTGTTGGACGCCGCCCCGGTGATTTCGAGGGAGTTCCCGTTGCCCCGTCGTCTCTTCTGCGGGATGTCGATTCTTTTCTTGCCGGACAGGTACTGGCCGGTAAGAGAGGTTTCATTCTGAACAAGTTCTTGGGGCGGGCCTGAGAATACAACTTCTCCGCCGTTCATCCCCGCAGCCGGTCCCATATCCACCACCCAGTCGGAAGAGCGGATCGTCTCCTCATCGTGTTCAACGATGAGCACGGTATTGCCCACATTCCGGAGATTCATCAGTGTGGACAGAAGCCGCTTGTTGTCTCTCTGGTGCAGCCCGATGCTCGGTTCATCCAGTACATAGAGTACGCCGGTCAGTTTGGAGCCGATCTGGGTCGCCAATCGGATCCGCTGGCTTTCACCGCCGGAAAGGGTGGCCGCCGACCTGCTCAATGTCAGGTATTCCAGCCCCACGTTTTTGAGGAAGTTGAGCCGTTCCTGAATCTCCTTTGTGATGGACCGGGCGATCACCTTTTGTTTGCTTTCAAAAACAAGTGAAGAAACAAAGGTATATGCGTTCTCAACAGACAGTTTCGTGAAATCGGATATGCTTTTCCCATGGATTCGAACAGACGTGGAGATCCGGTTAAGCCGTGATCCCCTGCAGTGGGAACACTCCCTGAAATTGAGGTATTTTTTGATCTCTTCCCGTGACCAGGCCGAATCGGTCTCGTGGTAGCGGCGTTTGAGATTCGGTATGATGCCTTCAAACGCTTTTCTGTAAACCTGGCGCTTGCTCTTTCTTTCCACATAGAAGGGGATTTTTTCGTTATTCGAACCGTGAAGCAGAACATGCCGGAACTGTTCAGAAAGCTGATTGAACGGGGTGTAAAAATCTTCGTTGTAAAAGGCGGTGAGGGCATCCAGAAATTCAATGAACTGGACCGAATTTCTTCCGGACCAGGGCAGGATGGCCCCTTCTCTGAGGGAAAGGGACTTGTCCGGTACAATCAGGTCCGGGTCAAACTCGGTCACGGCGCCGAGTCCGTCACAGTTTGGACAGGCGCCCTGGGGGGAGTTGAACGAAAAACTGGCCGGTGTAAATTCAGGATAGCTGATGTTGCAGCTTTCACAGGAGGCGTTTTCGCTGAACAGCATTTCGCTGTTTTCAGAGACGTTGCGCACGATAACACGTCCCCCTGATATGGAAAGGGCCAGTTCCAGGGAATCGGAAAGCCGCTTTTCAACGCCCGTCTTTAAGACCAGCCTGTCCACTACCGTTTCGATCGTGTGCTTTTTGTTTTTTTCGATTTCCGGCAGATCCTCCAGGCTGTACATGTCGCCGTCAATCCGGAGCCGGGCAAAGCCCTCTTTTTTGATTTTCTCCAGGGTCCCGGCATGGGTCCCCTTTTTGTTGCTGACAAGGGGCGCCAGCACGATAATCTTTGTCTTCTCGGGCAGGCCGAGAATGGTGTCCGTGATCTGATCGACCGTCATGGAGGATATCGGCCTGCCGCATCTGTAACAGAAGGGCGTACCCACCCGTGCATAGAGAAGCCGCAGATAGTCGTAAATTTCTGTGGTGGTGCCCACGGTTGATCGGGGGTTGTGGCTGGCGGTTTTCTGTTCAATGGAGATGGCCGGGGAGAGTCCCGAAATGAAATCCACATCCGGTTTGTCCATCTGGCCCAGAAATTGTCTTGCATAGGTGGACAGCGACTCAACATACCGCCGCTGGCCTTCTGCATACAGGGTGTCAAAGGCAAGGGTGGATTTGCCCGACCCGGAGAGCCCTGTGACTGTCACAAGCTGATTGCGCGGTATTTCCAGATTGATATTTTTCAGGTTGTGCTCTCTGGCCCCCTGAATAACAATTTTGTCTAAATTCATGGTGTCTGCTTTTTCCGGTTAACACTCTGAAAAGATGCCATTTTTATTGCGGCGGTGAGACTCCTGTGACTGGCCACCCCTTTCCATGCGATGTCATATGCAGTGCCGTGATCAACCGAGGTGCGGATGACGGGAAGCCCCAGCGTGGTATTGACCCCGTCTTCAAAATGAATCATTTTAAAAGGGATCAGTCCCTGGTCATGATACATGCAGACCACACTGTCATACGCGCCGTTGACGGCGTGGCAGAACAGGGTATCAGGCGGGAATGGGCCGGCCGCATCAATGCCTTCTTCCCGGGCATCATTTACAGCCGGCGCAATTGTATCCTTTTCTTCCGGGCCGAACATGGAGTCCTCGCCGGCGTGCGGATTCAGGCCCGCCACGGCCAGCCGGGGAGAAGGGATGCCGAATCGCTCTTTTAAAGCGGTATGGGTGATGCGGATGGTGAGAAGAATTCGTTGCCTGTCAAGGGACCGGGCGATATCGGCCACAGGGATATGGACGGTAACCAGGACCACTTTGAGCCTTTCGCCTGCCAGCATCATGGCATACTCGGCCGCCCCTGTCAGGTGGGCGATAAGTTCGGTGTGGCCATGAAACCGTGAACCTGCCATTCTGAGGGCTGTTTTGGTAATCGGGGCGGTCACGATGGCATCGATCCGGTTTGCCATGGCAAGATCCGCTGCAGCGGTAATATAACCCAACATCGCTCTGCCGGTTTCAGGGGTGGGCCGGGCCGGCATAAAATTTTTCATATCCATATCGGATACACCGATAATGTCGGGATATCCGAAACGGAAGTCTGCCTTTTCAGGAGCGTCTGTTTCCACCGGCCTGATATCCGTTTTGAGAAAGGCGGCCGCTTTCCGGATGATATTCAGATCCCCCAGGACAAGTGGGCGGCAGATGCCATACAGGTCAGGAGAGGACAGGGCCGCGACCAAAATCTCGGGCCCGATGCCGCCGGGATCTCCCATTGTGATGCCGATAACCGGAAGTGCTGCGTCGGTGTTGTTCATTGATTTGTCATTCGTTGTCCAGATAAAATAATCTGCACTATACTATTCGCTGTGTGATATGTAAACACAAATTTTGGGTATCACCGGTGTGAGATCTTTTACAGAAGGGACTTTTCCTGTGAAACTGTTGTACAGGGCTGGCTGTTTTCCCAAAAAGGCGGATAGACAAAAAAATAAGAAAAACAAAGAAATCCGGAGTAAATTAAAGAAAAAATTTTTTAAATATGTCTTGACATTCATGGCATACTTGAATTTTTATTTAAAAATAGCGGTTTAGAAAAGATGTTGAAATATTAGGAAAATATGATGTTCCACAAAAAAATATTGTTTTAAATCAAAAAGTTATGTTTTTATTATAACACGGGGCTAATATTTTTCTAATAATAGATTTTCAGATTTGACCGTGAAGTTCTTATGCAATAAGAAAAGGCTCATGGTTTTCTATTGTCTTTTAATCAATATTAACTGGTATTGATTGGTTTTTATCAAACCGGGGTCTATGCCCCCGGTTACAACCGTCAACGATTGAAACACTTACGTGTTTTTTTTCCGGCCTATGGCCGGAACGCCAAGCTACCCGCGAAGCGGGTGGTCGTTGACTCTTGTTTATGGCAAAAAAAGCACGGGTGGATACCGAGATCGACTCTTTTTTCAACAGTCTATAGCGAAATGTTGTTTTAGTATGGAAAATGTCTGGAAACAGGTAAAGTCAGTGTTAAAAGAGAGACTGCCGGGTCACTGCTACCGGATGTGGATTGCGCCCCTTGAATTTGTGGCATCAGGCGACAACCTGATCCGGCTTGGATGTCCCAATACCTTCTCGATGACCCGGGTGAAAAAGAATTACCTTTGTCAGGTTCAAAATGAACTGGCATCCCTCGGGAAAAATGACATCCGGATTGAATTGTGCGTGAAGCCTGCCGGGACGGACGCTCCCCGTAAGGAAGCGCTGAAGATTCAGACGGAAACGGATTGTGCCGGTCCGGCCTGTTTTCCCGGTAAAGCGGCAAAACCAGAACAGATGCTTTTGCCGGGGCTCGATTTCAGATTCAACAGCGGCCGGTATTTAAAGAGGGGGTACACGTTTGAAGATTTTGTCGTGGGAGAAAATAACGATTTTGCCTATCACGCCTCTCTTTCCCTTGCCAAGGGGTTCCTGAACACGGACTGTATTCTCTATCTGTTCTCCGGAACCGGTCTCGGGAAAAGTCATCTTGCCCAGGCCGCGGGACACTATATCATCACCAATCATCTCTCGGACCGGGTATACTATGTCACGGCCGAGGATTTTACCAATGAAATGATTACGTCACTCAAGGGCGATACCATTGATCAGTTTAAAGCAAGGTACAGGAAAAAATGCGATGTGCTGATTCTGGAAGACGTTCATTTTTTTTCCGGCAAAACAGCGACCCAGAAAGAGCTTGCCATTACACTGGATTATCTGCTGGAGGCGGGGAAAAAGATCATTTTAAGCGGCAGTTACCTGCCCGGGGATATCCCCAAGCTGAATGATTCCCTGAAATCGCGAATGTCTCTTGGACTCGTCAGCGAGATACAGGTCCCGGATTTTGAAACCCGGGTCAAGATCCTGCAGAAAAAATCCCGGAATAACGGTTACAATGTGCCGGATGATGTGATCGAATACCTTGCCCAGGAGCTCTGCGACAACGTAAGGCTGCTTGAAAGCGGACTTAACGGGGTGGCGGCGAAAAGTTCAATCCTCGGCAGGCAGATGGATCTCAATCTGGCCGAGAGTGTCCTTTCGAACCTTTCCGGCAATCTGAAAAAAGTGTCGGTGACGTCTATCAGGAAACTCATCTGCAGCGAATTCTCGATTCCGGAAAAGGAGCTGCTGTCCCCCTCCCGGAAAAAGCATATTGTCCGGCCGAGGCAGATGGGCATTTATCTCTCCAGGAAATATACGGATCAGTCGTTGAAATTCATTGCCAAAAGTTTTAACCGGTACCACGCCACGGCAATATATGCCATAAATGCCGTGGAAAAAGAGCTGAAAAGCAAGGGATACATGGCGGAGCAGATCGGATATCTCAAAAAGAAGATCGAAGCGGGCAACGTCTGATGGCGCTTGAAAAATCTGTTATAAGAGAACTTGGGCATATTGCCGGCAACCAGTGGGTGACAGCGGAAAAAGAGACGCGTGTCTGTTATTCCTACGATGCGACAGGCAAGTCGTACCTGCCGGATGCGGTGGTGTTCCCTTCGTCGGAAAGTGAGATATCACGGATTTTAGCCCTTGCATCCGAAAGATCGTTTTATGTGATCCCCAGGGGAAGCGGCTCAGGGATGACCGGCGGCTCCCTGCCGGTCAAAGGCGGTGTGGTACTGGCACTGAACCGGATGAACCGGATTGTTCAGATCGACCCGGAGAACTTTTATGCAAGGGTGGAACCGGGGGTTGTGACAGCCCGCCTCCATGAGGCGGTTGAAACGGAAGGTCTTTTTTATCCGCCGGATCCCGCCAGTTCCGCCATATGTACAATCGGCGGGAACGTGGGAGAGTGTGCGGGCGGTCCCCGGGCTGTGAAATACGGGGTCACCCGGGATTATGTACTCGGGCTCAGGGCGGTCCTGCCGTCGGGCAGTGTCATTAAAACAGGGGTGATCACGGTCAAGGGCGTGGCCGGGTATGACCTGACAAGGTTGATCGTCGGCTCGGAAGGCACCCTGGCGGTTGTCAGTGAGATTACCCTGAGGCTTGTTCCGAAGCCGGACAAGGTAAAAACAATGGCGGTGATCTTTGACAGCATCGAAAAGGCGGCCGGCACTGTGTCCGCGATTATCCGGGAGAGAGTGGTGCCCCGATGCATCGAATATATGGACAGGGCCGCGATCGATTGTGTAAAGGAGACCCTGGGCTTTCCAATATCCGATGATACCGGTGCCATGCTTATCATTGAGGTCGACGGGGATACAGATTCAGTGGACAGGCAGTTTGAAAGGCTGGCGGCGTTTGCAGGGAAAAACGGCAGTCTGAATGTGATCGAAGCCGACACCCCGGAAGCGGCGGCGGAGCTGTGGCGGGCAAGAAAGGCCCTGTCTCCTGCGCTCTTCAGACTGGCGCCCGACAAGATAAACGAGGATATCGTGGTGCCCATCAGCCGGATACCGGATATGGTCAGGCGGATTGAAGCGATCAAAAAGGAAACGGGGTTGTTTACGGCAAGTTTCGGTCATGCAGGGGATGGCAACATTCATTGCAATATCATGTATGACAGCCGGAATGAAACGGAACGTCAAAAAGCGAAGCAGGCTGTTGAAGCACTTTTCGCCCATACATTGGCACTGGGCGGCACCATTACGGGCGAGCACGGGGTGGGCACCACAAAAATGACATATCTGCCGGGCGAAATCGGCCCCACCGAGATTGAATTGATGAAACAGATAAAACAGGTGTTTGATCCCGGGGGTATTCTCAATCCCGGCAAGATTTTTTAGAGGCGGACGCCGCCGCCTTTCCCCCGGTCCAATTAAAATCCCACTTTTCCCTGTACTAAAACAAAGTGGTGTGTTTTTCAAGGAACTCCAGGCCGGGCGGATACCTGCGCTCTACTATTGCGGTTTTAAAAAGGAAGCATCAAAGCTCAAAAGCCTGTCCAGGATATCGTTTTTCATATCGTGTACCTGTTCTGCACTGCACCTGAGCGAGACAGCGCAGTATTTTGCACATAATTTCTCTTGTATATCAAACTCTCCGAAACAGTCCGGAAGGTCTATCGTGTCGGTTTTCAATGTATCCGCATCAGCGATTTTATGAAATTTTTTTATATCCATACCATTCCTGTCATTTAATTAATACCACCTTAATATAAGGAATCCTGCGTATAAAGCAACCATTTTTTCAAGCATTACTGCATTATCATCTGTTCGAGTTCCGTTACAAGGGGCTTTAATGTCTCCCGGTCGGTAGCGGATACAAGCATTCCCTGGTTGAGAAGCCATTTGTCCTCGATGTTCTTGATATCGATCTTGTCCTGCTTGTTGAACACATACAGTACCGGTTTTTTCTCCAGGCTCAGTTTTTTTAATATTTTTTCCACAGACGCCATCTGCTGCTTGAACCGCGGGTGGCTGATATCGATAACATGCAGGATCACGTCGGCATTCTCAAGTTCCTCCAAGGTGGCGTGAAACGCTTCCATCAGGTCGGCGGGCAGATTCCGGATAAATCCCACCGTATCCGTTATAATCGCCTCGGTTTCTCTGGGAAACCTGAGTTTCCGGCTGGACGGATCAAGCGTGGCAAAAAGCCTGTTGGCCGCGGTGATGCGACTCTCGGTCAGGGTGTTTAAAAGCGTCGATTTGCCGGCGTTTGTATAACCGACTATTGAAATCACCGGCACCCGGTTTTTTTTCCTTTTCGACCGCTGCTGTCCCCGACGCTTTCTTATTTTGGTTATCTCGCTGTTCAGGCGGCCGATTTTTTCTCTCACCCGTCTGCGGTTGATTTCAAGCTTGGTTTCACCGGGGCCCCTGCCGCCGATTCCGCCGGTAAGCCGTGACATGGCCGTATTTTTCGTGACAAGGCGGGGCAGCAGGTATTTCATCTGGGCGAGCTCTACCTGGAGTTTCCCCTCCCGGCTTTTTGCCTGTTTTGCAAATATGTCAAGAATAAGCTGGGTTCGGTCGATCACTTTCATCTCCACGAAATCGGTTATTGACCGCAACTGGGAGGGGGTCAGTTCCCGGTCAAAGACCAGCATGGTGGCGTATTTCTGAATTGCCTTTATTGTCAGATCCGCCAGTTTGCCGCGGCCCACCACGTATTTGGGGTCGATTTTTTTTCTTTTCTGCACCAGCGCATCAATTACGTCGATTCCGCTTGTTCGGCACAGCTCTTTCAACTCCTCCATGGAGTCGTAGGCCTCTTTAATGCTGCGGCAGTCGGCATTGATAAGAAGGGCTTTCTCCCGGCCGCTTCCGGTTTTATGGAAAATGTTGTTTCTGGCCAGTTCCGTTTCGAGCGCATCAACGGTTTTGATGAAATCGATTTCCAGGGCGTCTGGATCACAGGGTGCCATAACCGTGTAAGGGTCGCCCTCTTCATAGGGCAGGACGTGGGCCGGGTATACGTTGCCGGGCCGGCCGCTGCTGTTTACAGAGACGGCCGCAATGAAATCGAGTCTCAGCAGCGCCAGGTCGGTAAGGTCGTCCTTGGTGAGGGGTTCGTCTTTCAAATGCGTATGCACACACCGCAGCCCTTTGAGCCGGCCCGGCGCCGCCATATAGTCCGGCGTCACAGGGATAACAATCCTGTCCGGCTCTCCGGCTATTACATAGACCGTTTTCCCTTCCCTGTTGATCAAAAGCCCAATCTGGCGGCTTATGTCATGGGAAACGGCCGCCAGTTCATCGGCCTGCTGTCTTGTAAAAACAGATTCCGGCGGAGTTTTTAAATGGTAGAGATTTTCGATTCGTTTTATCTGGGTGGCTTTGAGTCCTGACGTGTTACCGATGACCGCTTTTTTCATTGAAGTTCCTGGAATGATTCAAAAGCAAGTTCTTCAAAACGGGTGTACTCTCCGACAAAGTGCATGTGGGCGGTACCGGTGGCCCCGTTTCTGTTCTTGGCCACGATTATTTCCGCCCGGCCTTTATTGGGGTTGTCCGGCTCTTTGTTGTAAATTTCATCTCTGTATATGAAGGAGACAATATCGGCATCCTGTTCAAGGGCCCCGGACTCCCGAAGATCTGAAAGCAGCGGCCGCTTGTCGGATCGCTGTTCAAGCATCCGGTTCAGCTGGGACAACGAGAGAATCGGAATTTCAAGCTCTTTTGCCAGGGACTTCAGGGACCTGGATATTTCGGCGATTTCGAGATCTCTTCTCTCCTGGTGAAATGGCGGTTTCATGAGCTGCAGATAGTCGATTATGATAAGTCCCAGTCCTTTTTCCTTCATCAGCCGCCGGGATTTGGTGCGGATTTCCATCGCCGATATGTTCGGGGTGTCGTCGATATAGACCGGCAGGTCGTTGAGAATCCCCGCGGCATCGGTGGCATTCTGCCAGTCTTCCCCGCTGATGTAGCCCGATTTCAGCCTGGACGCGTCAATCCTTGCCTCCGATGTTAAAAGCCGCATTGACAACTGCTCTTTTGACATTTCAAGGGAGAAGATCGCCACCGGCACCTTTTCTTCGACCGCCACGTTTCTGGCGATGTTGAGGGCGAAAGCGGTTTTTCCCATGCTGGGCCTGGCGGCAAGGATGATAAGATCGGATTTCTGAAGTCCCGAGGTAATATCGTTCAGCCGCGGGTACCCGGTGGAAAGTCCGGTAAGGTTTCCTTCTCTTCCCTGCTGTTCCTCCAGGGTATCGATGTTGATGTTGATGAGATCGCCAATACTGGCAAAAGTGCCCGAGCTTTTGGATAAGGATATATTAAAGATGGCGTTTTGCGCGTGGTCGATGGTGTTGTCGAAATCGCCGCTGTCTTTGAGACATCTTTCGATAATATCGGAAGCGCTGGTGATAAGCCGTCTGAGCGCCGCCTTTCCTTTTATTATCCTGGCATAGTGAACGGCGTTCAGCGCAACCGGTGCCGAATCGGCAATGGCAGCCAGGTAGGCGGCACCGCCGACGTTCTCAAGTTCTCCCTCTTCATTGAGCCTGTTGGCGACCGTGACCAGGTCAGCCGGTTCATCTTTGGCAAAAAGTGACATGATCGCTTTGAATATTTTCTGATGGGCGCCTTTATAAAAATCTTCATGGGAGAGGATGTCCGCAACTTCCAGAAGGGTGGCGTTGTCTATAAAGATGGCACTTAACAAAGATTCTTCCGCATCAATATCATGGGGCGGAATTCGGCTGAGAAGGGGATCTTTTGTTTTTTCCGGGCTTTTCACTTGTTAAAACTGTCTTTCGGGCTCCCGCCTTCCTTTCAAAAAAGAAAGGCGGGAGAAAACCGTTATCTTTCCTCTTTTTCAGGCATCACATTGACGGTTATCTCCGGTTCGACATCCTTGTAAAGCCGGATCGGCACCTTGTATTCGCCCGTCTCTTTAATCGGTTCCGCCAGCAGAATTGAACGCCGTTCAATATGGATGTTCTGCCCTGCGAGCGCCTCTTTTATGTCCTTGGTTTTGACGGATCCGTAAAGCTTGGTCTCTTCATGCACTTTCCCTTTAATGGTGCAGGCCACATCCTTGATTTTTTCCGCCATCTCTTCGGCCATTTTTTTCTCTTTTGCGATCTGGAGCTCAAGTTTCGCTCTTGCCTGCTTGATGGCCTGTCTGTTCTGGGGGGTGGCTTTGACCGCTTTTCCCTGGGGCATCAGGTAATTGCGGGCATAGCCGGGTGCGACATCACACTCGGAACCGACGATTCCGAGCGTATCAATGGTTTCTTTTAGTATTACTCTCATGTCAACCTCCATATCAATAAGCCGGTCATATCCAGCCTACATTAAAAAGATAATCGTTTCAATTTTCTACTGTGTCAAGTTTTCTGAAATTGAGCCATGTATCGAAAAAGCCGACGCCTATCACCAGCAGAAGAAAAATCTGCTGTATCAAAATAAGCGCATAGATTAAAAATCTTAAGGTGAAAGGGAAGCCCTTTTTTTCAAAAAAGAAGGATACCACTGCCATGCCCTGGAAGAAATACATGAGCATCAGGAGGATAAAACAATTCAGGGCTGCCAGCTTTATCCCCTGAACCGGTACAAACAGCAGAATGCCGAAAAAGATGACAAACCATACGAGCGGTTCAGGCGATTTCCAGCAATTCAGCACACCGAGCCAGGACATGGTGATGCTGTCCTTTTTGAGAATTTTTTTTATCAGAAGAATATTTATCCATGTGACAAATGCGAGTACCACCGTAACCAAAGCCGGAAGAATCCTCACCAGTATGTACTGGATCCTTTCCAGGGAGCTTGACAGCAGTTCAATTTTTTCCTCTGAAAGACCGAGTTCCGAATAAAGCTGAAGTGTCAGCTTGAGATTGTTTGCGACATATTCGGAGACGATCGCGTAAAAGGAAGTCCCGCTGACAAGTGCGTACGCGACAAACACGGCAAAACAGATGCCGATCGTCGTGAACACACTGTATATAACGGTTTTTCCAATGGTAATCTGTCTTTCAAGATACTCCCCGATAAAATAGCCGACCGCCAGAAGCGCACCGTAAAAAAGGGTATCCACATCGCGGCTGCCCGTCACCAGAACAATTATCAACAGTGTTGCCGCCAGGATGACACCCCCCCCGATTCTGCCGTGTTTAAGGCGGTAGTAGAGAACCGGCTGCGGCAGCAGAAGGGATATAAAGAATCCCAGGATCGGCATATACAGAGTCGCGGCAAATATCACGCTGCAAAAGGCGGTGCCGGTGATCATATCCCGCGCTACCATGAATGGTTTTCCCTGTAATGTCACTTGGCATCTCTCCATCACGGTAATGAATACCGCCGGATTTACTGGGGCCTCCCCACATAGGGCAGCAGGGCAATATGGCGGGCCTGTTTGATCGCCTTGGAAAGACGTCTCTGGTGTTTTGCACAGGTGCCGGTAATCCGTCGGGGAATTATTTTCCCGCGTTCAGTGATGAACTGCTTTAATGTTTTGGGGCTTTTGTAGTTGATTTCAAGGGAACTGTCCACACAGAACCGGCATATTTTGTTTCTCTGATAGTATTTTTTATTCTGAAACGCCATCGGCTGCTACCTCCTCTTCTTTTTCTTTTTCTAACTGTTCCGGGGTGAGGTCTTTTTCTTTTAGAATTGTCATGAACTTCATGACATTGGCATCCAGACGCAGTATTCTTTCCAGTTCGCTTACCACGCCGGCATTTCCGCCGTATGTCATACAGACATAGTACCCGCGGCTTTTTTTGCCGATCTCATAGGCAAGCTTCCGGTTTCCCCACTCATCAAAGTCAAGGGGGATACCGCCCTGTTTTTCTACCAGATTCCTGAATTTTTCAAAAAGGTCGGTCCTGTTCTGATCCTGCAGGTCAGGGTTTGAAATAAAAACAGTTTCATATTTTCTCATGCGGTCTCCTTTTGGATGTAAAGCCTGAATTGTTCAAGCAAGGATTTAATAACAATTTAGTTTTTAAAAAACTATTATATATACCATTTTCCGGGGGGCGGGTCAAGATGAAATTGGCACCGGAACACGGCTAATTTGTTCTACGGGTCACCTTTGGACAGGCAGGTGACGGGGTGCTTT
>CAYZHB010000050.1:19712-20452 GCA_964478245.1 uncultured Desulfobacterales bacterium | reverse complement strand
TCCTGCGATGGTGCCGGCGGTTTCCACGGACAGGGGGGCGCCGAGCCCGTATATCCGGCCGGCTGCATGGGTGTTGGGCGGCAGCCGGTGCGGCAGGTAGAAGCCGGTGTGGGTATCAAAGGCCACACTCCCCTGGTTCACGGTGATCGGGCCGGTAACCGGCGAGAATCCCGCCGAGGCCACAATCAGGTCGCATGAAAAGCGCTGCCGGGCGGTGCCGTCGATCGCGCCCACTGTCACGCCGGTCACCTCCTTGGCGCCGTGTGCTTCAAGCGCGGTTCTGGCGGGGAAATAGGGGATCTTCCGTCTCTTGATCTCTGCAACAAGTCCCGGGTCCTGGCTGTCCTCTCTCAGGTCGGCAATGCAGGAGATTTTAAGTCCCAGGTCAAACAGGTCAAGGGCCGCCTCAAGGCTCAGGTCATGGCCTATGGCGAAAACCGCCGTTCTCCCCGGCAAAAGCCCCCATGTCCGGCAGATTCGATGGGCACACCCCGCCTGCATCACGCCGGGCCGTTCGTTGTTTTCAAACAGCAGGGGCCGTTCGGTACAGCCGGTGGCCACGACCACGCTGGTGGCGCGGGTTTCGATGTAGCGCTGGTGAAAGCTGTCCTTGTCCGTGCCCTGCTGAAAGGCGGTAATGAGGTTGTCGTTGTAAGCCCCTACCATTCCCGTGTTCTTAAAGACCCGTATATGGGGATGTTTTTCCACTGCTGCGGCAAGTGCGCGGGCCTTCTGGTACA
>CAYZHB010000050.1:0-19702 GCA_964478245.1 uncultured Desulfobacterales bacterium | reverse complement strand
AGGGCTGCTTTCATCCCGGAAGGTCCTCCGCCGATGACACAGACATCCGTTGCGGGAAATATGTCATCGAACCGCTCGTTCCTGTTGAAGTCAGGTGACAGTTTCCCCAGCCCGGCGGCTTTGCGGATCTGTTTCATGGCAACCGGCCAGAGCCGGGCCGGTTTGTGCATTGTGTGGTAGTAGAATCCCGCCGGCATGGCCCGGTCAAATTTGTCAATGAACCCCATAAGGTCGTTCCGGGCGGAGCCTTTCACATTCTGTTCCTTGATCCGCATACCGTTGGCGGCAAAGGTGGTTTCACACCGTTCGTTGGGGATGCCGCTGATTTCCATGCAGGTGTTGCTGCATTCCCCGTCAAGGCTGTACAAGCCCCTGGGCCGGTGATATTTAAGGCTTCTTGAAAATATGCGGACCCCGTTGGCGTACAGGAGAGACGCCACGGTATCGCCCTTGTACCCCTCGTATGTTTTCCCTCTGTATTCGATGGACACCTTTTCAGCCGTGTTGATTCGTAAAGTGGGCAAGTGCTTGAGCCTGTTGGTCATGATACCTCCGATTCTTTCACTTCAAGGTTGGTTGTGGTATCCCGGTATGTCGAGAACCAGACACCGCATCCGTCCCGGTGGTACCACCACTCTTTTTGTATCCCTGCTTTGCAGTCGTTCATGTGAACCCAGTCGCACCATTTGTCGGGAGTCAGCCCCTCTTCATCCGGTCTCGGGCCTTTATCCTCTCCGCCGTACCTGAACTCGTATCCATTTCTTTTGCCGCATACAGGGCAGGTAATTGTCAGTGACATATGCAAATTTCTCCTATTTAAATGGCTTAAAGCTTTTGGCTGTCAGCCGTTAGCTCCTGGCTGTCAGGCTTGGGCCTTCAGCCGGGCAGCTGTGTGTCTTTGTTTCAGACACACAGCTGCCCCCCAAGGCCGGGACGTTAATTGTCAGCACTGTAGCTTACCAGTGCTGCGGTTTCCCCCATCAGCCTGTGCTGTTCGAATCGTCTCATGGTAAACGGTTTCAGAATATCCGGGTAGGTATCGGTTGCCATGAACTCGGCCATGTATTTGCCCGTGGCGCTGCAGGATTTGAAACCGAAATACCCCCATCCGCAATCCATGAAAAATCCCTCAATCTGATCGTTTCCGTCCATGATCGGTGCCATGTCCGGTGTCATATCCGCCAGACCGGCCCAGTGCCGCATGAATTTCAGTCCTTTGAAGCACGGCAGGAACTGGGTCAGGGCCTCTGCCTGGTGTTTGATATAGTGCGCCGTGGTCAGGTTGGTATAATTGGGCCAGTCGTCCATGTGGGCGCCGGTGGCAATCTCGCCCTTGAGGGTCTGGTTGCAGTAGACATGATAGGCGCCTGAGGAAACGACATGGCTGAGCAGCGGTTTCAGCGGCTGGGATACCATGGCCTGGATTGTCAGGACACTGATGGGCAGCCGAATCCCCAGAAGCTGGCTGATGATGGCGGCGGAATATCCGCCGGCGGCCACCAGGACTTTGGGGGTCTGGATGGTGCCCCTGGACGTTTCGACAGACGATATCCGGCCGTTGTTGGTTTTTATGCCGGTGACTTCCGTCTGCTGGTGAATCTCGGCACCGTATTTGGCAGCGCCCTTGGCCAGTCCCCATACAACGGCATCATGACGGACGATACCGCCGGGCGGGTGGTACATCGCGCCGTGGATCGGATAGGTGATATCCTCGCTGGTATTGATGGCCGGCTCCATCTCCTTGACCTGTTTCGCATCCAGGAGGTGACTTTCCACGCCCAGGAACTGGGCGGTGGTAATGTTCATGCGGGCCGCCTTCATTGCCGCTTCACTGTGCATCAGGTTCAGATTGCCGCAGTTGTTGAACATCAGGTTGAAATTGAGCTCTTTGGTCAGAACAGGCCATAACTTCAGCGCTTCATTGTAAAGCGGCACGTTTTCCTGGGTTCTCTGGTTTGCCCTGACGATGGCGGTATTTCTGCCGGCGCCGCCGTATCCGATAAAATTTTTATCAATGACGGCCACGTTGGTGATGCCGTGATCCCGGGCTAGAAAGTAGGCAGTGGCGAGACCGTGGAGACCGCCACCGACAATGACTGCGTCATAGCGCGATTTTAAAGGTTTTCTCTCTCCCCATAACGGCTTTTTTTTTCTTTTGGCCATGTTAATTTTTTCTCCTTGACAGATTTATATGAATTGGGGGTTGCAAAGCGTTTTCAGATCTTCCGATTTCAACTGAAATGATTTGTCATGAACCCCCGGATTAAAATAGACACGGTCCATTTCCATCAGTTCCGGATCCATGTAGACCGGCAGGGCGGTGAGTTGACCAAAAGGCGGTACGCAGCCAACTTCGCATCCAACGGTCTCTTTCACCTGTTCCGGCTTTGCAAAAGAGACTTTTTTGGTGCCGATACCGGCGGCCGCCTTTTTCCAGTCCACCCGTTTGTTGCCCGGCAGTACCAGCACCACCATCTCTTTTTCTTTGGTGCTCAGCACAAGTGATTTGACGGTCTGGGCCTCTTCGACGCCCAGGGCTTGGGCCATGGTCGGATTGGTATAGACGGGTTCGTGTTCGTGAACCGTATATCCTGTTTTGTTTTTATCCAGAATTTCAACGATTTTTTGTTCCGGTGTCAAAAGAATACCTCCTTTAAGGCTTTTTGCGGTTGATCATTCTACGCCGAACTCGGGCTCGATATCAAACGTTCTTCCCCTTGACTCGGCCAGCTGGGTTTCGTACTCTTTTTCATCAGTACGTTTGACGTCCTTTATGTGGGTCTTGATGGTATCTTTGAGGTCGGGGTAGTACACTTTCTTTTCAGACTGCTTTATCAGCTCACCATGCCACCGGTTGAAGGAATCGATATTGTTCAGCGTGTGATTCGCATTTTTGGGGCCGCCCTTCTGGATAATTTCCTTGATGCCGGTAATCACATGCTTGTCTTCGGGAACCATCAGGGGGATCACGAAATCGTGGCGGGTTTCGAGCCAGAACTTTCTGGCTTGCCGCTCCCGTTCACAATCCTGTATGAATTTTTCAAGGCTGAAGTAGTTGAGACTGCCGAGCGCCCCGAGAGAGTGACGCAGTATATGAACCCCGTATTCCCGCAGGGTGTTGCGGCTCAGTTCCGACTCATCCACCGCCGCGTCAATGTCGTCAATGATGCTGGTGCTGCCGCCGGACTGGGCCGACGGAAAACCGGTCACCCACATGTTCAGCCGGGCCATGGCCGAGTTGATGATGGGCTGTCCCGGATCGCTGTAGGAGAGGTCGCCGCCGCTGCCGAGGACATCGGGGATGCCCCCGTGTACACAGCAGACCCCGGGATTGATGGTCTGGGCCAGGACCACCATGAAAAGCACCTGGGCATGCACCTGGGTGAGAAGGGCGGCCGGGCTTGCCGGACCTGTGGATGCGGCAATGGTGAGGTCCAGGAGCAGAATGTTCTTGGCATTTTTTACGCTTCTGATAAACGGCTGGACCATGGACGGCATGTAGGTCAGGGAGGTAATGAGACTCGTGCCGTCCAGCCAGTCCTCTTTATTACGGAAGAACCCGATCTCCTCGTCCGTCATGTTTTTGGTGAACGTCATTTTGAGATCGGAAAAATGCTGTTCCATCATCCTGGCGCACTCCAGGTCGGATATGCTCTTGTCGGTGCCAACCGGTATGGAGAAGATGCCGATACTGTCATTAAATTCACCTGCGGCCTTGCAGATTTCCTCAAACTCGGCCCGTGTGGCGGGCAGCAGGTCGTCCCGGCCGGGACGGAGCAGGAACGGCGGTGTAGCGCCGACGCCGAACGCATTTTCACCGGGATCTTCTTCAAAATCAAAGGGGGCCATATCAATGCACTCTTCCACGTACTCTTCTTTGAGCGGGATGTAGAGAGCCTCCTCCTTGTTTAAATCGATGGCATCCGCCTCCATCAGGATTTCCATCAGCTCCGGGCTGGAAGAAATATCAATGCCGATTTCGGTCAAGATCCGTCGGGCATCCCGGTCTATCTTTTTGTAAAGCCGTTTTTCCCTGGACAAAGCGTCCATATCCTCCATTCTGTCTCTGGCGATTGCCCCTTCAGGGCTTTTGGGATATTCGCTCGCCACCTCCCTGTAAAATTTTTTGGCTTTCTGGAACTCGTAGTTGGTTTCCGCACTTACCGCCGCATCAAAAAGCCGTATGATTTTCTTCTGTCTTTTTCTTCTCATCAGCTCAGGGTCTCCTATTACAATAAAAGTTGCCGGTTTCTTTTTTTTATAACACCCATATCATATTTAACCGGTTGCTTCATCTATTATCTGCACAATATCTTTGACTTTTGTATCGGCACCTGTTTCCGTAATGCCGTCTGTCAGCATGGTGGAACAGAAAGGACATGCGGTTACAGCAGCAGCGGCGCCTGAAGCGACGATCTCTTCGGCCCGTTCGTTGTTTATCCGTTTGCCGATGGTCTCTTCCATGAACATCCTGGCGCCGCCGGCCCCGCAGCAGAAGCCTTTGTCACGGGTGCGTTCAAGTTCGACCAGGTTGGCGGCACCGGCGGCATGACGTAGAATCTCTCTGGGTTGCCGGTATATGCCGTTCCATCTGCCGAGATAGCAGGAGTCGTGAAAAGCCAGTTTCTCCATGCGCTTCTGATTCACTTTCAGCCGTCCCTGGTCCAGGAGCTGCTGTATAAGTTCAATGTTGCTGATCACGTCAAATTCGGCCCCGAAATCCGGGTATTCATTTTTGATGATATTGTAGCAGTGGGGGCATCCGGTGAGGATCTGTCCGGGATTGTATTGTTTGAATACCGCTACATTCTGCCGGATCAGCATCTGGGCCAGGTATTCGTTGCCGGCGCGCCTTGCCATGTCCCCGTTGCACGCCTCCTCCGGGCCGAGGATCGCAAAGTTGACACCGGCTTTCTGAAGCAGCCGCGCCATCGCCCGGGAAACGGCTTTGCCATTGTCGTCAAAAGAACCGGCGCAGCCGACAAACCAGAGGATGTCCGCTTCCGGGTTGTCCGCCATCAGCGGGACATCCATATTTTTGCACCAGTCCGCCCGGGCATCCGCGGGAAACCCCCAGGGATTGGCCTGATTTTCCAGGCTGGTGAATGTTTCGGTTATTTCCGGCGGGAATTCGGCCTCCATCAGCACCCGCTGCTTCCGGATTTCAAACATGAAATCGAGATGCTGGATGTTCACCGGACAAATATCTTCACAGGCCCGGCAGGTGGTGCAGGACCAGATCACGTCGTGGGTGATCCCGCTCCCTTCCCTGACCAGGGGCGGGACCGTATCCGGATTGCCGGACAGAATCGGCTCGGCATGGTCGAACAGGTCCGTTTTCAGATCGTGTATGAGGTCTTTCGGAGAAAGCGGTTTTTCCGTAAAGGCCGCAGGACACTGTTCTTCGCACCGGCCGCATTCGGTGCAGGCGTAAAGGTTCAAAACGTGCATCCAGTCGATTTCACTGATGCGGGTCAAGCCGAATGTTTCCGCTTGCTCGTCCTCGAGATCGGATTTTATGACAGCCTTCTCCCGGTCGAGGGGTTTCAGGAAGACGTTGGGAACGGCGGCGAGAAGATGCAGGTGCTTGGAGCCGGGGATATATACCAAAAACCCGAGGATGGTGCCGATGTGAATATAGTAGCAGATTTCGTAAAGGAGTTGTACGGGGGCGCTCCCGAGGCGGTCCAGTCCCAGCAGGACAACCAGGGGGCCTGACACCGGAAAAATCCCCTGATAGCTGAAGGCGTCGACTTCCGTCGGCAGCAGGGTCTGCAGGCCGTTTATCAAAAGAAAGGTGACGATGATCACGCCGGTAAACAGGATAATATAGTTGGCATCCTTTCCCCGGGTCAGGTAGGCCGGTTTGACGACCGTGCGGCGGTAAAGCGCGTAGGCCAGTCCCGCAAGCACCAGTGCCGCCAGAATGTCGGCGATGTAGAGATAAACCGTGTAGATGCCGGGGATGACTTTCCCTGCTTCAAAGGGGTGCCACACCCCCCGTATCATCAATTCTATCGAGTGGGGCTGAACAGCGATAAACCCGAAAAATACAAGGGTGTGGGCCCATCCGGCCCCTTTTTTCCGCCGGACATTCCGCTGGCCGATGATGTCCAGGAACGACTCCTTCAGCCGTTCGGCTGTCCGGTCCAGGACGAAATCGGTTTTTCCCTTAACCGATATCATTATCTGCCACAGCCGCCGTATGCGGACAAAAAACAACCCGAAGGCACCGACAAGTGCCGCCAGAACAATAATTGACTTAATCAGAAGATAGCTGCTCATTTTCCTCCCCCGTCCGGCGCGTGCGGTCTTATTTGTTCAGCGTCTCTTTCAGTACCTCGGTCAGGACCGGCACCACCTCGAACATGTCGCCGACAATGCCGTAGTCGCACTTTTCAAAGATGGGGGCATCCTTGTCCGTATTGATGCCCACAATGACCTTCGAGGTTTTCATCCCGGCAAAATGCTGCACCGCTCCCGACACGCCGCAGGCAATGTAAAGGTTCGGACTGACGGTTTTGCCGGTCTGGCCCACCTGCATCGAGTGGGGTGCGAAACCGGCATCCACGGCCGCCCTGGAAGCGCCGACAGCCCCGTCCAGCACATCGGCACATGCTTCAAGTATCCGGTAGTTTTCAGGTTTGCCGATGGGTCTGCCCCCGGTGACAATGACGGCGGCTTCGGTGAGTTCCTTTCTGCCCTGGCCGCCCTCCTTGAGGCCGCTCACGCGCACTTTGTCCCGGCCGGAGACATCCGCTTTGAACTCAACAGTTTTTATCTCGGCCGGGATTTCAGCCGGGATCACCGCGTTGGGCCGCACGGTGAGAAGCACCGGGTTCCCTTCCAGTTTCAGCGTCGCCATTGTCTTTCCTGAGAAATGGGATTTCACGGCCGTATTGCCGGAGAAATCCACTTCCTGGACGTCTGACACGAGCTGGGTGTCGAGCCCGGCGGCAATCCTTGCAAAGATGTCGCGTCCCGGGGCCGTGGCCAGACCCAGGAGGTATTCAACCCCGTATTCTTTTGCAGCATCTGTTATTGCTGCCGCTGCAAAGTCGGGACTTGAGTGAATATCGCTGCCCGTTGTTTCAAGCCGTGCCAGGGTGGACACCCCGTATTTCGCGAGGGTCTCGGCGGCATCCGGGGCCGGTTCGTCCACGGTGAAGGCCGTGACCTCGTTGTCACCGTTTCCGCGTGCGGCGGTCAGCAACCCGTAATTGATATCTTTTATGGTTCCGTTTTCCGTTTCGATTAACACACCGGTTTTAGGCATTTGACTCCTCCATTTGCTTTGATGATCTAAAGGATTTTTTCATCTTTAAGGGTTTTGACCAGCTGTTCCACACTTTCCCTGACGCTTCCCGCCATCATTTTCGCACCGGACCGTTCCGGAACCGGTTCAAGTTTCATCAGGCCTTCGCCTGACACGGAGTTCTCAATGCCGACATCCGATAGATCAAACTCTTTGATCTCTTTTTTCTTGGCTTTCATTATGTCGGGGAATTTCGGGTACCGGGGTTCGTTCAAGCCCTTTGTGGCGCCGATAACGCAGGGCATCGCCATTTCCAGTATTTCCCTGGTGCCGCCGCCGATCTCCCTTTCGGCCTTTGCCGAGCCGTTATTCACTTCAAGGGCCGAGATTTCGTTGGCCACGGGGAAACCGAACGCGTTGGCCACTCTGTAGGTCGTCTGGTTCCCTTCGGTATCCACAGCGGTTTTTCCCGCAAAGATCATATCCGGGGTCCCGTCTTTTTCTATGGCCGCCTTTAAGGCTTTGCCAGCGGTTCTGCTGTCCATGAACTTCTCATCCGCCTTTATCAGGATTCCCCTGTGGGCGCCCATTGCAAGTGCGCTTCTCATGGTCGCGACCGCCGCGGAAGGCCCCACCGTGACGATGACCACCTCTCCGGTGCCCGTCTTTTCCACAAGGCGGACCGCCTCTTCAACCGCATACTCGTCATAGGGATTGGCAACGAATTTCAGCGCGGCCGTATCATAATCGTTTGAATCCTTGATCTTGATATTTGCAGCGGTGTCCGGCACATGTTTTACACATACATAAACTTGCATATCTGTATCCATCCTTTGGTTGGGGTAAGCTGGTTTAAGATCGTGTCTGGACGATGCCGCCTCTCCGTACACTACAGGGTGTAGAGTTCCGGGATTCCCGGCCGCCCGATTCTACGGGCGGCCGTTGGCCCCGGGGTTTTCTGCACCCTGTCGATATGGTGGTATGCGGCTGTAACGTCTCTTCAGACCGTCCAGGCCCGGTCATTTGCCTTTAAAAGCCCGCGGATTACGCCCGCATCCGGCTGTTATCCGGATCGTAAAGGGGCATTTTTTCCACGGTGGCCCTGCGGTTTTCTCCCAGTATATTGACCTCGAGCCCGGTGCCGGGTTCGGCAAGGTCGGGCGTGACGTATCCCAGGGCAATGCTTTTGCCGATTCGGTGACCGTATCCGCCCGCCGAGGTCATGCCCACGTATTTTCCGTCTTTGAAAATGGCGTTGTATCCCAGTGCTTCAGCATCTTCATCTGTTTCAATCACCATTGCCACGAGTTTCTGGGCAACGCCCTGTTCTTTTATTTTCTGGAGCGCCGCTTTTCCCCTGAAGTCCTTGTCCCATTTAACAGTCCAGTCGATATTGGTTTCCAGGGGGTTGTGGTGAACGGTCTGCTCGGATTTCCAGCCGAGGAATCCCTTTTCGAGCCGCATGGATTCCATTGCGTACATGCCGGTCATCTCCAGGCTGAATTCCCGGCCGGCTTCCATGAGGGCGAGATACAGCGGGATCTGCTGCTCGATGGGGTGGAAGATCTCGAAACCGAGTTCCCCCACGTAGTTCATCCGGTTCACCATACACCTGGTCCTGCCGACAAATATTTCCCGGCT
This sequence comes from uncultured Desulfobacterales bacterium, assembly GCA_964478245.1. Classification (GTDB taxonomy): domain Bacteria; phylum Desulfobacterota; class Desulfobacteria; order Desulfobacterales; family Desulfobacteraceae; genus CAYZHB01. The sequence goes on along the minus strand of CAYZHB010000050.1, from coordinate 10,806 downwards.
CGAGGCAAACGGGAGCGCCTCGTTGGACACGTCGCCGTAGCAGATTTTTTCCAGGATGGCCCGGCTCTTGGGTCCGACGATGACAAAGCATCCCATCTTGTATGTAAGGTCCTGCATCTCTACCGAGCCGTCCGTGGGCAGCTCGCTGAGAAGCATGTGATGGTCATGGCGCTTGCCCACGCTGGCGGTTACCAGGAAAAACTCTTCCTCATTGATGCGGGTGACCGTCATGTCGGTTTTGAACCGGCCCTTGTCATCCAGAACAGGGGTCAATGCGATTTTCCCGTCTTTTTTGGGAATTTTCTGGCAGGTGAGGTGATCGAGCCACTCGTAAGCTTTCGGCCCGGTTATCTTCGCCTTTGCAAATCTTGTCAGATCGAGGAGACCTGCGTGTTCCATCACGTGCCGGCACTCCCTGCCCACGTGGTCGAATGCATTTGAATGCCGCCAGGTCGGGGTCTCTTTGTTGTCCTCTCCCTGCGGGGCAAACCAGTTGGGGCACTCCCACCCGAGATAGTCGCCAAATGAGGCGTTGGCCTGTTTCTGGTACGCGTAGATCGGGCTTGTCCGGCTGGGTCGTGCCGCTTCCCGCCATTCGTTGGGATAAATTTTGTCATACAGTTTGGAATAGGTTTCGCCAATCTTCTCATGGTCATAAGCCCAGTTGGCGTAGGAACCGAACCGTCGCGAATCCACCGTCCACAGATCGAGTTCCGGCTCTCCCTCCATGATCCAGCCGGCCACGTAATGACCGATGCCGCCGGCCTGGGTGATGCCGAAGCTGTACCCGCAGGCCAGAAAGTAATTTTTCAGAGGATAAGCCGGTCCAACGAGGGGGTTGGCGTCGGGGGTATAGGTGATTGGACCGGCTGTTACATGTTTGAATCCGGTTTCCCCGATAACCGGGAACCGGTAAATGCCGTGCTCGATGTTCAGGGCGATGTTGTCGATGTCGGGTTCGAGTTCGGTCTGGGCATAATCCCAGGGCACGCCGTCCTTGTACCACTGTTTTGCATTCTGCTCATACATGCCCAGGATAAGGCTGTCCATTTCCTGTCTCACGTATATGGACCGGTCCCCGTCCCTGACAAGGGGGAGGTAGGTGTCCCGCTCGCTGACAGCGCCGATGCTTTCAAAAAGGATATGGGTGTGTTCGATGGAGATGGAGGGGATCTCGATTCCGGCCATTTTGGCGACCTCGGGTGCCCAGAGACCGGCGGCGTTCACCACGTACTCGCATGTGATATCGCCTTTGTCCGTGTGCACGATCCACTCCCCGGCGTCATCCTTAAAGGTCAGTCCGTTCACAAGGGTATGGGTGTTGAATTCCACGCCCAGTTTCTTGGCGCCCGAGGCAAAGGCCTGGGTAATGCCGTTGGGATCCACGTCCCCGTCATCCGGCCAGTAAAGACCCCCGAGCAGTCCTTCCACGTTCATGAGGGGATGAAGTTTGGCCATCTCGTCCGGGGTGACGAATTCCACTTCAAGCCCCAGACACTTGTGCATTGAATGGGTGTATCCCAGTTCGTCCATCCTGTCCGGGTTGTCCGCCGTTCTTATGGAGGCGGTGGTGTGCCAGCCGGGGGACATGCCGGTCTCTTTCTCGAGATTCTTGTAGATTTCGACACTTTTCTTGTTAATGGCCGAACCATAGTAATCGCCGTGATGGTAGGAACAGTTTCCCGCCGCCATCCAGGTCGATCCCGAGGTGAGCTCGTGTTTTTCAATAAGGGCGACATCCGTCCAGCCGTATTTCGCCAGATGATAGGCAATACTTACGCCGATGCATCCGCCGCCGATAACAACTACTCTGGCATTGGTTTTCATTTCGATCCCTCTCCTTGATAGTTATTGGTTTCTGTTAAAAAATATAATAATTTTAAAAATTTCCGTATATTTCCGGGCAAATCCGGACACAGTAATGCAACTGACATGCCAGCAGGCGGGTTGCGGCTGGCCGGTTCAGGAGCCGGCCGCAAGGATAAGGGAGCCTGTTTTCTGACAGGCAATTTCAGCGGTGATATTGGCGGATCGGTGCTGCCAAAAATGAGTGTGCCGGTTGATATTGAGAGGGTTTTATCGGTCGGAAAGGTGTAAAAAAGATGTAAAAAAAATTTTACACCTTTTTCATGTGCAAATTTTTTTTACAAGGGGGGGGTCGGGGGAAAGGGGCGGTGTTCAGACTGTTAAGTCAACCACCACCCGCAAAGCGGGTGGCTTGGCGTGTATGCATTTGCATCTCTTCGAGCCCGGCGCAGAGGCCGGAATGACGAAACACGCAAGTGTTTCAATCGGTGACGGTTGTAACCGGGGGCAAGCCCCCGGTTTGAAAACAACCAACCAGGCGGAACCTCCTATTTGTTGTCTGATTTGAGCACCGAAAGAAAAGCGGACTGGGGTATTTCCACCTCGCCCACCATTTTCATCCGTTTCTTGCCCTTTTTCTGTTTTTCCAGCAACTTGCGTTTCCGGGTCACATCCCCGCCGTAGCATTTGGCGGTCACGTTTTTCCGGAAAGCGGCCAGGGTTTCCCTGGCAATCACTTTCCCCCCGACAGCCGCCTGGACGGGAACTTTGAACATCTGGCGCGGCATCTCTTCCTTGAGGCGTTTACACGCCTCCCGTCCGCGTGCCGCTGCCTTGTCCCGGTGAATCAGGATGCTCAGGGCGTCCACCCGTTCGAAATTGACAAGGATGTCGAGCTTGACAAGGTCCGCCTCCCTGTAACCGGCCACTTCATAGTCAAAGGAGCCGTATCCCTGGGTGACGCTTTTCAGCCGGTCATAGAACTCATACACGACCTCGGCCAGCGGGATGTCAAACTTCATCTCCACCCGGTTGCGGGTCAGGTACTGGTAGTTTATCACCGTGCCCCGGTGTTCGTGACAGATCTGCATCACGTTCCCCATGTAAGTGTCGGGCACCAGTATGGAAGCCTTGATATAGGGTTCTCTCACCTTTTCGATCAGCGTGGGATCCGGATAATCGGTCGGGTTGTCAATAACCACCACTTCCCCGTTGTTTTTGATGATTTCGTATTTCACGGACGGAGCGGTGAGGATCAGTGACAGGTCATACTCCCTTTCCAGCCGTTCCTGGATCACCTCAAGGTGAAGAAGACCCAGAAATCCGCACCTGTAGCCGAAACCCAGTGCAGCCGAGGTGTCCTTTTCAAAGACGAAGGAGGCGTCGTTCAGCTTGAGTTTCTCCAGGGCGTCGGTGAGCAGATCGTATTCATCGGAAGCCAGCGGGTAAATCGAAGAGAACACCACGGGCACGGGTTCCTTGAATCCCGGCATGGGGGCGTCGCACCGCCGGTCGGCAAGGGTGATGGTATCCCCGATTTTCACGTCGCCGAGCATTTTGATGCCGGCTATAATGTACCCGACATGACCGGCGGACAGCTCATTCACCGGTTTTCGCACAATCTGGAAATACCCCACCTCTTCAACCTTGTAAACGGCATTGTTGGACATGAAGACGATTCTGTCATCCACTCTCACCCGGCCTTCAAACACCCTGAAATGAACGATTGTTCCCCGGTAGGGATCATAATGGGAATCAAAGATAAGGGCTTTTAACGGGCTGTCGGATTTGTCGGCGGGCGGCGGGACCCTGTTGATGACGGCCTCGAATACGGCCGCCGCCCCGGTACCGTTCTTGGCCGACACCATGAGAGCGGTCTCGCTGTCAAGGCCGAGGTCCTCCTCGATCTGCTCTTTCACCCATTCGATTTCAGCCGACGGGAGATCGATTTTGTTGATAACCGGGATCACTTCGAGGTCGTGTTCCATGGCGAGATAGATATTGGCGAGTGTCTGGGCTTCAACCCCCTGGCTTGCGTCCACCAGCATCAGTGCGCCTTCACAGGAGGCCAGTGCCCTGGAGACTTCATATGAGAAATCCACATGGCCCGGTGTGTCGATGAGGTTCAGAAGATACGCCGTGCCGTCGGTTGCTCTGTGCGGCAGCGAGATGGTTTGAGACTTGATGGTGATGCCCCGTTCTCTCTCGATATCCATCGTGTCGAGGATCTGATCCTTGAAATCCCGTTCCGACACGACACCTGAAAGCTGGATCAGCCGGTCCGACAGGGTGGACTTGCCGTGGTCTATATGGGCAATGATGCTGAAATTACGCGTATTTTCAATTTTATAGCTCAAACTTACCTCAAAACAAGGAATTGACATTTATTGTTTTTTTGAATAATATTGACAGGGAACAGCCAAAACACTACTTTTATCAGGCACCCGGCAAATAGTCAAGTGAATGGCACTTCGATATTTGCAACAATTTTGGTTTGGGAATTAGACGGCATGGCCTATTCTGTACTCATCGTGGAAGACAATATCGCTATAAAGGAGTCCATTGAGGATTTCCTTGAAATGAAGAACTACCGGGTTGATTCCGCTGCAAGTGCAGAGGCGGCCATCGAAAAAATGAAGGCGTTCAGGTCGGATATCGTATTGACGGATATCATGATGAGGGGGATGGACGGGCTGGAACTGACCCGGCTTGTCACGAGTCAATTTGACGCGTGTGTGATCGTGATGACCGGTTACAGCGAGGACTATTCCTATGCCGAAGCTATAAACGCCGGGGCCAACGATTTCATCTTCAAGCCGTTCCGGTTTGAAGAGCTTGAGCTGCGCCTCAAACGGGTTATCCGTGAGCTGGAGCTGAAAAAACAGCATGACAGGATGCTCAGGGAAATGGAAAAACTCGCGATTACCGACGACCTGACCGACCTGTACAACTCGCGGCATTTCTTTGATACGCTGGAGGCGGAAATAGAGCGGCATCAGCGCTATTCCCGGCCCCTTTCCCTGCTTATCCTGGATATCGATTACTTCAAGCATTACAACGACGACTTCGGTCACCTGGAAGGCGACAGGGTACTGGAAAAACTCGGAGACGTGATCAGTTCCTGCCTCCGGAACACGGATACCGCCTACCGGTACGGCGGGGACGAGTTCACCGCCATCCTGCCGGAAACCGAGTTAGAGCAGGCGTGCCTGGTGGGGGAACGGATAAAGGAGAGTATCGCCCGTCAGAGATTTATGCCTGAAAACGGCAGGGAGTTGTCAGTGACATTGAGTATCGGGGTAACGGAGCTTAAACCGGACGACACGTTGGAATCGTTTGTGAAACGGGGGGACCGGGCCCTCTATCTCTCCAAAGATGCCGGCCGGAACAAACTGACCTGTGTCACCGACCTCAACCCGGAATGATCCGCATGCTCATGTCCACCGCGGTTGCCTGGTGGGTGACCGCCCCTGAAGAGATCACATCGACTCCGGTCTGAGCGATTTCCCGGATGTTTTTTCCGCTGATACTGCCGGAAGCTTCGACCACGGCCCGGCCGGCGATGGTGTGAACCGCCTCTTTCATTGCCGGTATGTCCATATTGTCGAGCATGATCACATCGGCCCCCGCTTTGACGGCTTCCTTTACCTGCGCCAGAGCGGAAACCTCCACTTCGATTTTCATCAGGTGAGATATTTGCGGCCGTATTCTTTCTATGGCGTGCGTGAGATTTCCGGCGACGGCGATGTGGTTGTCTTTTATCAGCACGCCGTCGTAAAGGGCCATCCTGTGGTTGCATCCGCCGCCGTGCCGAACGGCCGCCTTTTCCAGGCGCCGCCAGCCGGGGGCTGTTTTCCGGGTATCGGCCAGGCGGACCTGTGTACCGGCGAGACAGTCGACAATGGAGCGGGTGAAGGTCGCGATGCCGGAAAGGCGCTGCATAAAATTGAGGGCCACGCGTTCCGCTTTCAGCATGGCGGCAAGGTTTCCCCTGACTTCACAGATCACATCGCCGTTTCCGACCCGCTCCCCGTCCTTGCAGAAGGGCGTGAACTTTGCGTGGGGATCAGCGGTTTTGAAAACCCGGGCGGCCACAGCAAGGCCCGAGACCACGCCGGGTTCCTTTGCGGTGACAATCCCTGTCCCGGACTCTTCTCCTTCGAGGAGGTTGTCCGTGGTGACGTCACCAAACCCGGAATCTTCAAACAGCGCCAAAGCGATAAGCATTTGTTCGATATCCACAGCGTCTCCTCCCGGCGTTAATTTTTGATGCGGTCCAGGCTGCGCCTGAACTTGTCATTTTTTTGCTCAAGGTCCTGCTGCTGCGTTTTCACCTTTTCGATCACCTCATCCGGCGCCTTTTCAAGAAAACTGTCATTGCTGAGCCTTTTGGTTATCGACATCAGTTCTTTGGTAATTTTCTCGATCTCCTTTTCAAGGCGCTGCCGTTCCTTGTCAAAGTCGATGATGCCCTTGAGAGAGACGTATGCCGTGGTGCCGCCTGTGACGGATGCGGCCGATGACCCGGGAGAAGGCGCATCGCTTTCCAGAAAGGAGAGGGTGCCCAGTTTTGCCAGGTTCTGTATGATCGGGGAGTTCTTGTCCAGCAGCGCTTTTTCTTTTTCGTCGCCGGTCTGGAGTGTCACATCCAGCACGGTGGACGGCTTGATGTTCATTTCGCTGCGGATATTCCGGATGCCGGTGGTCACATCGAACACAAACGCCATGTCGCTCTCGATTTCGTTGTTGATCCAGGCGTCACTGCTTTCGTCACTTCCGGGAAATGCGGCTTTCATAACCGAGCCATCCGTCGTGGGCAGAAGGTGCCATATCTCTTCTGTCACGTACGGGGTGAACGGATGCAGCATGACAAGGATATCCCGGAGGGTCCGGGAGAGAACCGCCTTTGCAGCCTGCTGCCGGTCGTCACCTTCCTTGCCGTAGAGGGCCGGCTTTGCGGCTTCGATATACCAGTCGCAGAACGCGTGCCATACAAACTGGTAGATACTGCCGGCGGCGTCGTTGAACCGGTACTTTTCCAGGTAGTGTTTTACGTTCTTCGAGGTAGTGACGGACCGGGACAGGATCCATCTTTCGAGGTCGGAAAGGTTTGCCTGATCGATGTCACGGCTTTCATCGTCAATATGCATCAGGGCGAACCTGGACGCGTTCCAGAGCTTGTTCACGAAATGGCGGTACCCTTCAACCCGCTTTTCCGACATCTTGACATCCCGCCCCTGTGCGGCAAACGCCGCCAGGGTGAACCGGAAAGCATCCGCCCCGTATTCGTCTATCACTTTCACCGGGTCGATCACGTTCCCCTTTGATTTGCTCATCTTCTTGCCGTCTTCATCCCGGACAAGGGCGTGGATATAGACATCCCTGAAGGGGACGTCCTTCATGAAGTGCAGGCCCATCATCATCATCCGGGCCACCCAGAAAAACAGGATGTCGAACCCGGTTACCAGCAGGTCGGTGGGATAGAATGTTTTTAAAAGGTCGGTCTTCTCGGGCCAGCCCATGGTGGAAAACGGCCACAAGGCGCTGGAAAACCACGTATCCAGAACATCGGTTTCCTGCACAATGGCATCCGAACCGCACGCGGCGCATTTGTCCGGGTCGGTCTCTTCGACGGTATACGCACCGCAGTCACTGCATTTCCAGACCGGGATCCGGTGCCCCCACCAGATCTGCCGGGAGATGCACCAGTCTCTGATGTTCTCCAGCCATTCAAAATAGGTCTTTTCCCAGTTGTCCGGTATGATCCGGGTGTTCCCTTTCTTAACGGCCGCCATCGCCTTGTCGGCAAGCGGGCCTACTTTGACGAACCACTGTTTTGAAAGAAACGGTTCGACCACCGTGTTGCACCGGTAGCATTTGCCGATGCTGTTTTTCAGCGGCTCCTTTTTGATGAAAAGTCCCTGTTTTTCAAGATCTTTGACCGCCCGCCGCCGGCATTCGTACCGGTCAAGCCCCTGGTAAGGCCCGGCACCCTCGTTCATGGTACCGTCGTCATTGATCACCTTTACCTTTTCCAGGCCATGCTTCTCTCCCAGGTGAAAGTCGTTGGGATCGTGGGCGGGCGTGACCTTGAGGGCGCCGGTCCCGAATTCCAGATCCACGTAGCCGTCCTTAATGACGGGGATGGTTTTTTCCGTTAGCGGCAGGTGAACGCTTTGTGCCGGTATGTCGGTGAACCGCTCGTCTGCCGGGTTGATGGCGACCGCGGTGTCGCCGAACATGGTTTCGGGCCGGGTGGTGGCCACCACCAGCCCTTCTTTCCCCCCTTTTTCAAACGGATATTTGATGTAGTAGAGATGGGTGTCCTGCTCTTCATACTCCACTTCGAGGTCGGCAAGGGCTGTCTGGCACCGCGGACACCAGTTGATGATGTACTGGTCTTCGTAGATAAGCCCTTCATTGTACAGGCTGACAAACACTTTCCTGACCGCGCTGGACAGGCCGTCATCCATGGTGAACCGTTCCCGGTCCCAGTCGCACGAGGCGCCGAGGCTTTTGAGCTGGTTGATAATCGCGCCGCCGGATACCTCCCGCCATTTCCATACCGCGTCAATAAACGCTTCCCTGCCGAGTTCGTCCCTGGATTTGCCTTTTGCCGCCAGGTCCTTTTCCACCACGTTCTGCGTGGCAATGCCGGCATGGTCGGTACCGGGCATCCACAGGACGTTGTCGCCCATGAGCCGCCTGTAGCGGCACATGATATCCTGGAGCGTGATATTGAGTGCATGTCCCATGTGCAGGACACCGGTGACGTTGGGCGGAGGGATCACAATCGAATACGATTGGGCATCGCTCTTGGGAAGGGCGTGGAAAAATCCGTTCTCCTCCCAGTACTGGTACCACTTTTTTTCAATTTTTGACGGATCGTAACTCTTATCAATCAAATCGGTTTTCATAAATGGGCTCCTGCTGATTAGTTGTTTTCAAACCGGGAGCTACGCCCCCGGTTACAACCGTCAACGATTGAAACACCTGCGTGTTTTTGTTTTCCGGCCATAGGCCGGAAAACCAGGCCACCCGCTTTGCGGTTGGTCGTTGATTAAAAAAGGGGATTTTTTTAAAATCCCCTGATATAACCGGTTTTACAAGATGTGCCTGCCGCTCTAAATTTTTCCGATACTGTTGAGGTCCTTTTGCAGTGTGTCTTTGATCTCGTTAATCTCTTTAACCATCACTTTTTCCATCACCTCGAAAAGGAGGGATTCTATTTTACTGCCGAATTTTTTTTCGATGACCTTTTCAAGTGCGGCCTCGATGCTGTCGGCGTCTATGTCCGGTGATCCGGCACCGGGCTGAAGGCCGCTGTTTTCAAGGTCCAGATCGATACCCGTGTCATCGTCTATTCCGCTATCGGCACCGGTTCCTTCAACAACCGTTTTCTGATCTTTTTTTCCGGCAGCGCCGATGCCGGGCTGATTCTCTTCCGCAATATCAGTCAGTTCAAGAACGGCCGCATTTTCCTGCGCGGCTTCGGTTTTTTCTTTTTCAACAATGTCGGTGAGCTCGATAATATCTTCGCCTGCCGATTCATCTCCGGTTTCGTCCGGTATGTCGGCAAGTGCGGTCCCGCTTCCCGCATCCCCGTCATCTCTGATGATATCGGTCAGTTCGAGGATGTCTTCGTTTTCTTCGCCCGTGTTGGATGTGTTTTCGGTTTCTTCCATGTCAGTCATATATCTCGCCCCCACATAGAAATTTAAAGCTGTAATTTTACATTTATTATCAAATCGCTTCGGTTGTGTCAACCGATTTGCAGGAACGCGCCAATAAAACCTGAAAAAATATTTACACGGGATCGGGTATCACGTATGTAGAAGTATCATGCATAAATTTCTGATTGACAGCCGGGATATCGGCAGGGATACCGCCCGGATCAGGGGACAGGATGCCCGGCACATCAGCCGGGTGCTGCGGCTTGTCCCGGGGGACACGGTTTTGTTTACGGACGGTCGGGGCCGGGATTTCACCTCGACCGTGACCGCTGTTGCGGCCGGGGAAGTACGGCTTTCCATCCGGAAGCGGAAAGACCCGGCAGCGGAATCCCACCTTCACATAACCGTCTTCCAGGGAATGCTCAAGGACCGGAAGATGGATCTTCTCATACGGCATCTTACCGAACTCGGTATCGACGAGTGGGTACCGGTTTTCTGCGGCCGGTCGGTGCCGTCCCCGGATAAAAAGCGCCTCGATGCGAGGGGCCGGCGGTGGGAAAAGATTGCAGTGGAGGCGCTGAAACAGTGCGGCAGGAGTTTCGTGCCGGAAACCGGTCCGCCGGTCCGGTTCGCAGAGGTCATGGCATCGGTACCGCTTTTTGATCTCAATCTCGTATGGCACGAAAAGGCCGGGCAATCCCTTCAGGATCTTGGGCGGAAAACCCGGGCGGATATTAAACGGGTTTCAATCCTTATCGGTCCGGAAGGCGGTTTCTCGGAAGCGGAGATAGAATCGGCCTGCACGGCCGGGTTCGAATCCTGTCTGCTCGGCCCGCGCGTATTGCGGTCGGAAACGGCATCCATCGCGGCCTGTTCAATTGTTCAGCACTTTTTCGGGGACATGACCTGACAGAAATCGAATTTTTTGCTTGACATATCCGTCGAAAGACCATATATTTTTTGCGTTTTTGACTTGGGCCCAGGTAGCTCAGTCGGTAGAGCAGGGGACTGAAAATCCCCGTGTCAGCAGTTCGATTCTGTTCCTGGGCACCACACGTCCTTCATCGCCGCATTATTTTTTTCCGTCCGAAAAACAGGCGCAGAACAATCGCGGGGACCACCAGCGAGAAACCGATGGCAAGCAGAATCATGAACGGCTGCATCCTTTTTTCCTTTTGTGTAATGGTGCCGCTGGTGTCATAGTCCAGTTGCACACGGCAGGTTGCCGGGCCGGGATTGTGAACAAACAGAAAGTAACTTTCCCCGAAACCGGGTTCAATACGCCCATTTGAGCCACGCGGCCAGAACGCTGTCCACGGCATCTCTG
>CAYZHB010000049.1:0-21012 GCA_964478245.1 uncultured Desulfobacterales bacterium | reverse complement strand
TCGCATCTCTATCGAGCCCGGCCATAGGCCGGAAAAAAACACGTCAGTGTTTCAATCGTTGACGGTTGTAACCGGGGGCAAGCCCCCGGTTTGAAAACAACCAATCAACAGATAATGCCGTTTCTGAAGCGCTGTAGGAACAGGCAGCCGCTTAAAAAAGGGGGAAGGTTTTACCGACGGCGGAAAATTATGCCGCCGGTTTTATCGGGTGCCCCCTGGAAAAATTCGGTTTATTTGTCGTTATTGTGGAGGAGAATGGTTGAAATAAACGGATAATGCATTATATAATATTTTTACTGGCGGAAATTCAAGTTGCCCTGATCTGCAGGGAGGACTGACGGTTAACTGAAATTATCAATAGGCGAAAGGAGTCTGTAATGAAATTACTTGTCGGTTATGACGCAAGCAAGGCATCGGAGAAGGCCCTGCAGTTGGCCAGAGTTCATGCAAAGGCGTTCAGCGCTTCTGTTTCCATAGTGACCTCTTTATCCAAAACCCGTAATGAAAAAGACCTGCAGACGGTTGAAGAAGCGGAAAACGCCCTCGCAGAAGCCAAGTCGATTTTCGACAAGGAAGGCATTGCCTGTGACACTCATGTCCTTATCAGGGGCGTGACCCCGGGGGAAGACCTGGTACAGTATGTCGAAGATCACAATGTCGATGAGCTGCTGGTGGGCGTGAAAAGAACATCCAAAGTCGGCAAACTGGTAATGGGGTCCACGGCTCAGTATGTCGTTTTAAAGTCCCCCTGCCCGGTTGTTTCGGTTCGTCCCTGAACGGGCGGTGTTCTGCCTTGAACCCTCCCGGTTTTGAAACAACCAATAACGCTTTCCGGCATTGTTGAACCGGTGATGGGAGCATCATTCCGTCTTTTTGCTGTATTTTTTTTCAACAGTTTTTTTGTGTGATGGACAGATTCTTGAATCGCCCCTTTCTATTTCTCGTAACAGTGCTCGCTTTTCTTGCAGCGACAGCGGCATCACCACCGGTGTGTACGGCAGATACCGACTGGCTGCGGTGGGCCGCGAATCTTTTTTCCGGCATGGCCGGTAACACGGCGGATGGGGTGTATGCTGTCCCCATACATGATCTGATTTTTGTCGTTATTAATTTTGCCGTCATTCTCATGCTGATCATGCTGTTCCGGTACTTTGCTGGCATCCGGAAGAGGAAGCGCAAAGCGCCTGTTGCCGCCAAGTTTTCCTTTAACCTCAAAGGACTGGATCCAACCGATAAAAGAAGTGTGGTGCAGTTTTTTCTGGAAATTTACAGACTTCAGGTCGGAGCGGCCCCTGACGCGCCCAGGGATCACATGCCGGTCGGGTCAACAGGTCCCGGGAAAAACGAAACCTATGAACTGCGTGTCAAACATCAGGATATCTGGGTAAGACGGCGGATGACCATCGGTCCTATCGGTAATGAAAGCGGCAGTAAAAGTGTCTGTTTTTATGTGATTTACGATGATCACCTTGTGGTGAAGGTGCCGCTTTTCCCGATTACAGACTGGGAAGACTACATTGCAAGAATACAGCGTGAAAAGAACATTGCGCACAAACTGGCCCCGAAAGAATGTCTTATCCCGCGGGTGTCTATTGTGCTGAACCGTATTCCGGCCTTCACCGCCGGCACCAAGCTGGCACCTCAGGAGGAACTGGCCGAAGATGTCTGTATCAAGGATATCCAGATATTTACCATGTTTCAGGCTTTCCTGAAAATAGCGGATACGTTTGTTTTTTTTATGAACCTGTCAAAACATTTTTTCCTGGGGGATATCATTGAAAAAATTCATGACAGAAAAGATCTGGTAGCAAAGGAAATGGAAGAGAGCGCGGATATTATCTGGCAGCCGTACATGTTCAGGAAAAAATTCGGCAGCGATAATATGGCGGTCTGTTACGGACTTCAGAAAGTGTTTATGACCTATGAGAAAAAGCTCAGTCAGCTGTCTGATAAAACAGGATTGGCAACACCACTTCCTTTTCAGATCAAAAACTGGTTCATTACCTATTTTGCCGGCAGTAAAATCACCGATGCCGGCCGGGAGTTTCCGGAAAGTTTTACAAGGGAAATAAACTTTGTCCTGGGCAAGCTTTTTGCCGACAATTCCCACATTTTAAAATCCTATGAGAATCTGATCCGCACCTATGCCAGACAAAAAGCGTTTGTCCGGAATAAATCCCAGATAGAGAGCATTCTCTCCAATCTGCTGGCACTTTTGGGCTGGTTGCGGTTAAAAGAAATCGCCATGCGGGATCTGAAACCTGAAAATCTTCTTGTCGCAGGAGATCCGGCAGAGTATCCGTCATTTCTATGCGCAAGGGAAAATTTTGAAATCGGCCTCATCGATGTTGAGACGGCCGTCAGTATCGAGATCAGGGGGGCGAAGCGAATAAGGCAGGCAGAGCTGGGCGGGACCCCCTGTTATGCCACCCCCTCGCATCTGTTTACCAATGATGTCTTGTCCGCTACCTTTGGCGATCTCCCGCGCATATTGCACCTGCAGGACTGGCAGTCCACGATAGCGGTCATGTACAAAACCGTTACCGGCGAACGGCTCTTTGATAAGTCCGGCAGGGCGTTCATTTCCGCTGTCAGCAATATTCAGCAGTACGGGTACGGCAAGCGCGATTCAGGTCGCCTTGTAAGAGATGCCAACCGGATTTTCTGGCCGTCCGCCGTGGGCGAATTCAAGGAGAAGATGCAGCAGAAAGCCGGCATGCTCAACTCGGTAAGTGTCGTTATTCCTGACAGCATGAAGCCGGCTTTTTATGAAATTGCGCTCCGGGAAAAAGAGAACGTGAATCTGGAATTGCGGCAGCTTTTTGAGGACCAGCGCGTTTTTAAAAGTGAAGAGGACCGGCAGAAGCTGAGCCAGGCCTCAGCGGCATACATCAGAAAGCTGAGCGGGAAGTGGCTGAAACACCGCGGGGTCACTAGTGATCCGGACAAAAGGGCGTATACGATGCAGTTTTTTGAAAAGCTGCAGCACTGCAGGTATCAAGCCGAGAAATACGAGCGTATCTTAACCCGTCTGAACCAGGAAGCTCCCGAGATGACCGCCTACGAAGCGATGGGCCTGATGTTTAACAACGTGCTGCGGTTCATGTACAAGGGAAAATGGGAGGAATTTTCAGCTGACACCCCGGACATGCCGGAGGAGACAGCACATGAAATGGTGTGCGATGCCACAATTTAACCATAGAGAATCTCTACAGGCGAGATAACCGACATCAAAGCAATCTGCCCGGAGAAATCGCCGAACTGATGCCGTAAAGGGGCATATGCCCCGCCATTCTGACCGGCTGCACTGGTAGTCGGGTTAAAAAAATATTGACAAACCAGTTGCCATTGTGGCTATTATTAACTAAACGGCATGTGACGGGAAAACCAAAATGATCTTGTTAGGCCGTTTCTGAAAAGGAGGCGCCATGTCGAATACAATTAAAGATAAATTTCAGTTAAGCGTACTTATCAAGAAAGAAGACAATGATTTTGTTGCCCATTGTTTAGATTTTGATATTGTGACGGTTGCCCCTGCACTAAATAAAGCAAAAGCGGATATTGTCTCTTTGATACGTGCTCATATTGAGTACGCTCTTTCAAATGATAATCGTGACCACCTTTTTTGTCCCGCTCCTTCCGACGTATGGGAAGAATTCAGGAAATGCAGGTCTGAAAAAAGTGAATTTCATCCTGAGAACCCATATTTTAATGCAGAAATATGTGAGGCAAATGATTTAAAAGCCTGCCATGCTTAAAAAAAGCCCCTTAAAATTAAGAGAGCTGCTGAAAAGATTAAAAAAATATGATGTTGTTCCAATGGAAAATAAAAGGGGTAAAGGGTCTGAAATTATACTTGTCCAGCCAAAAGAAAAAGGATCAAAAAAAGGTCCGCAATATCCCGTAAAAAATCACGGCCAAAACACCGAAATCCATCCACAAGTTATTAGTGCGATTTTAAGACGATTCAATATTGCTCCTGAGGATTTCTGGTAACCTGTTAATTATACATTCCAAGAGTATCTCCGGTTGTTAAAATTAGAACCGGTTGAAATTTTGCCGATTCTAATTAAACATTCTAATGGCAGGCAATTGTTGGACAAATCAAGGCAAAACCCAAAAGGGTTTTCAGTTTAGAATCTGAAAACCCTTGTCATTTCTGGTGGGCCGTCAGGGGATCGAACCCCGGACCTACTGATTAAGAGTCAGTTGCTCTGCCAGTTGAGCTAACGGCCCGTGCTGTGTGTAAAAACACGATTTATCTATCATTTACAGTCGCCGGTGTCAATCCTTTTTCAGCGTGTTTTTCGGTTCAGTCCGTGTTGAGCAGTTGAAGGACTGCTTCCATAAACGCCCAGTTGGTGGTGCTGATGCCGTATTCGCAATTCCGGAACATCACCTCCAGATGGGGACCGGTTAAAAAGACACGGCCGCTGCCGAACGTAAGGTATATCATTGTGTTTTTATGCATTGCGCTTTACTCCCTTTGTTCGGTTTTGCGGGCGGTATTGACTTGTCGGCAACCCGTCTTATTGTTTATCAGACAGCAGCAAAAGTCAACTTGCCGGCCAAGAAAGCAGTTGACCATTGAAATATCTATCTGATAAAATTTCAGAAATTTCGACTGACATATAAGCTGATACAACCAAACAAACCGCAAAGGGAGAAGTATGGATTTTCCAAACTCAGACAAGTTGCTGAAAGAGGCGGGACGCCTGATTCCGGGCGCCGTCAATTCGCCGGCAAGGGCATTCAGTTCAGTGGGGTTGAGCCCGATATTCATCGAGAGGGGCGAGGGCGCCCGCCTGTATGATGTCGATGGCAATGAGTATATTGACTATGTGCTGTCATGGGGCCCGTTGATCCTGGGACACCGTCATCCTTCGGTTATAGCGGAAATAGAGAAAGTGCTGGCGCTCGGCACAAGCTTCGGTGCCCCGACAGCGCTTGAGACAACGCTGGCCTCTCTGGTAACGCAAATGGTCCCGTCCGTTGAAAAGATCCGGATGGTGAATTCAGGCACTGAAGCCGCTATGAGTGCTGTCAGGCTGGCAAGGGGCTATACCGGACGGGATATCGTGATTAAATTTGACGGATGTTATCACGGTCATGCGGACACGCTCCTGGTGGCGGCAGGTTCCGGCGTGGCCACCCTCAATATTCCGGGAAGCCCGGGCGTACCCGAAGAAGTGGTCTCCAAAACCCTGTCCCTCCAATACAATGATATCGAGGGGGTTAAAGAGGTGATGGACGGAAAAGGAGGGGACGTGGCCTGTGTGATTGTGGAACCGGTGGCCGGCAATATGGGAATGGTGAAACCCGAACCCGGATTCCTCGAATGCCTGCGGGAATATACCGAGCGGCACGGCAGCCTTCTTGTTTTCGATGAAGTCATGACGGGGTTCCGGGTGGCGCCCGACGGTGCCCAGGGGTTTTTCGGCATCGCACCGGATATCACGTGTTTCGGTAAAGTGATCGGCGGCGGGTTGCCGGTGGGGGCCTACGGCGGCAAACGGGGGATAATGGATTGCATTGCTCCTGACGGGGACGTTTACCAGGCCGGGACACTCTCCGGCAATCCCCTGGCCATGGCCGCAGGAATCGCCACCCTTCGGGAACTGGCCAAACCAGGGGTTTACGATCAACTGACCGAAAAGACCCACCGGCTCGTGGCGGGATTGAAAAAAGCGGCCGGGGATGCCGGCATCAATGTGAAAGCCGACAGCGCCGGCGCGATGGCGGGCCTGTTTTTTACGGACAGGGACGTCAAAAATTTCGACGATGCCAGACAGTGTGACCTGAAACTGTTTTCAGCCTATTTTAATGCCATGATCGAGAAAGGCATCTATCTGGCACCGTCCCAGTTTGAAGCAATATTTTTGTCCACCGTGCATACCGACACGGATATCGACAAAACGGTAAAGGCGGCATACGAGGTTATGGCGGGTCTCGCCTGATGCGCGTGAAAAAAATTCACCTGATAGCCGCCTGTGGCACCGGCATGGGAACCCTTGCCTGTATGCTCCAGGATCAGGGATATGCGGTTGCCGGTTCCGATCAGCAGGTCTATCCCCCGATGAGCGATTTTCTGGCAAAGAAAAGGGTCAGGCTATATAACGGGTTTTCTCCTGAGAATCTCGACTGGGAACCGGATCTGGTGATTATCGGCAACAGTGTGACCCGGGACAATCCCGAAGCGCAGGAAGTCATGACACGGGGGCTTCCCTACCTGTCCATGCCCCAGGCGCTGATCCGTTTTTTCGCGGGCCAGAAAAAGGTAGTGCTGGTAACCGGCACGCACGGAAAAACCACAACAGCCTCCGTTATCGCCGCTGTTCTCTATGAGGCCGGTTTGGATCCCTCCTTTATGATCGGGGGGATTGTCAACAATTTTGAGTCGGGTTTCCGGATTGGAAAGGGGGCGTATTTCGTTGTAGAGGGAGACGAGTATGATACGGCCTTCTTTGACAAACGGCCCAAATTCATGCATTACCGTCCCGCCATTACGGTGCTCACCGGTGTCGAGTTCGACCATGCGGATATTTTTACCGATTTTGCCCATGTGAAAGCCGTTTTCAGGGAGTTCGCGGAGAAACTGCCGCCGGAAAGCCTTCTGATCGGAAGGGACAGAGATGAAACACTCAACGGCATACTGGCCCGGGCCGCTTGCAAGGTAGTGCGGTTCGGAGAGGAGAGCCGTGAATGGTCTTTCACCAATTATACGGCCGGCCGGGGGAAAACGGTATTTGATATCAATGCTTTTTCAAAAAAAATCGCCCGGATCGAAACGGCTGCATTGGGAAAACACAATGCACTGAACATCCTTTCCGCTCTTTGCGCCGCTCATGCGGCAGGCGTTCAGGGCCCGGTCTTTGAGACGGCCCTGGAAAAATTCCGCGGTGTTAAACGACGGCAGGAGATAAGAGGGGTGAAAAACGGCATTTCCGTAATGGATGATTTTGCGCATCATCCGTCGGCTGTTCAGGAGACGATTGCGGCCGTCAAGCCGTTTTTTGAGACGGGGAGGGTGATCGCCGTTTTTGAGCCGAGAACCAATACCAGTATGCGGAATGTTTTCCAGGACATTTACCCGGCGGCATTTACCGAAGCCGACCTTGTCTGTATCAGAGCGCCTTCCCGGATCGATAAAATTCCCCCTGAAGAAAGGGTCTCCTGTGAGAAACTGGTTCATGACATCGCAGCCGGCGGCACAAAGGCTTTCTATTTTCAGGATACAGAGGCTGTCATCGATTTTCTGAAAGCGGCGGCAAAAGAGGGTGATCTTGTTCTGGTGATGTCAAACGGCGGCTTTGACAATATTCATACCAGACTGCTGGATGTGCTTTAGACATTTTGAAAAGAGTTGCTTTAAGAATTGTTGTTATCGGTATTTTACACGGATTTCTATATTTATATGCCCTGCCGTTTGTCCTGTTTCCGCGGTTTGGAGAGAGCGGATTCAAAATGGCTGTTGCGGTGGCGCTGGTCATGTCCATAGCTGTTTTGGGCACCTTTTTTATAGAGAAACGGGGAAAAGGAGATAAAAATGGAACAGATAAAAAAAATTGAATGGAATGAAAAATACAGTGTCGATATTGAGGAAATTGATGAGCTTCAGAAAAAGATGTTTGCGCTTTTCAACGTACTGATCGAACTGAAAACAAAAGATGCGGATGCCAAAGCGTGTGCCAACATGATTTCTGATATTTATGAATACGGCAAATACTTTTTCTATAAAGAGGAGGAGTATTTAAAGGAACGGAATTTTCCCGATCTGGAAGCCCACGCAAAAGAGCATCGCTATTTTATCAAACATACAATCAATCTGCGAAGGGAAGTGGCGGAAAACCAAGAGAATCTCACTTACGATATCATAAAGAAGATGGAAGAATGGCTTTCTGCGCATATACTGGAGAAAGATATGCTCTATGTGCCGTTTTTAAGAGTTGAACAGTTTATCGAGATGTGTGAGAAAAAAAATTAACTTTTTACTTGAATTTGACGATACGTGTGATACAGAAATAGAAAAAATGAAAAGGAGAAGTGCTGCGGTCCAATTTCAGAGAGGGAACCAAAAATGACGTTTCAGTACAGGACAATACCGTATGTGGACAATTCAGTCGGATCTGCCGAAAGAGTGAAAGGCCTGCCTGATCCGCCCCAGAAAACCGTTACCCGGAAATTCACCAAGGACAGGCGCAAAAGAAAATATGACAGGCGCAAAAGTGTAAGAGACGGGGTCGTGGTGGCCTTGTCCTGTAAAAATGACAGACGCAGGGGCGGTGACAGGAGAAAAAAGCCCAGATAGCTGAAACAGCGGCGTCTGGAAAAAGCAGCCTTGCGCATTATTTAAAGGTCTCTTTCTGTTTGCGCCTCAGACGATTACACCTGCGGTGTTCCTGCAAAGTCTATGAAAGCCCCTGTGTTCATATCCGGTTTTGACCGGAAATCCCCGTAAAGTCATTTTATCGGCGGGCGGTTTTTTGAGACCCTTTAATTTGTCGCTGCTTGTCGCCCGGAAACCCGACGGCAGTTTTGCTCTGCCGGCAGGACAAAGCGGTTGTGTGTTCCATGGCGGTATGGTATAAGGCGGCAATGGCCAAAATAGTGAAAAAGTTGTTCCCGGGTGATTTTGGTGTTTATTTGCTGATGTGGGCTGTTAAAGCGTATCTCCTGCTTGTCCGTGTAAAAGTAATCAATCCAGAAGAGTTGACTGACCATATTGACAACCGTGGGGCAGTGCTTTTGTGCGTGTTGCACCAGCAGTTTTTTGTCCTGGTTAAAGTTGCCGGAAAGTTTTTAAAGTATCGGCCGACGGTTATGATCAGTCAAAGCAGGGACGGGGAGATCGCCTCCCGGTTTGCGGAAACCCTGGGCGTCAGGGTGATCAGGGGGTCTTCTTCAAAAGGCGGCAAACAGGCAATGGAACAGATGGTGGCGCATCTTGCGGAAAATTCACTGGGCGTGCATATAGTGGACGGCCCCAGAGGCCCTGTCGGCAAGGTCAAACCGGGTTGTGTCAGCATCGCCGAAAAATCGGGTGCGGCGCTTCTGCCGTGCCTTGTATTTGCCGAATCGGCCTGGCATCTGAATTCCTGGGACAATTTCATGATTCCGAAGCCGTTCTCCAGCGTGACAGTCAAAATGGGAAAAGTCATATTGCCTGATATGATAAAAAAACCTGACAATTTTGAAAAAATAAGGGCGAACATAGAGAAGACCATGTCATCTTGTCTAATTTCGTAACTGAGACAATGGATAAAAACAGACCAGACAGCGGGTTCTTTACAAAAATTTGGAAATTTTTTACATCGGTCAAACTGACGGTGGTGGTACTGATTCTGATCGCGTCAACATCAATTGTCGGCACCCTGATTCCGCAGAATGCCTCACCGGCTTTTTATTTTCACAAGTACGGGGAGACCCTGTTCAGGATTTTCTCCGCACTTGATGTGTTTGACATGTACCATTCATGGTGGTTTCTGGCTCTTATTATTCTGCTGGCAGTCAGTATTGTTGTCTGTTCCATTGACAGACTGAAACTTACCTGGAAAACCATTTTTCCCAAAACCATTTCGTATAATGCCAACCGGTTCAGAAAGCTTAAAAACAGGACACACTTTGTTGTGGAAGGCGGCAGGAATCCCGACAATTCTGTGATACCGGCCTATAAAGCATATCTTGAAAAAAAGTTCGGTCATGTGGACTCTCAAAAGACGGAAAACGGATACACCCTGTATGCCGAGAAGGGCCGGTGGACAAAACTGGGGGTTTATGTGGTGCACATCAGTATTCTGTTTCTCCTTTTCGGCGGGATGATCGGCATTTTTTTCGGGTTCAAGGGAAACATGAGACTGAATGAAGGGGAGAAATCCAATACCGTTCACATAAAGAAACGGCAGTCCCCTGAAAAACTGGCCTTTTTTTTAAGATGCAACGATTTCCATGTCGAATTTTATGATACCGGCATGCCGGAAGAGTTCCGGACCAACCTTTCGGTAATAAAGGACGGAAAAGAAGTGGTGACCCGGGATATCATTGTCAACAAGCCCCTGCGATATCAGGGCATCAATATTTATCAGTCCAGTTACGGGACGGCCGCGGCTGACAATGTCTCTCTGGAAATCGTGAGCCGCAGCAGCGGCATGGTGTATGAGAAAACAGCAGAGATCGGCCGGTCGATAAAGGTGCCGGAAGGCGGCGGACAGTTTACTCTTACCGGGTTCAACCCCGACTTCAGTTTCAGGGGACATCGTATCGGGCAGGTGTTCACCGGCACCCTGGACAAAGAGGGCGGCGGTGAAAAACAGGTGGTCATGCCGGTGGAATTTCCGAGTTTTGATAAAATGCGGGGCGGGGATTTTGTTTTTCAGGTGCAGGACTTTGAAAAGACGTACTATACCGGGCTTCAGATAACAAAAGATCCCGGTGTCGTGTATGTATATATCGGTTTCGTGCTGATGATCGCCGGATGTTTTATCGCTTTTCTGATGCACCATCAGCGGGTGCTTGTGGAAGTGACCGCAGGAGAAAACAACAGGCATGACGTTTTTGTTTCCGGCATTGCAGACAGGAACAGTCAGGGCATGAAGCTTAAAGTGGAAAAAATCGCAACAAAATTAGAGGAAACAACACGATCATGAACAGTTCACTGCTTTTATCCATCACAACGTTTGTGTATGCGTTTGCATCTGTCCTGTACATCGGATACGGGTCTTTTAAAAAGAATATGCTGGCCGGGGTGGGTATGGCGGTTCTGATAACAGGGTTTGTATTGAATACCGCCGGCATTATCATGCGATGGATCGAATCCTATCAGATGGGATACGGGCACGCCCCTTTTTCCAATATGTACGAGTCTCTTGTCTTTTTTTCCTGGACGGTTGGCCTTCTTTACATTTTTGTGGAGTTCAAATACAAAGAGCGGATAATCGGTGTTTTTGCCACACCTCTTGTTTTCCTGGCCATTGCGTACGCCTCTCTTTCCCCGAACATTGAAAGCCGGATTGCCCCGTTGATCCCGGCCCTGAAGAGCAACTGGCTCATAGCTCACGTCATCACCTGCTTTCTGGGGTATGCCGGATTTGCCATAGCCTTCGGCTTCAGTTTCATGTATCTTTTAAAACCCGAGACCAACGGAAAAGAAAGCGGTGTGTTTTTTTCAAAACTGCCGGAACTCACCGTGATTGATGAACTTATCTATCAAATGATTGTTTTCGGATTCCTGTTTTTGACCATCGGCATCATCACCGGTTCCGTCTGGGCCAACTCCGCCTGGGGGTCCTACTGGTCCTGGGATCCCAAGGAGACCTGGTCGCTGATCACCTGGTTCGTGTATGCCATCCTGCTGCATCTCCGATTGATGAAAGGCTGGCACGGCAAACGGATTGCCTGGATTTCCATCCTCGGATTTATGGCGGTCCTTTTCACCTACTTCGGTGTCAATCTCCTGCCGGGCCTCCACAGTTACGCATAACCCGACAAGGGGTGTGCCCGCGTATACCAGCGACCACCAGCGACCGGTGCATGCCCTTTTCAGAACCGTTCTTCCCCCACCCCGTCTCTGCTTACCCGGCCTCTGTCATCGGCGGATTTTTCTTGACAAGTTGGCAAGATCTTAATATAGAATAATCCGGATTACGTGTTAGTGTTTGCAGGGTTTTTTTAAGTTAACGTATCATCAACATTTTTAAGTGATGGGGTGTTCATGAACGAGATAGAAGAAAAAAATGAAACCGGCTCATCGACAGGAGCCGTGGATGGCAGTACGGAAGGGGAAAAGCCAGTAAAAGGCTCAGGCCTGGGCCTGGGCGTCATCTTTTTTGTTGTCGCTTTTACTGTTGTGTTTCTTTCAGGGTGGCTGCTGTTTCCAAAATTGCTCTATTCAGAAAAGGAGCAGCCGTTTAATTTTAATCATGATCTGCACGTGTATGAAATGGGCAGCTGTGATGCCTGCCATTATCTGCGTGAAGACGGCAGTTTTTCCGGCATACCGGATCTGTATTCATGTACGGAGTGCCACTACGAGGAGCCCATGGGGATGACCGAAGACGAGAAGATTTTCTGTGAGGAGTATGTCGCCACCAATACGGAGGTTCCCTGGCTGGTGTACGCCCGGCAGCCTGACTGCGTGTTCTTCTCACATGCCGCCCATCTTGAAGGGGCAGGTATGGACTGCGTGACCTGTCACGGGCATATCGGCGAATCCACCGAGTGCCGGCCTTATGAAGAGAACAGAATAACCGGTCTCAGCCGCGACATCTGGGGAAAGAGCATCTGGGGAATTGAAAAGCATTCCTGGGACAGCATGAAAATGGATGACTGTGCAGATTGCCATGAGCGGGAGATGGGCAGTAAAGGTGAGTGTTTCCAGTGTCACAAGTAACCGTATTTAATAAAATGATTACAATAAATTTTATTGAGGTATAATTTATGAAAATTGACAGAAGAAGCTTCTTGGGACTGGGACTTGGTGCGGTAGCAGGTGCGGCGGTCAGCCCTGTAGGGCCGAAACTGACAGATGATCTGTCTATCTGGACCCAGAACTGGCCTTGGACGCCTGTCCCCAAAGACGGCAACGTGTCATTTGACAGTTCGGTCTGCAGTCTCTGTCCGGGGAACTGCGGAATAAGTGTAAGAGAAATCAACGGAAGACCTGTCAAGATAGAGGGAAGGAAGGACCATCCCCTGAACCAGGGCGGGATATGCCTGCATGGTCTTTCCGGGCTTCAGTATCTGTACGGGCCTGACAGAATCAGATCGCCCCTGAAAAAAAGCGGTGACAAGTTTGAAGAGATTTCATGGAAGGAAGCCATTGATTTGGTATCCGGCAAGCTTGCCGCCCTGAGAGACAAAAACGCCGCCCAATCCCTTGCCTGTATATCAGGACACAATCAGGGGACAGTGCCCGGTCTTTTCAAACGGTTTTTAAAAGTTTTCGGCTCCAACCATTTCTATTCCGTGCCGTCCATGGATACCACCTGGGAAATAATCGCCTCAAAAATGCACGGCAGAAGAACATCCATGGGATTTGACCTTGAGAACGCGGACTTTGTATTGAGTTTCAGCGCCGGCATTCTCGAGGGGTGGGGTTCGCCTGTTTACAGCTTCCGGGCCAGTGCATCGCGAAAATCCCGCGGGGGCAGGCTGTATCAGATAGAACCGCGTCTCTCCAAAACAGCAGCTGCAGCAGACAGGTGGATTCCGGCAAATCCGGGAAGCGAGGCGGATCTGGCCCTTGGCATATGCAGTGTCATTATAACGGAAGAGCGGTATGATTCCCTGTCCGCTCTGTTTTTTGATGCGGACTTCAAAGCGTTCTCCGAGCTGGTTACCGGGAAATATACGCCTGAAGCTGTTGCAGAAAAAACAGGGCTTGCCGCGGACACAATCAAACAGATTGCAAGGGACTTTACAAAGGCTTACAAACCCGTGGCGATTGCCGGCAGGGGAAGAGGAAACCGGGCAGGCGACCTCAGAGAGTTTGCCGCTGTCCATGCCCTGAACTGCCTGGCAGGCAATATCAACAAAAAAGGCGGCGTGTGGATTAACAAGGGTGACAACTATTACAACTTTCCGGTTGAAAAACTGGATGCCGCTGCCAAAAAGGGGCTTTCAAAGAAAAATTACGAAAACATGGACAAGTTTGTGGACCATCTCGCATCTTCCGCCGGTTCGCCTGTGGAAGTCCTTTTTGTATACGGTGCCAATCCCTATTACACCCTCCACGATTCAGAAAAAGCCGCTAAGGCGCTTGACAAGATACCGTTTAAAGTCAGTTTCGCCTCTTTTATGGATGAAACCGCACAGGCAGCCGACGTCATCCTGCCGGGTCACTTTTTCCTTGAAAGACTTGAAGACGTTCCGCCGCGCGGCGGTGTGGCCCCTCAGGTGGTCGGCCTTACTGAGCCTGTGATCGATCCTGTTTATGACACAAAAAATCCGGGTGATGCGGTTCTGCTGATCGCCAAATCACTTTCAGGCAACATTGCGGATAATTTTCCATGGAAGAACTATGAAAAATGCCTGGAAAGCGTGACCGGGGATTTCTGGGATCCGCTGTCCGACGAAGGATACGCGGCATTAAACAAGGGAGGTCAAAACGAGACCGCCAAAATAGATTTTTCATTTCCTGCAGAGGATGTAAAGGCAACAGGACTTGAAGGGAATCAGGGCGACTTTCCGTTGATTCTGCTGCCGGTTGACAAGGTCAGGCTTATCGGAGGGGCAGCCGCCTCATCCCCTTTTGCCGTCAAAACCGTTTCCGATGACGTAATCAAAGGCAAAGACCAGCTTGTGGAGATGAACCCGGAAACGGCGAAAGAAATGAACATCGGGGAGGGGGATCGGATCCGGATAACCACCCCGGTCGGGACAGCCGCGGTTAAGGCCCATCTGTTTGAGGGCATAATGCCGGGCCTGATCGGCATGGCTGAAGGACTGGGCCATTCGCTTATCGGAAACGGATATATCTCCGGCAAGGGGGTAAATGTGAACAGACTTGTCGGCCCTGTCTTTGACAGTGACTCCGGACAGGACGCTGCCTGGGGAATCAGAGCCAAAATTTCCAAGGCGTAAACCAAAAAATTGCAAAAGAGGTTCAGATGAAACAAGAACATGTAAACGGAAAAACATATAAGTACGGGATGGTGATTGATCTGGACAAATGCACAGGATGCGGTTCCTGTATGGTGGCGTGCATGTCTGAGAACAATGTCTCGTTCAAGGAGGATGAATCCGATAAAAAGCTGAGTATTGCCTGGATGCGGGTATACAAGCTGACCAACGGAAAATCATTCCCTGATACGCAAATATGTTATCTGCCGAGACCCTGTATGCACTGCGGCGGTAAAGGAGATCACGGCCATTCCCCATGTGTGTCTGTCTGTCCGGCGGTTGCAACGGATTACGGCTATAATACCGGTATTGTCAGCCAGATTTACACCCGTTGCTTCGGGTGCCGGTACTGCATGGCGGCATGTCCGTATCATGCAAGATATTTCAACTGGTGGGACCCCAAATGGCCGGCCGATATGGAAAAGTATCTGAGTCCCGATGTGTCGCCGAGAATGCGGGGCGTTGTTGAAAAGTGCAGCTTCTGCTATCACCGGTATCAGGCCGCCAGGGACAGGGTGTACTACGAGGGCAGAGAGGAGATCTCCGAAGACGAATACCAGACCGCCTGTACACAGGCCTGCCCCGCCGGCGCCATCACCTTCGGCGACCTGAACAATCCGTCCCACAAGGTGCACCAGCTTGTCAAGCCGGACCCGCATCAGGCCGGAAAACCTCGGAATCCCAAAGCGTTCCGGCTTCTTGAAAGGCTCGAGACCAATCCCAAGGTGTACTACATTTCCGAGCGGGAATGGGTGAGAAAAGCGGGTGACAATTATCTTGAGGGTGAATGGAAAAAGGTGAAGAGTTATCATGGATAAGTCCATGAATGATGATATCCAAACACAAATGAGGAGTTAACAATTATGGATTCTGCATTAATACCCGACGGGGCCAGACGCTGCTCTTTTCCAAAGTTTGCTTTGCTTATTGCAGTTGCCGGGGCCGTACTTTTATGGGGCGTTATTGCCATGTTGCTCATCTGGCTTAAAGGGCTTAACCAGACAAACATGAACGATTATTACGGGTTTGCTCTGTGGATATGGGCGGATCTTGCCGTGATTGCGATAGGCGGCGGGGCGTTTTTCACGGGTCTTTTAAAATATATTTTCGGCATTGACGAACTCAAGAACATTATAAACTTTGCCGTCATTATCGGATTTATCTGTTACAGCTCGGCGCTTTTGATTCTGGCCATCGATATCGGGCAGCCGCTGAGAGGCTGGTTCATCTTCTGGCATGCCAATGTCCATTCAATGCTGACAGAGGTGGCGTTTTGTCTCTCCTGTTATTTTGCCGTGCTCTGTATCGAATTTCTGCCCAATATCCTTGAAAACCGACAGATCGACAAAGTGCCGTTCTTCCACAATCTGAGCCACAACATGCACGGTATCATGGCGATTTTCGCCGCCACCGGGGCATTCCTCTCCTTCTTCCACCAGGGCTCCCTGGGTGGTGTTGCAGGCGTACTTTACGGCCGGCCTTTTGCTTTCAGGGAAGGCTTGCTGGTATGGCCGTGGACATTTTTCCTGTTCACCATATCCGCAGCAGCTTACGGCCCGACCTTCACGTTGCTGGTCACCCGGATTACCGAAGCGGTTACCGGGAAAAAGCTTGTAAAGGAATACGTGATCAACCTGCTTGCCAAAATTGCCGGCTGGATGATCACGGTTTACATTGTCCTGAAAATCATCGATACCATTTACTGGGCCCAGGTGACAGTACCGGCGGCCGGATTTACACTCATGGATTTCTACGGCCACGGTGCCTACGGCATCTGGATTCTTTTTGCCGAAATCGTTATCGGCGGTATTGTGCCGGGTTTGCTGCTGATATTCAAAAACACCAGGGAAAACCGGAGTCTGCGTCTGCTTGCATGCCTGCTTGCTGTTTTCGGTGTCTGCCTCAACAGGTGGGTCATGGTGCTGCAGGTCATGGCGGTTCCCGTGATGACATTTGACCAGTGGGCAAGCTATTTCCCCAGCTGGCAGGAAATTGCCACCACCATCCTGCCGGTGGCATACGGTGTGATTTTAATAGCACTGGCCTACCGCTATCTGCCTGTTTTCCCGCAGGAACAGGAGCTTTACAGTGCAGATGAGCCGGTACAGGCTGAATAAAAAACCGCGATACTGTTCGGCACATGCCGGAAAAACAAACACGTAAGTGTTTCAATCGTTGACAGTTGTAACCGGGGGCATAGCCCCCGGTTTGAAAACAACCGATGAAGGAGTCGCATTATGTTTCCGTTTAATTTCGAATGGGCATATGATCCACCGCATCTCATATTTTTCGGCGCTTTCTGGTTTGCAATGTCCATACTCGGGGCGGGCCTTACCTATTGTGTTGTAAAAGCCATTGTGGATACGGTATGGGGAAAGGGATCGGATCATTGATCCGTGAGAGCACTACAAATTGATACCGGTCGCCTGGTTTTCAAAGAAACCAGCGACCTGCCTGTCAGAGGGAAGCACGAAGCCCTGATTCGGGTTACCTGTGCCGGCATCTGCAATACTGATCTGGAAATTCTCAGGGGATACAAATCGTTCATCGGCATACCCGGCCATGAATTCGTGGGAAGAGTAGAGGCGGCCGAGCAGGATTTTCTGCTTCACCAGCGGGTAGTGGGCGAGATCAACTGCAGCTGCAACGTCTGTGACAACTGCCGCCAGGGAAGAAAAACCCACGACGGTATAGCCGCATTCGAAAAGGCGGCGGAAAAGGGCGTCCTCAAGGTGCTCATCGAAAGTTGAGGCCGGGCCGCGCGGCGACCCGGCCCGGCCAGCAGCTCCTTTTTGTCAGTCCGTTACACCATATTCTCGGCAACCAGTTCACAGATATCTTTTGTATGGATTTCTTCTTCCTTGTTCAGCTCTTTCATGCCGTCTTCGATCATGGTCAGGCAGAAGGGACAGCCGACTGCGACGTTTTCCGCCTTTTTCCCGATAATCTCTTCCGACCGGTCGATGTTGATTCGTTTCCCGATGGTCTCTTCCATCCACATCCGGCCGCCGCCGGCCCCGCAGCAGAAACTTTCACTGCGGCATCGGTCGAGTTCGGTGATCCCGTTACTTGCCAGGGCGGCCAGAATCGAGCGGGGCTGATCATAAATTGAATTGTACCGTCCCAGGTAGCACGGATCATGAAAGGTCAGGGTGCCGCCGAGTGATTTGTTCAGGGTGATTTTGCCTTTGCGGATGAGCTGTTCGATAAATTCGGTATGGTGAGTCACCTCGTACTGTCCTCCCATCTGGGGATATTCGTGTTTCAGGGTGTTGAGGCAGTGGGGGCATGCCGTGATAATTCGTTTGACATTGTATCGGTTCAGTGTCTCGATGTTTTCCTGGGCGGTCATCTGGTACAGCATCTCGTTGCCGACTTTCCTGGCAAAATCGCCGGTGCATTTCTCTTCCGTTCCCAGGATGGCAAAGCGGATCCCTGCCTTCTGGAGGATTTTCACAAGGCTTTTTGACACTTTTTTGGTCCGGTCGTCAAAAGAGCCGGCACAGCCGACCCAGAGCAGGTAATCCGCGTCCGGCCTGTCGGCCATCAGGTCCACACCGAGGCCTTCCGCCCATTCGGCCCGTTTGTCGTATCCGATCCCCCAGGGATTGCCGTTGCGTTCCAGACCCCGGAGTGCCGTATTCAGCTCCTGGGGATAAGTGCCCTGCATCAGTGTCTGTCCCTGCCGCATGGCGATGATTCTCGGCACATGCTCGATTGTGACGGGGCACACCGCTTCACAGGCCCGGCAGGTAGTGCAGGCCCATAAGGTGTCTTCGGAGATGACCTCACCGACAAGGGATTTCCGGCTTTTCAGGGTCTCCCTGAGTTCCGCTTCCACCTCGGCCAGGCGGCCGCCGCTATCCTTTTCATTTTCAGCATTTCCATCAATACCGGCGTTGGTAAACAGTTCCGCCCGTTTGATGATTTTGTCGGCATTGTCCATCAGCTCGTGCTTCAGACTGTCATTGAAATCGTTCATGTTCAGGGGTTTGTCTGTGGTATAGGTGGGGCAGACTTCCTTGCAGCGGCCGCACTCGGTACAGGTATACAGGTCCAGTCCCTGTTTCCAGTTGAGCTGATGGATATGGTTGATGCCCAGCGATTCGTCTTCCCAGACCGACTCGTCTTCCAGATCAAGCAGTCCGGGCTTCTGGTGGGGATAGCCCAGGGATTTCAGAAAGACGTTGGGCAGTGCGGTAATGACATGGAAATGTTTGCCGATCGGCAGGAGGTTCAGGAAGACGAGCTGGGTAATAATGTGCAGCCAGAACATCCATGTCATAAGGGCGGTGGCATCATACACATTCAACCCGGAGACAAGATACCCCGCGCCTGTGGATAAAGGCGTCCAGGCAAACTCGGCACCAAATGAGGGATGACTGAAGAAATGCAGACTGTCCGGATTGCCGTGAAGGGCGATGAGGTTGAACCGGGCGCCGTCGTAAAGGAGGTCGGAAACCATTAAAATGCCGATAAGAATCAAAATCAGGTACGCTTCGCCGGTATTGTGCAGTCTCTCGGGTTTCAGCACCGATCTTCGAAATATGGCGTAAATCACCATTAAAAGGACGATGCCTTCGGTTATATCTTTCAGAAAGAGATAAAGATACCCCGGTATGGTGTCGTCTCCGAGAAACGGAATTTCAAATCCTTCCGCAAACCCGATACCGTACAAATTGATGCTCCGTATCAGAAGAATGCAGAAGCCCCAGAAAATAAGCGCGTGCATTATGCCCGGTATTCTCTCTTTTTTCCTTGCCACCAGCCGTTTCTGGCCGATGGCGAATACCACCAGATTTTTAAGGCGCTCAAGGAGATGATCGGTCCGTTTGTCAGCCGGCTCAAGGGAAGCAAGCAGTTTGATCTTCCGGTACATGGTGCGGCCGAATACCGCCAGTCCAACGATGATGAGCAACGACATAAAGAAAGGGTTCATGGGTCACCTCTCGGCTATTGGCTATAGATTGTTTTCACATGTTAAACCGCTTTGGCAAGCGCCTGGTTCTGGTTTGACGCAATACCATAATTTACGGTGAAACGCCAGAGTCTGTGAGTTATCCGCGTATTTTTTGTATCTTTTCTCTTAAAATCGGCACCACATCGAAAAGATCCCCGACGATCCCATAGTCGGCAATACTGAAAATCGGGGCTTCCGGATCTTTGTTGACCGCCAGTATTACTTTGGACCCGTTCATGCCGGCAAGATGCTGAATGGCGCCTGAAATGCCGATGGCCATATAGAGGGCGGGCGCCACGATTTTTCCGGTTTGTCCCACCTGCTTGTTGTGGGCCATGAGGCCGGCATCCACCAGTGCCCGGGAAGAACCGAACCCGGCACTGAGGTCGTCAGCCAGGGATTTGACCAGGTCGACGCCCGCCTGATCCTTGGCGCCTCTTCCCACGGATACGACGATGTCGGCGTCCACAAGATCGATTTCACCGCTGGCATCGGCCAGAAGATCCTTGATGACCGCCTTCAGGTCCTGTTCAGGTGCGGACAGTTTCACCACGTTTTCCGTGCCGGTTATGTCTGCCCGCGCTTCAAAGGCACCGGCCCGGACAACAGCCACAAGCTGTTTCGTATTGATCTTCACCCGCTGCAGCACTTTGTTGGCAATTGCGGGACGGGTGATTTCGATATGGTCATCCTGGATGGCCGCATCGGTAATTTCACTTGCGCATGCGGCATTGAGCTGTGCCGCCACCCGGGGGGCAACCGCTTTGCCGCTTTCGGAAAACCCGAACCAGATCATGTCGGCGCCGAACTGTTCGGCAGCGTCCACGACACAGGCGGCAAACGGACCGGCGGAAAAAAGTGCCAGCCCGGGATCATCCGCTATATACTGGGTATCGGATCCGGCATTGACCAGTTCGGGTATGAGCGGATCCATATTGCTGCCGATGGCTGCCACAGCTGTTTGGGCCCCCAGATCCCCGGCCCTGGATAAAAGCTCGGTCGTACTGCTTTTCAGTACACCCTGTTTGATATCTGCAATTACGAGTATTTTCGTCATAACAACCCTTTCCCTTGTATAAATCCGGTTAACGCATCAAAAGATGACTGTCAGTTGGACGTTCGATTTTTCATAGCACCTTTGCTTCACTGGCCAGAAGTTCCACCACCTCTGCTGTAATGTCAGCGGGATCCCCTTCAAATTTTCGGCCGCCCTGGCGTTTCTCGGTTTCCATGAATTCAACAATTTCGGAATTTGGCGATGTGCCGCCGATCTCTTCGAGTGACGTGCCGAGTGCCGCCAGATCCATCACGTCGATTTTCTTTTTCTTTGCCATCATAATGCCGCGCATGGCCGGCAGCCGCGGTTCATTTATACTGTCGCTGACGGTTATGACGGCCGGCAGCGACACTTCGAGGATTTCGGTGCCGCCGTCGCC
>CAYZHB010000048.1:6723-21077 GCA_964478245.1 uncultured Desulfobacterales bacterium | reverse complement strand
GTCCCGTGGTCGATTTCGATGAACGACTCGTCGGCCGGATCAAAAACCGCGCTGGACGGGCAATGGGTCCCCGTACCGGTTCAGGATTTTTTCGACCACCTTTTCCGGCGTTTTCAGCGCCTGCCGGTTATTGCGGAAGATCTGGGGGAAATCACCGCGGATGTCCGGGAAGTCATCAACACATACGGTTTCCCCGGTATGCGCATTCTTCAGTTCGCCTTCGGCAAAGACTTTCCCAGAAGCGCCTTTCTGCCCCATCACCATGTGCCGAACTGCATCGTTTATACCGGTACCCACGACAACAATACAGCAAGGGGATGGTTTGAAAACGAAGCCGGTCCAGAAGAGCACCAGAACCTGTTCCGGTATGCGGGCCGCCATATTGACAGAAATGAAATCCACCGGTTTTTTGTCCGGATGGCCATGCAGTCGGTGGCAGATACAGCCGTCATACCGATGCAGGATGTCCTGGGACTGGGATCGGCCGCCCGAATGAACAAGCCGGCATCCGACAGGAAAAACTGGTCGTGGCGCATGACACCGGACTGGCTGAACGCCGGCGTTGCAGACTTCCTGCGCCGGGTAACGGAAACAAGTGACCGGAAACAGGGAGACGGCAGGGTGCCGATACAGGGAAAACCTCCCCCGTATGGGTAGAAACACGTATTTACCCCCCGCAGCGGGTATGGTGAAATGCATCTACTTTATAAACCCACCCGCCTCACCCCGGAGGCCTTTAACGGCGGAGAAGCCTGACCCACCACCAAGAAGGGCACACCATCCGGTCCTTCTCTTCTCCTCCCCCAAGCCGGCGGTTTTTCACCCGGACCGCCGGCTTTCTCTTCTTTACAGATTGACCGTTTTCAAAGCAAGAATTTTACCACCGGCAACAGCCCTTCAGCTATTTATTCGTTATTTTCAAATTATCCCCAGTAGTGGGGCCTGCCGTAAAAATCGTGGAGCTGCGCCTCGTAATTCTCGTCGATAACGGTCTTATCCGGGTCATACGGCGGGGAATTCAGGATATCCTCAACGGTCATGTCCAGGACGACCTTTTCGCCGGCCCACTTGATCTCCCGGGCCCATTTGGGGGATACCAGCACTTTTTTCCCGCCGGGCAGCAGGTTCCTTGTCTCCACCACGACATACCGGATCACCCAGCTGCCGCCTTCCACGATAAAGTCTTCCACGTGGCCGATGTCACCACCCACCGCTTCAATATCGTATCCTTTGATCTCTCTGACCGATCTCAGATGGTTTTCCGCCTCTGCCGCCCTCTGGGTTTTCAGTCCGGATTCATGCATTGACACGCCGAGAAGACTGCGGGCGTAGTATTCCGGGCCCCATACGCCATCACCGACCCAGTAGAACGGGTACCCGTAAAATTCGGCAAACTGTCTTTCGTATTTTTCGGAAACCGGCGCGTGGGCCTCAAGAGGCGGTGCCTGTTTAATCCGGCTTTTCTTCAGATGAACCGGCAGCTTCCTTTCCGATTCATCCGGTTCATCAACGGAGATCGGACTGATCAGCACTTTCTTTCCCGGCAGCCATTTGCCGGTATCCGCCACGATATACCGGACCGCAAAGTGACGGTCATCAAAAAGGAAATCTTTACACCGGCCGATTTCCCCGTCTTCGGCATCCAGTACGTAATTGATAATGTCATTGACACTGCGCATCATATAACCTCCCTTGCTGTTCTGTGGTCGTTGACTTATAAACCGATCATCCCTTTTTATTTGTATCCCGCTGCAGCCGGCCCGGACAATAGTGGAAGTCGTGTATATTCAGAACAGTGTACCCGTATTCTGCTTCAGGGTCCTTGCCGAACGCCCGCCACGGCCTGCAAACTCACCTGAGCAGGCACGCGGGAGCAGGGCCGGACACCACTCGAGTTCCGGCTGGTCCGCACAGGCTGCCGGTGTCAGGTCCCGGGCATTCACCTTGGGCACCTTGTGCTGGAGAAAATCCTTCGGCAGATCTCGTTCAAACAGCCGGGGGTAATTCAGAAGGTAGTGCAGGGTATCCTTCCGCGTGGAAAAGCTGTTCGTGAAAACCGCCGGCTACCGGATCAGCAAAACCGGTATCTTTACCCGGCAACCCGCCCGTCCATTGAAAGGGGGGGGGGCATGGCGAAAATTCTTGATCTTCTGAAAACAAAACTGTCGGCCAAACGTCTGACCCCGGTCGAGGCCACCCGCGTGATCAAGGACGTGATCAATATCCTTGACCATCCGGAAAAACTGAATACAGAGAGTGTCAACAACCGGCTCGCGGATATGGGATGGCATGAACAACCGGTTGACAGGGCGATCATGGATCTGATCATCTGGTTCAGGGAAGAGGGAAAAGAATTATGCCGACGCTGAGTTGGCCGGTTGAGACAGCGTCGGCATATCATCCGCCGGGAAGGTGCCGCCCACTCTACTGAAAGGGCGGCATAAGGATATCCGCCAGGGCGTCATTGATCCCGGGATAGCGGAATTCAAACCCATTGGCCTGAAGATTGGCCGGTGTTGCCCGCTGGCTGCAGAGCAGCGCCTCCCCGAGTTCCCCCATGACTGTTTTAATGACAAATCCCGGCGCCGGCAAAAATGCGGGCCGGTGCAGTTTTTTGGCCAGGTGTTTCACAAACTCCCTGTTGCGGACCGGGCCGGGTGCGCAGAAATTCACCGGGCCGGCGAATACCGGATGGTCCATCACACATATCGCCGCCGCCACCAGATCGGCGATATGAATCCAGGGAAACCACTGCCGGCCGCTGCCCAGGCGGCCGCCCACAAACATGCGGAAAGCGGGCAGCATTTTGGCCATGGCCCCGCCGTCGGGGCCAAGCACGATACCGAAACGCATCAGAACAACCCGGCTGCCTTTTTCAGCGGCTTTTAACACTTCCTGTTCCCAATTCAGAGCCACCCGGGCCAGAAAATCGTCACCGGCCGGTTCGGTTTCGGTGAGGACATCTTCACCCCGGTGACCGTAATACCCGACAGCCGACGCATTGCATAAAACCGTTCTGTTTCCTTCCGGCAAACCGGCCACCAGATTCCGGGTGGTGAGAATCCGGCTGTCCATAATTTTCCGCTTGTTCTTTTTCGTCCAGCGGGTAAAAATCGATTTGCCGGCCAGATTGACAATGACGTCCTGTTCGGGAATCACCTCCTGCCACTCCCCTTCTACAGAGGTATCCGCGGATATGTACCGGAAACGGGGATTGTCCGTCAGAGGGGGCGTGCTGCGCCTCCCCACGGCTGTCACATTATCGCCCCGCCGTAACAGGGCGCTGAGAAGATGGCGTCCCACAAATCCTGTCCCGCCTGTTATAAATATATTCATCGCATACCCCCCTTTGGTTCCTGCAAACTGCCCCCGGCCGTAAAGGTTCCTGGATTGTCATCCATCATAATCTCAAGATTACTGTTCATTTTAATACCTTAATCTCCCTGTAAAAAGTGAGCGACCGGCCTCACTGCTGTTGAAAAATCTGTCACCTCGGATATCGGATTCAGTATAGGCCCGGAATGATAATTGCGACATCAGGTATATTTCTTTATACCATTTTTTCATGGCTCCCGGCAACCCGTTGATAACGAATCGAATCGTTTCTTGGGGCAATACAGATTCTTCTTTTGCGCACATCATGATTTATAAAGCCAGAATGCGGGTTTCCAGCCGCACGCCCGGGGGCGATGGATTCCGCCGGCGGGCGCCCTCGTTTTCCGCGCCCGGCGGGGGCCGGCAAGCGGTTCCGGGATAAGCGCCCTTCTTTCAGCAGCACCGGCGGATGGTATCCACCAGCTCGTCGGAGGGGGCCACTTTGGTGAGATACGCGGCGGCACCGGCCTTGCGCATGGCCTCGGCAATGCTGCTGTCATCGTACATGGAAAGCCCGATAATACGGGCATCAGGCTGCCGGGATAGAATGCGGCGGCAGGCTTCCACCCCGTCCATCTCTCCCAGGTTGATATCCATAACAATCACATCGGGCCGGAGTTTATCCGCCAGTTCAATGGCCTGGGGGCCGTCGGGCGCCTCCCCCACCACCTTGATATCCGACTCGAGCTGCAGCATCCCCTTGAGGCCTTCCCGCAGCACCTGGTGGTCATCCACGATCAGCACGTGGATCAGATTTTCCGCTCCGGCCACTTTGATCGTACGGTTGTCTGAAACGTCCGCCGTACCGGCGTCAAGCTCCTTTTCCGTTTCCTCGGACGGGGCTGCGGCCGCCGGCACAACAACCGTAATCTTGGTGCCGCGGCCGGGTTCGGTTTCAACCACCATTTCCCCGCCGATATAGGCCAGACGCTCCTGTATGCTGAAAAGCCCGAAGGTCATTTCCCTGGGGTTCTGTTTTCTGACGGCATCCCGGTCAAACCCCCTGCCCTGGTCGGACACCACCACCCGGAGACTCTCGCCCGGCGTGCCGGAAACGGCCACATCCGCCGCCGTCACACCGGAATGTTTCACCACGTTGAACAAGAGTTCTTTGACACAGTCAAACACGAGAACGGTTGTCTCTTCGGACTCGGGTTCCACCGTCCTGTCCGCATAGAGAATGACCGAGAGCTCATGCTGTGTTTTCATCCGGGACGAAAGCCAGGAAAGAGCGCCGGCCAATCCTTCGCTTTTGAGCACCGGCGGGCTGAGATCCACCGTGAGCGAACGCAGGGAAGCCAGCGCCTCCTCGAGGATATGCTCCACTTTGTCCACGGTGTCAAGAGAATGCAGCTCTTTGTTGGTCCGCTTGAGTTCCCACAGGTGCATCCGGGCGCTGACGATCATCGGCTGGATATTGTCGTGCAGGGTCTTGGCCAGCTGTTTCCGCTCCCGCTGCTCCACCCTGCCCAGCCGGTCGGCAAGCGCCCGCAGGCGGTCTGACTGTTCTGTTCTTTCAGCGGTTTTCTCGGCCACCTGCTGTTCCAGATATGCTTTCAGGTGGTTCCGTTCTTCTTCGGCCTCTCTGCTCTCGGTGACATCCGATACCAGCCCCACCAGCCGCAGCGCCGTGCCGTCCTCGGCCGTATCGAATTTACCGGAAATTTTCACCCACCGTTTCGCTCCGTCATTCTGCCGACGGATGCGGCAGACGGTATTGAACACCGCCTTTCCCCGCATGGCGCTTTCAAGGGTTTCCCGGTATCCCGGCAGATCGCCGGGGTCCATGATATCGCTGCAGAACGCCTCCCAGCTCACCGGCCCCTCCCGGTAATCCCGGCCGAAAATGTCATACATCCAGCGGTTTTCCCACTTCACATCACCGGTTCGAATGTTCCACTCGAACACCCCGAGCTTCATGGCCGAAGAGGCGATCCGGAAGCGCTGCTCGCTTTCCCACATGGCGCCTTCCGCAGCCCGGACCCGGGAGAAATCCACGGCCACGCTCACATGGAAATCCGCTGCCGGGTCCACCATGGCCGCCGCCCCCAGATACGAGGTATAGGTCCCGTCCGGCCGCCGGAACGCCTTTTCATAGGCCGGGAGCACGCCGTCCCGTTTGAGCTGCTCCGACCATTCGGAGAGTTCCTCCCGGTATTCCGGAGCCACGCACTCTTTCCAGTTGATCCGGCCCGCTTCGTAGTCTTCCCGGGTATATCCCATCATCCTCAGCATCTCGTCATTGATGTAGCTGATATGGCCCCGGCTGTCCCCGAACCGCACGCCCAGCAGATTGGAATCGGCAATTCTGCGGAACCCCGCCTCCCCTTTCTCGAACAGACCGCGCCTGTTTCCGGGGGCATCACGGGCGGCTTCCCGTGCTGCCGGCACCGCCTGTCCTGCCGCCATTTCCCTTGCTTTTTCGTCTTTCATATGGTCTCCTCAAGATCCGCTGCCCTCTTCGGAGCGAACGGCACGTATCGCCACCTCACCCCGTTCCATCAAAGGCCGAACAACAAAATCCGTTCCTGTCTCAAATGGCCCTCGGTTGCAACCGGCCACAATCCCGGGGTTATAACCTCTCATCTTACCAGGCTGCCGCCGAGCTGACAATGGAAAGGCAGTCAGAGAGGCCAGCGGGCGTAAAAACGGCTGCCGCCGTCTTCTCCCGGCTCCAGTGAAAACCGGCCGCCCGAGGATTCCACCCGTTCCCTCATGCTCTCCAGGCCCAGGCTGCCGCTGTCATCCACGAACCCGTCCTTCATCACTTTTTGGGTATCAAACCCGATGCCGTTGTCGGTGAGCTCAAACAACAGCGTCCCCTGGGTCTCTTTCACCGTAAGCCCGACCCGGTCGGCCCTGCTGTGTTTGGTCACGTTGGCGAGCCCCCCCTGTACCAGACGGAAAACGATCAATTTCAGGGATTCGGTCACCCTTTCCTCCGGCACATCAATGTCGGTTTCCAATTGAATCCCGGGCCGCTGCTGCTGAAAATCCCCGCAGTAGGAGGCCAGGGCAGCCCCCAGGCCCAGCCGTTCCAGTATCTGGGGATGCAGGTTCTGGGAAATCCGCCGGGTTTCGGAGACAATGTCCTGGACCATATCGACCACGTTCTCGAGACAGATGTCCTGTCGGCAGTCCGTGGCCCCGAACTCCCTGAGTTTTCTTTCCAGCAGAAACCGTACCGCCACGAGAGAGGAGCCGATACTGTCGTGCAGATCCTTGGCGATCCGTATCCGTTCCGCCTCCTGGGCATCGATGAGTTTCCGCGCCAGGTTCCGCTGTTTTTTTTCGGACGCTGCCAGGTTTTCTTCGGCTTCTTTCTGTGCGGTAATATCGAATATGGAAGCCAGAAACCCTTTTTCTTCATGGCCGGATATCTCGAGGGGCGCCAGGGAAAAAAGCCCCCAGAACATCTCCCCGTTTTTCCGGAAATACTTTTTGACCTGCCCGTTGTCAAAGGCGGGTTCCGACTGAACCTTGTGGAAACACCGCATGCGCTTGTCCTCTTCGTAATCGGGCCAGAACGCATAGGGGGGATACTGGTTGAGAAGCTCGCTTTCACTGTAACCGAACATCCGGCAGAAGGTGGGGTTCACGTACAGAATCCGTCCGTCATGATCCGCAAGAGAAATCCCGCACGGGATGGTTTTTTCCACCGCTTTTCTGAAATTGAGCTCCATTTTCAGATCGGCCTCGGTCTGCTTCCGGATCGCGATCTCCTTTTCCAGTTCTCTGTTGATCTCCCTGAGCGCCCTTGTCCGTCTGCTGAAATCACCGGACAGCAACACTTCCATCTCACTGTCCCTGGTCTTGTCCAGCACGGCCGTCCAGCAGCGAGGGGGCCTGCTCAGGCCAGAAGCCGACCGGATACTGTAAAGCCTGGCGGCAAATCGTGTGCCGCCCTCTCTGTGCATACCGACATCAACGGTGCGGGTGCCGTCACTTTCGAAAACATCGGCCAGGTGGTCCTTTAAAACGGCCTGCGCGTCATCCGCCACCAGGGAATAAGCGCTGCTTTTCAGCATCAGGGCCTCGTCTTTTTTGAAAACAGTCACTGCTTCGTAGCTTGCATCCACGATATTGCCTTCTTTATCAAGGATCAGGCAGGCAACCGGCGAATACCGGAACAGCCGGTTGTAGAAAGAACGGGTTTCTTCCAGAACGGCACTGGATCTGCGGAGTTCTTTATTCTGCATCTCCAGGTCGAGCTGATCTACGGCAAGTTCATACAGGCGGGTCCGGTCGTCACTGCCGAACCGCTCTCTGAGATCGGGGCCGAATTTTTCCCGGATCAGGGCTTCGGCCTTTTCCGTTACCGCGTCTCTGTCCGCCATGCATCACACTCCCGCTTTCTTCAGGATTGCCGCTTTTTGAGCGTCATCCTGCATCATTCCCTGCCTGTGTCGTTCTTCCGTTTTCCGCACCACCGGTGGATCGCCTCTTTACCGGGACGGATCGGTGCACCCGACAAGTGTTTCAATCGGTGGCGGTTGATACCTGGCAATCGCCGGACAAAAACATTCCCGCCATTATTGCCGCGCCCTCGAGCAGATTGCCGTCCTCATTTGCCGGGAATTTCCCGGCATTTTTTATGGATACCATCCGATACGGGAAATTGAAATACAGGATTTCCTGTATTTTTTCTCTTTACCGGACACAAGGCGCCGTCCGCACTTTTTTTGTTCATCACTTTGATTTTTTTATATTCTGGTATATAGTCAATTTGCCGACAGTGGATTTTCCGGATTGTCGACACCACCCGGCGGCCGCGGCAGCCGGTTAGGAGACAGCCGGAACGACAAAAACATGTCAGTGTTTCAATCGGTGACGGTTGTAACCGGCGGAAACCGCGGGTTTGAAAACAACCAATCTTCGTTTGCCGTGAGGAGAGGCTATGAAAAAAAACCGAGTTCTCATTGCGGAGGACCACAAGCTGCTCAGAGAGG
Source organism: uncultured Desulfobacterales bacterium (assembly GCA_964478245.1). GTDB lineage: Bacteria > Desulfobacterota > Desulfobacteria > Desulfobacterales > Desulfobacteraceae > CAYZHB01. Next base: position 12,753 of record CAYZHB010000048.1, on the reverse strand, counting down.
GACTCTGCCTGATGATCAATGCCGATGACACCCTGGAGGTGGCCGCCCAAGCCGAAGACGGGCTGGAGGCGGTCCAAAATGCCTGCAAACTGGAGCCGGAACTTGTCATGATCGATCTCTCCATGCCCAAAATGGACGGCTTTTCCGCCATACGGGAGATCCGGCGGCAGCTGCCGGATACCCGCATACTCGCCTTGACCATACATGATTCAGACGAGTTCATACTGGAATGTTTCAATGCCGGCGTACACGGGTACTGTCTCAAAGACGCCTCCCAGGAGGAACTTTTGAAAGCCGTCCATGTGGTGTTGTCGGGGAAAACCTATATCAATCCCAGCATTGCCGACAAGGTCATGGAAGGGTATCTGGACAGCAGAAAAACCCTGAAAAAAAAATCGGCATGGGACGCGGTCACCCCGCGGGAAAAAGAGGTGCTCAAGCTCGTGGGCGAGGGATACTCCAGCAAGGAAGTGGCGGATTTCCTCTGTATCAGTCCCAAAACCGTGGAACGTCACCGCTCCAACCTCATGAAAAAGCTGTCGCTCCACAACGCCTCGGAACTGACGGCCTTTGCCATTGACAAGGGGCTGGTGACTTCCTAAACCGCCGTATCGGCTGGTTCGAACCCCTGTGCAACATTCTCCATCCCGCCAAACTGGCGCGCGGTATGAAAACCGTTGCCTGAAACGCCGGCCCCGGTAACCCGATTTTCTCCGCCCGTGTCACCTGTTTCCCGAAAGAAAATGCTGAAAAACCGAAACTTTTTGATTTCCATATCATTTGAAAACTGGTATCCTCGTAATATATACGCTTTTCGCCTTCAATCTATCGCGTCGGGGAACGCTGTATGGTCTCTTTTTTCAGGCAGTCAGGTCTTGTTCTGCTGTTGATTTTTTCCCTTGTGCCGCCGGCGGCGGGCCGGCAGTACCGAATCGCCACCGTTGCCTGGATCGGATGGTCGCCGCTGCATGTGGCATCGGAAAAAGGGTTCTGGGAAAATCAGGGCCTCGATGTAAAAGTGGTCACCTACGACGATCCCATTGTGATTCTTGAAGCCATCAAGGCCGGCCGGATCGATTTTGCCATGGATATGGCCGGTTCCCTGGCGGGAATTTTCATGAACGGCGAGCCGGTCGTGGCCCTTGCCGAAACCAACTGGTCCCACGGCGGGGACAAGATCATCGTCCGAAAGGGCGACAGCCTGTTGCACCATAAAAACGAGGCCATCGGCGTGTTTTTGAAGCAGCCCTCCTGCCTGTTTTTTTTGGATTCCTACCTGAAAACAATCGACCTTGCCCTGGCGGATTTCCGGATCGTGGAAATCAATGCACGGGATCTCAGTGCCCAGTTTGTTGCCGGCCGGCTGCCGGCCATGGTGAACTATGAACCGTGGGCCAATCAGGCCGTTAAAAAGGGAAACGGAAAAGTGCTGGCCACTTCCGCCGATTTCACCGGATGTATTCCGGAATGCTTCTGGGGTTACAAACAGGCGGTCTACAACATGCCGGACCAAGATATCCACGGCATTCTTCTGGGCTGGATCGATGCGGTGAACTGGCTGCACACCCCCGGCAACCGGAAGGCGTATTACCGGATACTCAAAGAGACGACTTTCAAGGCCCAGCCCCGGCTCACCCATGAGGCGTTTGCCCGGATGCTGGACAACGTCCGGATTCACAATCCGCATGAACTTTATGAACGGAACCGGAACGGCGGCGGCCTCCATCACTACTTTACCGCCCTGAAACGGTTTCTGGAAGAAAACGACCTGCTGACAAGGGACTTTTCCCCCGGCGCTATTTTTGACAACCGCTATATCCGGCATGTGTTGAAACACAATGATCTGACAGGTGACCAGGGATGAAAAAAATACAGACGCGTTTACTTTTTTCCTTTTTTTTCATCATACTCCTGCTGTTTATCCAGGGCTTTCTCGCCTACAAAAACATCCAGTCCATACGGAAAACCCAGCGAAGGGCCTACAGCCACAGACTGCAGATAAATGACCACAAGCAGCGCCTCTCGGACACCCGGCTTCTCGTTTTCAAGATTCTGGGCACCATGGATCCGGCCCAGATGGATATCTTTCACGAACAGTTCAAAAAAAAACGGCAATCTCTTGAAACCGCCCTGAAAGAAGAGGGGATCGAAAAAGAGATCATTGACGACTACTTTCAAAAGTATGACCGGATCATTGCCCTGCATTACGATTTCAGGCCCCGCACCGCCCGGCAGATGATCAGCCGGGAATCCAAACGTCTGCACGAAACCCTGGTAAACAAACTTCAGTCCCACTCCCGGGTGGTCCAGGCAGCATCGGAGAAAACAATCGAAAATACCTATCGGCAGACACTGCGATTCACCTTCGGCATCCTGGCGGCCGGCATCATGATCGCCCTGCTGCTGGCTTTTCTTCTTGCCCGGACCCTGACGGACCGGCATCAGGCGGAAAAGGAAATCCGGAAAAACGAAGAAAAGTACCGCAATATACTGGACAACGCCTCCGCTGCCATATTTATAAAGGATCTCGACGGCCGCTACCAGTTTGTCAACAAGCGGTTCGAGACAATTCACGGGGTAACGGCGGAAAAAATCCAGGGCCTCACCGATTTCGATATTTTCCCGGAGGAAACAGCCCGGCAGTTCCGCCAGCACGATCTCGCGGTGCTCGATGCCGGCGAACCCATGAACATGGAAGAAACAGAGCCCCGGCAGGACGGTGTTCATACGGTGGTGTCCACCAAGTTCCCCCTGCACACGCTGGAGAAAGAAGCCTGGGCCGTCTGCGGTATCGCCACTGACATCACAGAGCTCAAGCAGGCCCAGGAGGCGCTCGCCAAAAGTGAAGAAAGGCTGAACCTGGCGCTGGATGCGGTCAGCGATGCGATATGGGACTGGCGTGTGGACACGGCGGAAGTATACTTCAGCTCGCGGTGGTACACCATGCTGGGGTACGCGCCCTATGAGCTCCCGCAGGCATTTGACACGTGGCGAAAACTTCTCCACCCCGAAGACCGGCCCGAAGCGGAAAAACAGATTTTTCACCACCTTGAGCTGGCCAAGCCGTTCCAGATCGAATTCCGCATGCAAACCCGGGACGGGCAATGGCGGTGGATACTGGCCAGGGGGAAAACAGTGGAAACAGATGACCAGGGCAGGGCGCTGCGCATGCTCGGCACCCATATGGACATCACGGACCGCAAAAACATGGAAAAAAGCATCCAGCAGACCCAGAAAATGGAGTCCATCGGTTCGCTTGCCGGCGGGATCGCCCATGATTTCAACAATATCCTGTTTCCGATCCTGGGCCTGTCTGAAATGTTAATGGAAGAATTCCCCGAAGAAAGTGATACACATCAAAGTCTGTCCAAGATATTCAAGGCGGGCAGACGGGGCAGTGAGCTTGTGAAACAGATCCTTTCTTTCAGCCGGCAGTCTGAAGACAGCCTCATCCCGGTGCAGGTTCACAAAGTGCTGAAAGATGTCCTGAAACTATGCCGGCCCACAATTCCGGCCGATATCGAGCTCAGGCCGGATATCCGGGAGGGCTGCGGCCATGTGATGGCAAATCCCACACAACTGCACCAGATCGCCATGAATTTGATCACCAATGCCTATCATGCCATTGAACCGGAACACGGCACCATATCGATCGAGCTCTCGAAAATTTCACTGAAAGCGGCGGATATACACGGTTTTTCCCTGGCAGCGGGCCGGTATGTCCTGCTGCGGGTTTCCGACACCGGGTCCGGGATCGAGCCGGCTGTGATGGACCGGATCTTCGATCCCTACTTCACCACCAAGGAGAAAGGCAAAGGCACCGGCCTGGGTCTTTCGGTGGTACACGGCATCATCAAGGCATATAACGGGGATATCAAGGTGTACAGCGAAATCGGGAAGGGCACCACCGTCAGTGTATACCTGCCGCTGATGGCGGAGACCGTGGAAATCGACCCCGAAGAGACGCTGAAAATCGACCCCGCCGGCGATGAAAACATCCTCCTGGTGGATGATGAAGCCGAGATTGCCCGGATGATGGAAAGAATGCTTCAGCGGCTCGGTTATTCGGTCACCATCCGGTACGGCAGTCTTGAAGCGCTCGAGACATTCAGGGCCTCCCCGGACGCCTTCGACCTGGTGATAACGGACATGACCATGCCGCAGATGACAGGTGATCAGCTTGCAGAGGCGTTAATGGCTTTGAGACCGGACGTTCCCATCATTATATGCACCGGCTTCAGTGAGCGGATCAACCGGGATACGGCCGCCGCCATGGGCATAAAGGGCTTTCTCATGAAGCCCGTCACCAAATCGGACATAGCCGGAACGGTGCGGAAAGTCCTGGATGAAGCCGGAGACACTTCGCAGACCTGACCCGGATTCCCCGCTCCGCGGCACCTTGGTTCCCGGCGCAAATCTTTCATTCATTGACAGCCGTCACCACCAAATCAAAACTTGTTTTTCCCGCTTTTTTTGTGTATTCATGAGGCACTGTCGCTCTTTGGCGACGGCAACGAACCACAACAAGAACAAAAAGGGAAACTTTCATGAAAAACATGCTGTTTGCAGTGCTGGCGGTTCTGGTGATATGGGCGGGGGGGCAGGCGGTCATGGCCGTTCCGGCCGGCAAAAAGCTCGTGTTTGACGGCGGCAACATGGGCCGGGTGACGTTCAGCGGTAAAATTCATGCAGAAGCCGGCAACAAATGTAAGGCCTGTCATACGGATATCTTTGAAATGAAGCACGGCACTGCCGAGATCACATATGCCGACCACAAAAAGGGAGAAGCATACTGCTTTGCCTGCCACAACGGGACGGTGGCGCACGAACCGACCGGCAACTGCAAAAAATGTCATAAAAAGGAGTAAACCGGGCATCCGGGCGGTACAGACACAACCGGTCTTTTGGCCTTTACTTTAAAAATCCCTGTATGATCCGGTTGACTGCCTCGTCGTAGGAAAGCCCCAGGCTCATGAGCTTCATCAGCTGATCGTTGGCGATCTTGCCGATGGAGGCCTCGTGGGTGAGCTCTGCATCCGGGTGCAGGGCTTTCAGTGCGGGGATGGTTTCGTTCCGGCCGTTGTCCATGAGAATGGCATCGCATTCGATATGGCCGTAGCACCTGGCCCTTGCCGTAAGAGTCACATAAAAATCCTGTCGGGAATCCCCTTTCAGGACCGAGCGGGAGACGATATTGGACTTGCTGTCGGTACCGGCCAGGGTGATCTCGTTTCTGGACGCGGCCGCCTGGTCCGCATCGGTCATCACCCGTTCGGTAATCAGAAGCGCACTGCCCGCTCCGATCGTCGCCTCGTTGTAACGTTCGGCCTCATCCACCCCGCCCAGCTGGGTGAGCGCCATCTCGGCCACGGCGTTTTCCGCCATGAACACTTTGGTGGTGGGATTCAGTATGCGCCGGCCGCTGCCGTCGCCCAAAGCCACGTGCTTTTCCACGTATCGGACCCTGGCCCCGGAGTGAATCTGAAACTCGTGGATGCCGGAATGCCCTTCCGATTCGGCGCTGCCGCAGTGAATCCCGCACCCGGCGATGATGGTGACATCGGCGTTTTCCCCGACAATAAAGGTGTTGTACACCGTGTCGTGAAGGCCCGCCTCGGACAGGATCACCGGAATGTGAACCGATTCGTTCACCGTACCCGGCTTGATGTCGATCACGATCCCGTCACCTTTCTCATTGGTCTCGATATCGATGTTGGCGGACACCTCCCGCCCCTCGAGTTTTCCGTTTTTCCGGATGTTGTAGGCCCCCTTGGGAATCCCCTCGAGATCGGCCACCTCCTTTAACACCTTTTTATCGATAGCATTCAGCATTGCTCTCTCCTTCGCAGGTATCGCCAAACGTACACACGCTCAGATCCTCGAGTATCGGCATGGCCCCTTCAAAGTCACCGGTATAGGCGATGGTGCCGTCCCTGATCAGCAGAACGGTATCCGCCGCTTCCAGGAAGGCCCTGTTGTGGCTGACGACGATGGTGGTGGTGCTGTGCGCGGCCTGCTCCCGTTTCAGCA
>CAYZHB010000048.1:0-6713 GCA_964478245.1 uncultured Desulfobacterales bacterium | reverse complement strand
TGGTCCACAGATCGATACCCGTGTCGGGTTCATCATAAATGGCCACCTTGGGATTGCGGGCGATCACCGTTGCCAGCTCGATTTTTTTAATCTCCCCCCCGGACAGCTTGGCGTCCACGGGTTTGTCAAGGAAATCCAGCGAACAGATGCCCACCCGGGCAATAATGCGGGAAAGCGCTTCCTCGTCTTCCGTTCCCGCGGCAATGGATAAGAGATCGCGGAAGGTGGTGCCCTTGAAGCGCGCCGGGGTCTGAAACCCGTAAACAATCCCTGCGCCGGACCGCTCGTTGATGGCGAGGGTGCTGATGTCCCGGCCTTCAAGCCGGATTTTTCCCCCGGACAACTCGTTGATACCCATGATCAGCTTGGCAACCGTGGATTTTCCGGATCCGTTGGGACCGGTAATCGCATAAAACTTACCCGGATCAAACGTAAAACTCAGATCCTTGATTATTTCCTGTTCCGGCGCATCTTCTGCGGAATCATCGCCGGCCGGCACCCTGAAGCTCACATTCTGAAGTTCCAACATAATATTCTCCGATTGCGCATTATTCAAAGGTCTCCAATGGTTTCCATGCAGAAAACTTTTGCGGTTTTTGAAAATGCCGTGGCTGACTGAACCGGCATGCCATTATCCTATTCTATAATCATTCTGAAGTGAAACGCAATTGTTTTTTTGCCGGTACGGCATAAGCAGGCCCGGGAGAACACGACGAATTTGTTCTGCTGCTCACCTTTGGAAAGGCAGATGGCGGGGTGCTTTCTATGCCGGGTTTGACCGGCATCTTTTTTTAAAATCATGGATGATTTTATGATGTCGGTCACCTCGGAGCAGCCCTGGACGGGCTGCGAGAATGAGGCAGAGGAAGTGCCCCGCCATATCCCGGTGGCATAGAACAAATTCACCGTGCCGGGAGAAAAAATAAATTGATTATAAACGGAATCTGTATTAATTTAACGTCAACCGGTAATGGGGGGGTTGTCAAACTCTCAACGATCGAAACACCTGCGTGGTTTTGTCCTCCCGCTTTGCCAGGGTAAATTTGTTCTACGGGTCACCTTTGGACAAGCACCCCGCCACCTGCCGATGGCATAGAACAAATTCACCGTGCCGGTTTTTCGGGTGGCCGTCGTTGACTTTAGGGAAATTTTTTTATGGGGCATTTTACCGAGTATCCGGCGGAACGGCCGGTTTTCAGAAAAATTGGTTTTGCGGTCAGAAAAGGCACGCTTTTTAAAAAAATCTACGTGGCGGTCATGCTCTGGTTTGTGGGACGGGCGGTACAGGCCGCCTCGCGGGTGGACAGCCGTATAAAACAAGCGGTGGAAAGCCTTCCCAAGGATTTCAGTTTTTCTCTGGGGGTTTTTCCGGCCGGGCCTTCCATGATGATCCAAAAGCTTGACCGGGGGGTGCTCAAGTACAGAGGACCGGTGAAGTCAACTGCCACCCGGAAACCGGACCTTGAAATGCAGATCAAACACCTTGAAGCGGCGGTGTTCCTGTTCACTTTCCAGGAGTCCACGTGCGTCTCGACGGCCCGGAACCGGCTCATTGTTTCGGGAGACGTCCCCGCCAGCCTGACAGTGGTCCGGATACTCGATGCCGTGGAAGTGTACCTCCTTCCCGGAATAATTGCCGAACTGGCTGTTAAACGGTATCCCGACTGGCCGCTCACCCGGAAACTCATCAACCGGACCCGGATCTATTTCCGGACCGTGGCCGGATACTGACATTTTATCAAGCAGGGAGCGAACGATGCATACAGAAGATTACGTGGATTTTTTCTGTCCCGTGCGGATCATTTCAGGAAAAGGCGCCCTTGCCGGACTGCCGGTGGAACTGGCCTTTCTGAACGCCGGAAAGCCCCTGATCCTGGCGGATGACAGTGCCGATCCCGGTGCGGTGAAACACATCGCCGACGTTTTTGCCGCGTCAGGAAGTGCTTTCGGTGTGTACGAGGGCATCGGCCCCCTGTTCGATATGACCGAACTGAAAGCCCTTTTTGACATTTACACGCGAAAAGGATTCGACGCGATTCTTTCAACGGGCGGCCCCTTTGCCGCCAACGCGGCCAAAGTGCTCAACATTGCCGTTTCCGGTGATCCCGCCCATGTCCGGGACTGCCGCGGCGCCGACAACATCCCGTTTCCCCTGAAACCGTCCGTGCTCGTCCCGACCCTGGGCATCAGCTGGCACGAGGCCGCCGGCCGGGCTTTTTTCGAAAACGGGCAATACGTTTCAGCCTACCTGATGCCGGACCTTGCCGTGATCGATCCGGTGATTCTCCGGCCGGCACCGCAGCCCACCGTTATCGAGACCGCTCTGTCCGCCCTTGTCAACGCAGTGGATGCCTTTATATCGGAAAAACGGAATCCCCGGACCGACGCCTATGCATCGGCCGCGGCCGGCCTTGTCAAAGACAACCTCTTCGGACTGCTTTCGGACGGGTTCTCCCGAAAAGCCGCCACGGGAATCGTAAATGCGGCGGTCATATCGGCCTGTGCCTGCGCCCATACCGGCGACGGCGTCATCCATCATCTCGGGAGAGCGGCAAGCCGCCTGTGCGACTTTTCCGAAGTTGTCTGCATGGGGGTGTTCATGCCGTACGCCCTGTCCGCTCACCTGGACAAAACCGGCACCGGACCGGAAAAACTGCTGGCCGCCTTTGAAACACCGGATATCTACGCGGCCACGCCCGCACGGCAGCGACCAGACGCCGGTGTCCACAGCCTGTTTTCACTGATGAACACCCTGTTTGCCGCCACCGGCGGAAAGACGCCCCGGACGCTCGAAGACCTGGGCATTGCCGAAGACAGAATCGGGAACATGGTAAAAGAGGCCTGTGATGCGGCCGAAACGCCTGACGTGGACACCTGGATGACCGTGGCCCGGCACGCGTTTTCAGGCAGTCCGGTGAAAGGGAGGGCATCATGAATCTGCCATCCTACTTTGAATTCGGGTGCGGCGGCCGGACACTTGCCGGCGCCGGCACCCTTGAAAAAATTCCCGTTCTTCTGGCGCGCCTGAAGGCTGACAAACCGTTTGTTTTAACCGACAAGGGCGTGGCCGCCGCCGGTCTTGCGGACATGGTGACCGGCATTCTCAAAGAAAAGGTCACAGTGGGAGCGGTGGCCGACGATGTGCCGCCGGATTCGGATGTAAACACGGTCAACCGCCTGGCCGCCGTCTACAGGGAAAAAGGATGTGACGCCATTGTGGCACTGGGCGGCGGATCGGTACTGGATACCGCCAAGGGGATCAACATCCTGGTCTCCCACAATGCATCCGACCTGATGCAGTTCACCGGTGCCGGGGCACTGAAAAAACGGCTCAAACCGCTCATCGCCGTGCCCACGACAGCCGGAACCGGGTCTGAAGCCACCCTGGTGGCGGTGATCGCCGACCGGGATCAGAACCGAAAACTGTTGTTTACCTCACTTTTCCTGCTGCCGGATGCCGCGGTGCTGGATCCCCGGATGACCGTGTCTCTGCCGCCCCACCTGACATCGCAGACCGCCATGGATGCCATGAGCCATGCCGTGGAATCCTACATCAGCCTGGCCAAAAATCCCCTGAGCGACAGTCATGCCACCGCCGCCATCTCGCTTATCAAAAAACACCTTGTCCGCGTCACCAAAAACCCGGACGATGAAAAAGGCCGGCTTGCCCTGGCCGTGGGGGCGAACCTCGCCGGCGTGGCCTTTTCCAACGCCATGGTGGGGATCGTGCATACCCTGGGCCACTCGGTCGGGTCCGTGTGCCGCGTTCCCCACGGTGTGTGCATGGCGATTCTCCTGCCGTACGGCCTGGAGTACAACCGCCATAAACGCCAGTCCGCCATATCCGAACTCCTTCTGTTTCTGGAAGGCGCCGATGTTTACGCCCGCACACCGGCCGGGGAAAGGGCGCAGAAAGCGGTGGAGAGCATCCGGCAGCTCAACCGGGATCTGTTTGAGGCCACGGACGGGGCCCACCCCCGGTGGCTGAAAGAGATACGGAATGATAAAGACGGCGCTCTGAAAGTGCCTGAAGAACGGCTGCCGGCAATTGCACAGACCGCCCTGGGCGACGGCTCCATTGTGTACAATCCCGAAGACATGGATGAAGCCGATGCCCTGGCGGTTCTCAGGGCGGCGTGGGAAGGCACGCCGCTTGACACCGGCCGGATCAGAAAAGGGACCAAAGCCCCGCTTGTCATCAGGGCCGCACACCGCATGGGAAAGGGAAAAAAATGAAAAAAGCGTACATGGGAAAAATTCTGCATGTCAACCTCACGGACGGGGAGATCACCGAGGAAGCCATCGATGATGCGATTTATGAACGCCATATCGGCGGCATGGGGCTCGGTGCCTATGTCCTCAACCGGGACATCCCGGCCGGTGCCGATCCCCTGGGCCCGGACAACGTCCTGGGTTTTGTAAGCGGCGTTTTAACCGGCACCGGCAGCCTGTTCACCGGCCGATGGATGGTGCTGGGCAAATCCCCGCTCACCGGCGGGTGGGGAGAGGCCAACTGCGGCGGCCGTTTCTCTCCGGCCATCAAACGGTGCGGATATGACGGCATCTTTTTCAGGGGGACAAGCCCGGTACCGGTCTTTCTTTACATTGACGACACCGCGTGTGAACTTCGGGACGCCTCCGACGTCTGGGGGCTGGACACGGTGGAAACCGAGGAGAGGCTGGTCCGGGAGAGCGGATCGGCGAAAACGCGCGTGGCCTGTATCGGCAAAGCCGGTGAAAACCGTTCTCTCATATCGGGCATTGCCACAGACAAGGGCCGGATGGCGGCCCGGTCGGGCCTGGGGGCGTTGATGGGCGCGAAAAACCTGAAAGCGGTCGTCCTCAACGGCCGCCAACGGATACACGTGCACAACACCGACCGGATGAAAGCGTTGAGCCGGAAGCTGAACAAATGGGTCCGGTTCCAGCCGCCTTTTGTGAACGGTCCCCTCACGGCGGCGGTCGGGGCGTTGATGCGGATACTGCCCTTTGCCGTGATCCAGGACGGATTTCTGTACAAAATGTTCCTCAAAAAGTGGGGCACCGTGTCCATGAATGTCATCTCGCCCGAGATAGGGGACGCGCCCGTGAAAAACTGGACCGGCACCAGCCGGGACTGGGGCATCACCAAATCCTTTTCCACCAACCCGGATGTGTTTACAAAACGCCAAACGGCAAAATATCACTGTTATGCCTGTCCGCTGGGATGCGGCGGCATCTGCTCGGTGAAAGGGAAATACAAATCCACCCACAAACCGGAATATGAAACGGTTCTCTGTCTTGGCGGACTTCTGATGAACACGGATACCGACAGCATCTTTTATCTCAACGAGGTTCTGAACCGCGCCGGCATGGACACCATATCGGCCGGCCACGCCGTGGCTTTCGCCATCGAGGCATACCGGGCCGGATGCATCACCGCCGCTGACACGGGCGGGCTGAAACTGGACTGGGGAAAAACAGAGGAAATCGTGAAACTCGTGGAGATGATGGTCAGCCGGGAAGGCATCGGCGATGTGCTCGCGGACGGTGTTCAGAGGGCCGCCCGGCGAATCGGCAAGGGATCCGAAGAATTCGCCGTCCATGCCGGCGGCCAGGAACCAGGCGCCCACGATCCCCGGAACGATCCGCTCTTCGCCCTTCATTACAGCGCCGATCCGGCGCCGGGTCGGCATACCACCGGGGCCCTCCTCTACTATGAAATGTACCAGCTCTGGAAGGTGGTGAAGGACCTGCCCAAACCCTTTCCCCTTTACCTCAAGGGACGAAAGTACCGGACAGACCGGAAAAAAGCCCGGATGGCCGCGGCCAACAGCCAGTACATGAACGTGATCAACGCGGCGGGCGCCTGCATGTTCGGCATGTTTATCGGGGCCGGGCGCATCCGGATTTTCGACTGGCTGAACGCGGCCACCGGCTGGGACAAGACCCCGGAAGATTACATGGCGGCCGGGAAACGAATTCAGACATTGAAACAGATGTTCAATATCCGGCAGGGGCTCGACCCCGGCAATATTGTGGTTTCGGACCGCCTGCTGGGACGCCCGCCGCTCAAACGCGGCGCCAACAAGGGCCGCACCGTTCACATCGAAAAACTGGTCCGGGATTTCCGTGAAGAGTTCGGCTGGGACACCGAGACAGGGCACCCCCTTCCGGAAACCCTGGAAGCCCTTGACATGCAACCGGCGGCAGGAGGGGCGTAATGGCCTACTATATCACGGAAGACTGCACGGGATGCGGCCTGTGCCGAAAGTTATGCCCGTCGGCCGCCGTAACAGGTGAGAAAAAAGAGCCCCATGTCATCCGGGCGGACCACTGCATCGAATGCGGTGCCTGCGGCCGGATCTGCCCGGCCGGCGCGATCACCGATCCTTTCCGGGAAATCTGTGTCCCCCTTAAAAAGAAGGCGTGGCCCGAACCGGTGTTCGACAACAGCGTCTGCATGGGGTGCGGTGTCTGCATTGATGCCTGCCCGGCCGGTGCCCTGGTTTTGGCTGATACCCGTGCCCGGAAACTCAAATCGCCGAAACCGCAACTGGCTGGTGAAGACCTGTGTATCGCCTGCGGCTTCTGTGTCGATGCCTGCCCTGTGGACGCCGTCACCATGGCGGCGCCGGAAAAACAAAAACACAAAAAACTTTGAAGCGGAAAAACGGCATGCTATAATACCACTCTTACAGACTGTCAACACCTTAAAACGGGAGAAAATCAAT
>CAYZHB010000047.1:0-21158 GCA_964478245.1 uncultured Desulfobacterales bacterium | reverse complement strand
GTCGGCCGGATACTCGTAGGATTCGGCGTATCCATGGTTTTCATCCCCACCATGAAAATTCTTTCCCAGTGGTTCAGGGCGGAGGAGTTCGCGTCCATGGCCGGTATCCTTAACGCTGTTGGCGGCGCCGGTGTCCTTGCTGCCACATGGCTCCTGGCGGTAATGACCTCACTCTTCGGCTGGCGGATCTCCTTTGAAATCATCGGGTTCTGCACGCTCGGTCTCCTGGCGCTGGTATGGATATTCGTGCGGAATCATCCCGGCGAAAAAGGGTGGCCGTCAATCGCCCAGATGGATCCCCGGGTCAGGGAAAAAGAACTCAAGGAAGCGGATATCGGCCTTCTTGAAGGCGCCGGAATGGTTCTGTCCAACCGGTATTTCTGGCCGGTGGCCATCTGGTTTTTTCTGGACTGCGGTATATTTTTCGGGTTTGGCGCCTTGTGGAGCGGTCCTTATCTGATGCACGTCTATGACATGTCACGATCGGAAGCCGGGGCCATTCTCAGCATGATCGCCTGGGGGATGATCATCGGAAGTCCGCTTCTGGGATTTCTGTCAGACAAAATATTCAAAAGCCGGAAAAAAATATTTATTATCTGCACGAGTCTGCTGGCACTCGAATTTCTTGTTTTCTGCCTCTTCCCTGCTGCGCTTCCCCGGTTTATGTTATACGTCCTGATCTTTCTCTTCTCGGTGAGTTCTTCTTCAATCGTGGCGATCGGGTTTACCACCACAAAAGAGCTGTTCCCGGTGAAGATCGCAGGCACCTCCGTCGGCACCGTGAACCTGTTTCCGTTCCTCGGCGGGGCCATTTACATGCCCCTTCTCGGGAAAATTCTCGACGTATATCCCAGAGCGGGCGCCGGTATCTATTCCACCGAAGCGTATACAACCATGCTTTTTATCCTGTTCGGCACCTCTCTTGCCGCGCTGATATGCACCTTCCTCATGAAAGAGACCTTCACCCCTTATTGATCCACTGCCACAGCCAGATCAGAAGGGACGCGACAAGGGAGATTACCACACAGGTGACCACCGGAAAATAAAACCTGAAATTCCTGGATTCATAGCGGATATCACCGGGCAGACCTTTGAAACCGGTTTTGTCAAGAAAAATGAGGCAAAGACCGACGGCCGCGAGTATCCCCCCGGCACTCAGTATGAGTTTGCCTATCTGTCCCATGCGCTTAATTTTATTTTATTTATTAAGATAAACCGCAATCTTTCTCTCATTCCGCTCCGTTTGCATTAAACCATAAATCGGATTGCGGCCAAAGCCAAAAGAATCCGCCTTCATTTTCCCGATGCCGCTTCCCTGTTCCAACGCCGGTCAGGGCGGCTGTGCCATCTGTCCGGGACGACATCCTGCGTGACGATACGCCGCAACAAAAGCCAGAACAGCCAGAGGGTTACAAGGGGCATCAGGATAGTCTGAATAATGAACACAATGATGAGATCGATCATGTGATCGAAATAATGGGCCGCTTTGTGTTTCAAACGGCTGATCTTCTCCCGGATCTCTCTGATGTCCCCGACCCAGTCTGAGTCCGTCGGTTGTTCAATGCCGCTGTATGTTTCCACGTCACTTGATATGTAGTGGCTGGCGGTTTCATACCGGTCTTTCAATGCATAATTGTACACGGCCTTATGCGTTAATGCCATGACCGGCATTAAAAACCGCAGCACAAGGCAGACAGCAATCACCTTTCCCCCGGAAACGAGCAGACGGCGCCATCCGGAAGGTGCCCATGTCCCTACCACGAGCATTACCACACCCACGGGCAGCAGAAACTTGATACACAGCCAGGGCAGCACCTGCATTAAAAACATCTGAACCCCGATGGATACCGAACTTATCAGCATGATCCAAGAAAATCTCTCCACCATGTCGTTGAGGGGATCGAGGATCTGGCCGGGTTCGAATGATCCTGATACAACGAGTGATCCGCCGATCTGAAGGCTCTGCGCTACGGAAACCAGTGCATTGACCCCCCTTGCGGCCACAAAAGAAAGACTCGTTTTCTTAAGACTGTCTGTGAGATATGACGCGGTTACCCGGTCCAGTTCGGCAGCCCCTGAATACCGGCGGATCTTTTCAGAACAAAAGGGGGAAAAGGTAGAAAACAGAACAACCGCGCACAAAACCGTCACCGCTGTATTCACCTTCATCTCAACTGACATGAACACCTCCCCGGGTGATTGGTTGTTTCCGAACCAGGGGCTGCGCCCCCGGTTACAAACGTCAACAATTGAAACACAGGCGTGTTTTGTTTTTTATGCATTTCAGGTGCTCTTAAGATAGTGATGAATCACCCCGATAAGGCCTGAACTCCGTATCGTTTTCTTTTTAAGCGCCGCTGCGATCGCCGGCTTTGTCCCGGTCAGATCGACGCGGGCTCTGGCCCGGGTGATCCCGGTGTATACAAGCTCCATTGTGGCGACGGGGACCTCTCTGTCAGGCATCAGAAACAATACATTTTTAAACTCCGATCCCTGGCTTTTGTGAACCGTAAGGCAGAATGCCGTCTGATGCCGGGGCAGAAGCGTGGGAATAAAGGCTTTCACACCGTCGGGTGCCGTGAAGAACACACGGGGGCTGCCGTTCTGATCTGCCATGACGACACCTTCATCGCCGTTGAACAATCCAAGCGAATAGTCGTTTTCAAGGACGAGGACGGGGCGTTTGGTATAGAACTCCCGGTCGGGTGTTATCATTCCGGCATCGGCAAGGATACGTTCCACCCGTGCGTTGATTTCATGAACACCGAAAGGCCCTGTGTTCAAAGGGGTCAATATCTTGAAATCCGCCAGCGCCGCCAGCGCCCCTTCAGGGTCGGACGCCCCGAGATAGGCGGCGAATTTTTTTACAACGGACTTTCGGTCCAGAACAGGCCGGCCTCGTCCCGGGTCAACAATTTCCAGCTTAAAGCTGTCATCCGTTCCGCCGGACGTCATGTCTGCCACAACGGACTCGGCACCGGCCTCTTCCTGAACCATTTTCCGGCTGATCCGGCCGATGCCGGTGCCGGAGCCGAACCGGTAATTGCGCTGCAGGTGTATCACGATGTCGGTGGACAGGGTTTTTTCCGGAGACCTCTGTCCGCTCAGAAGATGCTCCCGCCTGTCCGGTATCAGCCGGTTGGCTCTGGCGACAAACTGCTCTGACAGATTGTTGCTGCCGAAGGCCTCGCATATGTCCGCCAGCACACTGCCGGCCTCCACCGAGGAGAGCTGATTCTTGTCCCCCAGGAGGATAAGGGTTGCATCATCGTTCAGAACGGAGACAAGTTTCGTCATCAGTGCCAGATCGATCATGGACACTTCGTCCACCACCAGGATATCGAGGTCGAGCTTTCTTTCCGCATCGCTGCCGAATCTGCCGGCACCTGTCCGGCTGGTTCTTCCCAGCAGGCGATGCAGGGTTACCGCCTTGTTCCGGACAATCAGATCTTTCAGATCTCCTGGTATATCAAACCGGCCCACCGTATTCAGGAGCGATTCATTCATGCGCATGGCCGCTTTCCCGGTGGGGGCGGCCAATGCCACATTCAACCGGGGGGTTCTGCCGATCATAACGGCCAGTATCCGCGCCAGGACGGTTGTCTTGCCGGTCCCCGGCCCGCCGGATATGACGGAAAATCCGGACTGAAGCGCCATTAACACCGCTGCTGTCTGAAGGTCCTGCCGCTCTTCAGGCAGAAGACCGGAGAGATCCCCCGTGCCGCTGCCGAGCCGGCAGGCCTTGAAAAGCGACCTGTACGATTCGATATCGACGGCGGTCTTTACGTTCGCCCTTTGGGCGAGCCGGCATCCCAGCAGCTGTTCATAGGCCCAGTACCGCTGCAGGTACACCCGGTCGCCGTCACAGATAAGGGGTTTATACTCACCCGGCCGCCCCACTGTATGTCTGTCGGCGGCAAGCTGCGCTTTCCAGTCCTGAACCGGGAAAAGGGGAACGCCCTCTGATGTATACGCAGACAACCGGGGGTTTTCTTCCCGCAGTTCCAGGCAGACATGGTTGTCCCCGAGTTCACGTGATAAAACAAGGGCTGTCAGGGCAGACACCTCGCTTCCGCCTTTCTCCCGGATAAATCCGGCAAGCTGGCGGTCGATATCCCTGAAAATTTTAAGGGCCGATGCCTGGTCGATATCCATTATTTCTCCCTGTTCCTGTCTGCCTGAACAATCCTTGAAAGCCTGGCGATAACGCCCGGATCGGGCCTGTGAAAAAAGATGCCGGTATCGTCCCCCCGTTCCATATCTCTCGGACGGCTGAATCCCCTCAGAAACAGGTAATACACCCCCCCGAAATGATCCCGGTAGGTATAGTTTCGGACCCGCTTCTCAAGAAACCGGTTAAAGGCCAGGGTATAGATATAATACTGGAGATGATAGTTGTAATCATTCATGACCCCGGCCAGATTGTCAGGGGTATAGTCCGACTCCCCGGGCCCGAGGTAGTTCGACTTCCAGTCAAGAACAAAATAGCGGCCCTCTGCCTGGAAAACCAGGTCGATATAGCCGTGAAGCCAGCCTGACAGTTCGTCGAAGCGGATGTTGCCGATATCGCTGCCCAGAATATCCACCATTTCCGCCTGCCTGACCCGGTTCAGATTCAGATAGAATTCAAACTCGGCAGTCCGTTTGTCCGGCGGAATCCGGCCAAGGGAAAAAACCGAATCACCACAGGCAAGGGCGCTCTTCATCACATTCTCCACACACGCCTTTACCGTGCCGGTCCATTCGTTGCCGTCCCCTCTCAGATTGTAGCGGGCAAGCACTGTCTCCACCGTCTCTTCATAGGTATCCGGGGCTTCAAAATCAAGGAGTTCAAATATGTCATGAAGGGCATTGCCGGCATCGGCCCCTCTTTTGAAACCGATAATGGTATAATCGTCGCCGGGCGTATCAAAACCGTCATGGATTTGATGCCGGACGATGCCGGAATAACTTGAAACGCTGCCACCCGGCTCGATTGTTCCTTTAAAAACAGGACCGGTGCGCAAGGGGACAGAATGCCGGTCCGCACCGTAAAAAAGTCCCGGTCTTTTTTGCGACGGCAGTTCCCGTATCGCAACCGGCGCGTTTTCCGGCATTTCCCCGGCGGCAAACGCCTCGAGAAAATGGAAAACAGGTGCCATTTCCCTGTTTTTAAACCCGGTGGGAAGCATGGTGTAAAACAGATACGAGGCCCGGGTAACCGCCACGTAAAACAACCTCAGCTTTTCAGCACAATCCTCCCGGCGGAACGCCTCTGCGGCTTTGTCAAACTGTCCGCTCCGCAAATCGAGAACGAGCCGGTTGTCGGTATCATGGTATATCGCTTCGGAAAAATCCAGCCTCTCAGGTGCACGGGGGGCGGCAAAAAAATAGGGGGCAAACACCACTGGATATTCGAGTCCTTTGCTGGCATGAACGGTCACTATTTTGACAGCGCTTTCGTCACTCTCAAGATTCATCTCAAACTCTTGATGCGCTTCATCCCCGGCAGATGAAATCCGGTCAGAAAGCCATGAGAAAAGTTCTGCCGGCGCCGCGCCGGTCTCCTTTTCCCGCAAGTGAAGCAGATCGGCCGCATGACGTAAATTGGTGAGGCTGCGCTCTCCGGAAACCTGTTTCAGGAGCCGGTCGTACACGGCATAGTCTGAAAAACAGGCCGAGATCATACGGGCAATTCCCTGGTCTGCCCATATACGTGAATAGGTTCTGAACCGGTCGAGATGCCGTTCAAAATCCGCCTCATTTAAATTGTACACCTGTGTCTCATCGGTGCCGATCAGACCGGTGACAAGTGTTCCCCTGACAAGCGCCGTATTCAGTGGCATTTGACAGGCCCCCAGAAGTGTCAGCATGTCATATGCCGCGGCAGTACTGAAAACGGAACCGGATTTGCCGATAACAGACGGGATATTGATGTCATCCAGCACCTTTTTGACCGCCCTTGCCTGGGCGTGGGTCACCACCAGCACCGCCGCATCCCGGGGGCGGATTTTTCTGCTGCACCCCGCCTCGGTAATCCGGAGCGGGCTGACCGTCAACAGATCATAAAGTTCATTTGCCACCGCCGTCTCGATTTCACCGGCATAGTTGCTCCTGGCGGTGACGTTCTCTTCTTTCCATATCACGAACGGCATATACGCCTCCCGGTCTCGCGAGGTCATGGGATTGGTGTTTGCGGCCGCTTTTTTCGATGACACCACGGGTTTGTACCCGATCTCCTCTATCAGAAAGGGCCCTCCCGGTTTGTCACGCCGAAGGAAAACGGTGTTGACCGCTTTTACCAACCGGTCCGAAGAGCGGTAATTGGTGTTGAGCCACCGCTTTTTCATACCCGGCGTATGTCTTTTTGCATGGATGTAGGAAAAGACATCCGCCCCTCTGAAACTGTATATCGCCTGCTTTGGATCGCCGATCAAAAAAAGAGGACGGCCGCCGGCCACAAAAACGGCGTGAAAAATCTCCCACTGGCATTTGTCCGTATCCTGGAACTCGTCGATGAATCCGATCCTGTATTTTTTCCTGAGCAGCCGGACAAGTTTGTTGTGGCCGCCGTTCTCACAAACGGCCTTGTGCACATCAAAAAGCAGGTCATTGAATGTCCGCTGATTCTGACCTCTCTTTTTCTCTCTAATACGCTCCCGGATATACACCGCCCCCTTTTTGAACAGATACCCCCTGACCGCCTCTCCGGCTGTCAGAAAATCTTCACAGGCGCGGAAAAATTCCTGAAAGGGATATGTCTCACCGACCGATTTATTTTTTTTTGTCTCTTTTTTTACGGTTGACAGGGCCAGCTTAGTGATCAGTCCTTTATCCACAATATCTGAAGCAACTGCATATTCAAATTCCGCCAAAAGGTCCGCCAGGCTGTCCTGCCTGTACACGTCTTTTCTGCGTTTCAGCTGTTCAGCGGTTTTCAGAAAATCGGATATGCCGCGGCTGTCCCTTTGCCAGACGGTTTTTATCCGCTCCCAGGTGCGGTCGAGCAGAAACACATCCACCTCGTCCGACACGATTTCAAGTCCCTGTTTGTTCAGAACAGATCCGGCCAGCCGGGCGATTTTGTCCGGAGAAAGACCGCACCCCTCTTTCAAAAAGAACGCCACACCAGAGGAATGCCGTTCAATTTCCCTTTTGTAAAAATCTTCGGCCGCTTCCCTGATATACTCACTGTCGTCCGGTATGATGGCGGTTTCGAACCGGGACTTTGACAGGAACCCGTGTTCATCAAGGACCCGCTGACAGAATCCGTGAATGGTATAGATGTGTGCCTCATCCATTGAGGAGAGCATTTTTTTCAACATCAGCCGCACCCGCTTTTCCCCTTTTACCGTCACCGCTCTCTTCACACTCTGAAATATCAGGGGATCCGCTTCATCTGCCTCGTCAGAGGCGGCACTCCCGTCCGCCGCCTCTGATACGGTACAGTAAAGCGCCTGTTCGGCAAACCGCCGGACACGATCCTTGAGCTCCGCCACTGCCGCATTGGTAAACGTTACCGCCAGTATCCCGTCCACGTCCGCCTCTTTTTCCATGACAGCACGGAGATACAGCACCCCCAGCGAAAAGGTTTTGCCGGTGCCGGCACTTGCCTCGACAAGCGTGGTCCCTTCAAGTTCGGCAGTGACCGGATCAAATACCGGGGAATCACTCTCTGTGTGTGTCATGATCCTTTCCGAGCCCATTGAAAAATCCTGAAAAAACGGTTCGGCTGTTTTTGACAAATTCCTCTCTGCAGGCGTCAAACAGCTCCCGGCTGGCGAAATAATGCTGATAATGGCGGGAATTATTGATTTCAGGATTCATATACTCGTCAAAAAAACACCTTTTCGCCTGGCCAAAGGCCTTGTCCGGATCTTTATACCGATTCAGGCTTTTTGCAAACACGTAACTTGACGCCGGAAAAAACACCAGCGGTGTGGTAAGTCCCTTGAGATACAATTCAACAATGCCCGCCAGCTGTTCCCGGGCACTGTCCCTGTCCACGGAACCGAGGGTGACCACTTCATCCGTGAACACAAAACAGGTGATTACCTCTTTTGCCGCATCCCGGACAGCGTTGAACAACAGGTGACAGAGGAGGGCCTCAATAAGGTATTTGGGCTTTTCAGCGGCAGCATGCCACCCCACGAGCATGTCCCCATGCCCCTTCCGGATTACCGGTATCCCCTGCACACTTATCTCAACCCCGTTTATTTTATGGGCCGCACTCTCATATGCCACGGCTGACAATCGGCCAGCGGTTGTCTGAATCTTATTGAAAAGGGCTTGGGCCTCCCGTTTTTTCCGGGCCACATAGGTTTTCCGGTATTTGCCAAAGGGAAGCGCCTCCCGCTCGCCCATGAGCCGCAGTTCCCAGTCGGTATCCGCTTTGTTTATCAGCCCCTTCACAATCAGTTCCCGCACCGCAAAATCCATCAGGCCGTCAGTGTCGTACACCTCCCGGTCCTCCAGCGGGGGCTCAAGCCCGGCAAAATCCGCTCCCACCCGGTTTCTATGAAAAAATTGCGCTGTATCCCTGAAAAAACGGGTCAGGGTGTTCACGGTCACGGCATAAAGACCGCTGTCATGCATTGGCCCGGGCGGTGCGATTTCCGGCAGGCAGGTTCTTTCCGCGGGTATTTCAGGCCGGTAAAACAGATTTTCCCTGTAGGTAAAAATCGGTCTTTCCCCATCCGAATCCGTAAAATACGTAATGCTGAAAGGCTGAAGCGGGTGCTGAATCCATATATAGTCGCTGACACGGCCCTTTTCATGCCCCTTGACGACAAAACCGCTGTCCACATAGTCGGTAAGCTGCAGTACCGCCTGCGACGGAAGTCTTTCCGAATCATCTTTTATGCTTTTTCCGGTGTAGCTTACATACAGTTTGTCCTCTGCAGAGAGCAGCATTTCCAGGAAAAGATAGAGATCGTTATCCCGTGTGTTTCTGTCCCCTTTCTGCGGGTAAAGGTGGATCAGGTTGTAATCATGATACCGCGTCTTCCTCGGAAAGTCCTCCTCGTTCATCCCGATCATGCAGATAACCCTGAAGGGGATGCTCCGCATGGGGACGACAGATGAAAACGTGATGCCCCTGCTCAAAAAACTTCTTGCCGACCGTTCCCGCATGTCAAGGTACCGGACGAACTCCTCCCGGAAAACGTCAAAAGTCAACCGGGCCTCTTTATCTGCCGTATGCTCAAAAACCCCTTCTTCAATATTTGTCCCGATATCGGCGAGAATCCCCTGAACGGTACCGGCACCAGTGGTCTCTTCCTCGCCCTGTCCGGCCCCGAAAAGGGTGTCCGCCATTGCCTGAAAAACCGTGATCCACTCAAAGTACGGTTTGGGCCGGTCTTTATCCTTCAAAAAAGAGAATATCGTCTCCACAATGGTGACGAATTTTCCAAGCGCCCTCGTCCGGTCGCCTTCTATGCCCTCGCAGGGAATCATTCCGGCAAAATCCCTGCCGGTCTCCTGCTGCATGGCATAACCGGCCAACAGCCTCAAAAAGCCCCACCGCCACGACGCCGCCTCATATTCGGGCAGCCCGAGCCGTTTCCTGTGATGCTTGTCGATCCCCCATCGGATCCCCGCCTCTTTGACCATCTGCCGCAAGCTGTAGATGTCTTCCGGGGACAAATCAAAGTTTTCCCGGACCGGTCTTGAATCGACGATGCCGAAAACATCCGAAATCCGGGCGCGGCTGCCGGGCAGTGACAGGATTTTCTTCATGACACCGGCCTCGAGGTTTTCCCTGTGAAACGATCTGTCGGCAATGGTATAGGGAATAAAAGGCCGTTTTCTTTGATCGGAGCCGTCAAACCGGGAAAACACCTGGTCTATATACGGCGAATAGGTGTCGATGTCCGGTGTCACCACCAGGATGTCAGAGGCTTTGAGCCCGGTGAAACCGCGGGTTTTGCTGTTGAACATGTCCAGAATGATGTCGCTCAGAACTTCTGCCTCCCGCAAAGGAGAATAGCAGGAAACAATTTCGACCGATCGGTCGTCTGTGCAGAACGTCCCCTTTTCACCCGTTTCGGTCCTGTCCCGAAGGGAGGTGATATCCGCCTTAATCGATGAGAGAAGCGTGCCGCTGCTGTTGACGACAAACGCTTCCTTTGCGTTGGTATGGGCACTCTCGAGGGTGTATACAGCTGACAGAAAATCCCTTCCCACCTTGCCCAGAGAGGCGAGCAACGGGTTGCCGACCTCGAAATGAAGCAGTGCCGGATCGATTTCATTTTCTTTAACATGCTTTTTTTCCTGTTGTAATTTCTCCTTTCGGCTGACAATATCAAACCAGTACTCGGCGGGCGACGGGTTCATAAGAAAAAAATGAACACGGATATGACGGGCGAGCTTTTCAAATACAGGCAAAAAATATTCAGGCATCACCGTAATGCCGAACACCGAGACCTGAGTACCGAACACCTTCCGGATAGCGGATTTCCCTTCAGTTGTCTCCAGCATCCCGGACAGCCGTTCTCTCAACTGAACCCTGTCCGGAATATCCCCGGGGATACAGGCTTTGATATACCGCCACAGGGTCATCTGCCACAATTCATGATCATGCGGGATAAAAGCGCCTCCCTCCCGGAAATACCGGCTGCCCTCGCCCCATTTTTCAATCATCCGGGGCCTGTATATCATGTACTGTTCAAACAGGTCGGCCAGGCTTGACGCCAGCTGAAACATCTTATACGCATCCCCGTCTGCATACTCCCTGATAACGGCAAAGTGTGCTTCATTTTCCACCCTTTGCTGAAGAATGCGGTATATGATCCATTTCAGAACCTGGACCGAGTAAACAGATGCGCTTTCAGGCACATTCCCGAGCCGGCAGTAAAGTTTCCTGAAAAATGAAGAAACCCCGAGAAATTCGAAATTCGCAAAAACATCGTCTGCAGCGGCGACTTGAAGTGACAGCCATTTCTGCATGCCCCGGGTCTGAACAATGACATGCTCTTTTACAAAAGGACTCAGGTCTGCCGTCTGCCGGTGGACCTCTGTAAACAGAGAAGCAAGCCGTTTATAGCTGTTACTGAAGTAAAATGATATGCCCGCATTTTCCGGCAAATCTGTTCTCCTTTCTTCCGGCCCGCACCCGGATAGGCGTCTTTCAATAAAGATCCTTTTTTTTACAGCCACATAAATGACAGTCCTGGCAAAAATAGTCAAGCCGTCTGTCTGTCTCTTTTACATCCGTCAATAAAAGAGTATCACTAATGACTTGACAAAAATGAACGGAAATATTATTAGAAAACTTTATTAAGCATATAAAAACATCGTTTTTCCGTATCCGGGTCACGCATGAAAATGAAACCGGGCGATGTCAAAGCTTTGGTCTGTTTCAGATATAGGACGAACAGGATACCATCCGGGTCAGCGAATTCGCGTAAAGCGCGCGGCCCGGCATTCAGATAAAGGACCGGAAGGACAGAACACGTCCGTGTTTCAATCGTCGGTGGCTACAAGGCCCCGTTTTGAAAGCAGCCAACCGGCGGCGGAGAGACTTTACGGACCCGCAACAGAAACGTTTACACATGGAGTCCTTGAATGAAAAACAGGGCCTTTCAGAAACTTTCATCCGACCATTTCCCGGAAAACAGTTTTTTCACCCATCTCAAAAACGGAACCGCCTTTTATCAGAGCCAGAATTACACAAGGGCCATAGAAGAATTTGCCGCCTCTATGCTGCTTCAGCCGCCCCCTGCATCCGACTTCAAAAAAATTGACGGCAAGGTGATTTTTAAAGGCGACACAGACAAGATTCCCCTGCTGTTTTTCCTTTACGCGATATATGCCGGCAGGTTATCAGGAAAAGCGATGTTAAAATCCGAAAGCGACACCAAAAAATACATTTTTGACAAAGGGGAGATCATCCGGGCCGGTTCGGCGAAAAAAAAGGACAGAATCGGACAGTACATCGTCCGCAGGAACATACTGACGTCTGAGGAACTTAACGCCCATCTCAAAGAGGCGATCCGGAAAAAAGTAAAAATCGGGGCATGGCTTGTTCAGAAAGATTTCCTGAAAGAAAAAACCCTTAAAGAACTCCTTTCCCTTCAGACGGAAGAGATTGTCAGTGACTCCCTCTTTTTCCGCCAGGGGGAGTTCTCTTTTATGGAAACGGATTTAAAAGAGACCCCACTGGTATGGTATTCACCGTTGAAACTCGCCTGGATCGCCACCCACAGGGGCTTTAATTTTGAAGATTTCAGAAAAGCGATCCCCAACAACAAGGTGATATTCAAGCCTGCCCCGGGCGTTGAAAAAAACAAGGAAAAACTACTGCAGAAACTGGATGCCAACTACCAGTTCATATTTTTTCTTGTGGACGGAACGCGGAATATCGATCAGCTCATCGAGTTCAGCGGCCACAACGACAGATCGGTGATCAATATTCTGTATAAGCTTTCCTCGCTCGGTCTGGTGAGAAAAACAAAAGAGATCAGGGAATATGAAGATAAAGAATTCAATGAAGTCAAGATCATTCTGGGCGTCCTTTTCGATATTTATCATCTGGTGGTCCGGGAATTGACCGAAGAACTCGGATACTACGGCAAAGATATCATCAAACTGAAACAGGACGAACTCAGCGGGGAATGGGCGAAAGTTTTTACCGGCATCCCGCTGGATCAGCCGGAAAAGCTCACAAGAAAGGCTGTTTTACGCAATATATCCCGCTATTTTCCGTTTCCGGAGAAGCGGTATATTTTCATCGATGCATTTATCGAACTCTACAGGTCCACTCTGGCGGAACTCAAAAAAAATCTGGGCACGGGACTGAGTACCAGTATATCGGAAAACATGAGAATCATCATTGAAAATCTGGACCGGTTTTCAATGGACACCGACCTCAAATCTTACATGATACGGCATTTAAAACAAATATTCAAATGAACAGGAGGAGATGATAAATGAATGAAATAACGTCCAACAGCCTTACCTTGAGTTTGCTGCTTTTTATAACCCTTTCCGTATACATTCTTATCATCATCATTTTCATGAATGCCAGAAGAAAGTATCATGGCGGGACGATCGAAAAAGTGGTCAACATGATTATTTCAACCATCGGATTCATGCTTGTGGCGGATATTGCTATTTTCCTGATCCCCCTGTACGGGTTCAATATCAGTTATCAGGTACACGTGGTGTTCAAGATTATTGCCATGACAATGCTGGGCGTGGGGGGACTGAAATTCTTCACCCGATAAGGATATCCGTCACCTCAGTCCATCTTGTATACATTGAAGAATGCGCCTTTCTGCTTGGCTTCCGAGAGAAGAAAGGTTGCCGATTTGATCTTGGCCAGTTCGGAATCATCGGCATCCAGTTGAATCGTATCGGTCACCACCGCCCTGATTTTACCGGTATCGAGCATTATGAGGCCGTGTTTTTCAGAATTGATAAAATCCACGAGGACATACCCGTTGAACCCCTCCTGCTGCATCTGCGCGAACAATTTCCCCATCCGGGCAAAATCCGAATGAAGATCCTTGCGCACGACTTTACACTTTTCACTGTATAAATTGCTGAACACGTCGACCGTATCCCGTAACAGTTTTGAAACCGTAATCCTGACCTTCTCGCGGTTCCGCGCGAATTCTATAATATCGTCCACCGACCCGCCGTAGCTTTTCCCGGTCCGCCTGTCCTTCTCCACGCCGGCGACCACGTCTCCCTCATCAATCAGAATAAGAAAGAGGTCATCATCCGTTGAAAACTTTACATACCCGGTAAAACCGTCCCTTTTCAGAAACAGCAGCAGCAGATCGACGTTTACGAAAAACGTGCTCAGATCACTCCATACCGGTGTCCCTCTGGAAAATATCATAACAACACCTGCTGACTTATAAACATAACAAATTGCCGTATATTACAGATTAAATTAGCAGGGTTGCAATCAAAAGACAACATATTGTTTCTTTTTTTCTCAGGACCCTATAATGCAAACATAAAAAGCACCCGGCGCTGCGGACAATTCCGCGCCGGGTGCATGTCGTCACCGGCACACCGCCCTGCCACATGGGTCAGGCCGGCAGATGCCGCGGTTACGCTTTTTCAAACAGCATGACGGCCCAGGCCAGACTGCCGTTTTTACCGCCCTCAACCCAGTGGTTGAGCCCTTTTATCATTTTGTCCACATACCGGTGGCTCGACATTTTTGTGATGGCGTCATAATCCGCCTCCAGAACGGATTTAACCCGGGCATAATGCACCGGCAGATGCTCGGAAAGATCCACGATTTCTTTCTCTTTCAGTCCCGCGATTTTGGCCATGTTTCTATACTTGCTGACAGATCCCATTTCATCAAGGTTGATCCGGTCGAGAATCGGCTGGAGTTTAGTGGTATCACATCCGTCCTGCTGCATGGGATCGGTAAAGATAAATTTACCGCCTTTTTTCAAAACCCGCTTCACTTCATTGAAGACCTCCTGTTTCCTGTCGCTGTGAAGGATCGCGTCTTCGCACCAGACAATGTCAAAGGCCGCATTTTCATAGGGGATATCGTCAAATGTCCCGTCACACACCTCGATCAGATGGTCCAGGCCTCTTTTGGCATTTTTTTCCCTGTTTCTCTTGTTCTCGACCTCACTGATATTGACACAGCAGACCGTGCAGCCGAACCGCGATGCGAGCTGACGGGCGGCGCCGCCGTATCCGGCCCCGATGTCAAGGATCCGGGTGTTCTCATCGATATCCACCATGGCGGCCATCTTTTCAACTGTCCGCCGGCTCGCCACCGTAATGGAATCCGCTTCATCCTCGTAGATACCCACGTGAATGTCTTCCCCGCCCCAGACACTGTAATAGAATTCATCGGCGTCATGGCTGTTGTAATAATCCCGGGCCACCCGGTTGGATCCGGTGTAGGACTGCATCATGTACTCTTTTTCCGCCACGTGAACCAGAAAATCGGCGTCGTTCATGTCAAAATCCCTGCGGAAATCCCCGAACGTGGTTATTCTCTGAAAACCAGCGTCCTTCAGAAGCCCTTTGGTGTAATCTTTTCGCAGCGGACACATGTTCAGATGGTAGACCGAGCCATCCGGGAATTCGTACCGGAACCTTGCCAGGCCTTCATCAAGATGTTCCGGTGCCGCTTTTACCCGGTCGCCTGCATAGTAATACCTGTGTTTGGAAGAGAACCCCTCATCCAGCATGTTATCGTAATTCCGCTGATCGATAATGAGTATGCCGTCATTTTTGAGGACCGAATAAAACTCGGCGAGCACTTTTCGCCTGTCACGATCCCTGAAAAGATGGGTAAACGAGTTACCCAGACAGATAACGGCATCATACCTGTTGTGCACAATGTCTTTCGTGATCCACCGCCAGTCCGAATAAATCGTCCGGAGTATGATATTCTCCCTTTTGGCATTGTTAAAGGCCCTGGCAAGCATTGCCGGGCTTCCGTCCAGACTGGTTACGTCAAAACCGTCCTTTATAAGCTGGACGGAATTGAAACCGGTTCCGCAAGAGGCATCCAGAACCTTTCGGGCCCCGTGTCGCCGCAGGATCTTGGTAAAAAATCCCTCTTCACTTTCCGCCCGGGTTTCCCAGTCGATGAGTTCATCCCACTTCTCGGCAAAACCGCTAATGTACTCTTTTGTATAGTTGTCGCTGTCCCTTTTCTGTATCGGATCTCTCCCGAAATCCTGTTCTTTCAGATGTAACACAGTAATCCCTCCTTTTAATGATGGGTTTATATTCAGGTTGTCTATTCGCCGTTAAAAATACGTGCCGAAACAAAGTTGGCCACCCGGATTTAACGGCACCCTTAAAATTATTTTGTGCTGTATTTTTTAAAAGGTGTTTTTCAGGCCGCCGCCGACCTGAAAAAAGGCGTTTTCATATGCTGCCGGTTGCAACCGGAAAACAGTTTCCGGCAGAATGGCAACCAGACATTATGAAAAAACGGAAGGGGGGTGTATCACTGGTCGACGAGCGTCACCATGAGGCATGACAGGGTTTTTCTGAACCAGTTGCTGTAAGGTGTGCGGTTTCCGACACAGTAGCGCCGGCCTGACCAGTCGCAGAAGCAGAAAAGGTTGCTGAATTCGGTTTTCAAGGTCAAAAAATGAGTCATCCAACCTCCTTTCGGTACGTGTTGAGATCAGACACGCGATATGTCCGGATCTTTAAAATTTCGCTTTTTGCCCGCAAAATTCGTTTGGGTACAATTAATTTGCATCCAATTGATTTGTGAACAACACATACCAGCTTTGTCCGAATCCTGTCAAGGCTTTTTTTGAGAAATTGGAAAGTTTGTTGGAATGCCTGAAGAGCAGCTTACATGTTACAACTTCGCCGCCTTGTAACGGTTTCTGCCCTCTTCCTTGGCTTTGTATAAAAGCTGGTCTGCCGTATCCACGAGACGTTCGGGAGAACTTCTCTGTTCCGGAACGGCCGAGGCCGCCCCGACACTGACAGTCAGATACGGGGATATGCCCGAATCTTCATGGAGAATTTTCAACTCCTGTATGTCGACCAGTATTTTTTCTGAAATCAGCCTTGCGCCTGACTCATCCGTATCCGGCAGCACGATGGCGAACTCCTCTCCGCCGTACCGGCTTACAAAATCCCCCGGCCTCCCGGGAATATGGCTGATCGCCTCGGCTACTTTTTTCAGGCAGTCATCCCCTTCGAGATGGCCGTAGCGGTCATTGAACCGCTTGAAAAAATCGATATCAAAAAGAATAACGGTTAAAAACTGCCGGTTTCTTGCGCACCTTTTCCACTCGTTATGCAGGACCGAATCAAATTTTCGCCTGTTGGGGATACCGGTGAGGCCGTCGATATAGGAGATGGTTTCAAGTTTCTTGTTTGCGGCGGTCAGCTCCCTGTTCAAACCGGCCAGCTTGATATTGTACTGGGTAATGGAGATATGGCGGTACAACAGGAACAGGCCGACAATGCCGATGACGAGAAGAATTTTCCACAAGAGCGAATAATCAAACCCCTGTTCATATTTAATGGTCATCCAGCTCTGAAAGATGTTCTTTTTCTCTTCGCCGGTCATCGAATTGATGGCCTTTTCAAAAATACCCAGGAGCCTCCCCTCCCCTTTTCGCACGCCGGTACGGAATTCAACCAGATAGGGCAATTCCCCTGATATCTTCAAATCCACCATCTCATTTTTCTGTATGTAAAATCCGATTTTCGGGGCCGTATCCACAAGACCGAACAGCTCTCCTTTCTGGACGCGGGCAAGCCCCTTCTCCACATTTTCCACCCCCCTGAAATTCACCTGGGGATACCGACTTGAAATGTCTTCATAAAAATCGGCATGCCGGCTGATGCCGACGTTCTTTTCCGGGATGTTCTCGATCGAATTGATATAAATGGCGTTGCGGTCGGTCGCTATGACAAGCGGGTACTTTACATAGGGGGTGGTCAGACTGAGCGTATCCGTTCCAGTGTCTTTCTTCTGCACCACTGAAATGACATCGCACTTCCCGTTTTTGATATTTCGGACCCGTTCTTCAAAAGAGCCCTTCTGAACAAATTCAACCGGCATGCCGATCTTTTCCCCCATCAGCCGGTAAAAATCAGCGACAAGCCCCCGGTAGCGGCCGTTCTCGTCAACCGCCTCAAACGGCAGAAAGTCCGGCTGCACACACATGGTGATACGCTCCTTTTCATTCAGATAGGACTTCTCGGCAGCCGTCAGGTTGGTGAGGTTGCCAGAGCTCTTTATGCTCCCGATCCACTTCTCCACAATCCGGTCATACTGATCGGAACTGACCTGCTCCATGGCCTTGTTGAGTATGCCGCTTAAAATGGCCCAGTCCTTTCTCACCGCCATGTACAGGGGCAGGTCCCTGTCCAGTTTCACTTCAGACACCACTGCCACGTTGTGGATAAAGTGTTTCCGGATAAGGTAGTTGATGATACCAAGCGACCCGATAAACCCGTCCGCCTTTCCCAGAGAGACCTTGGTCAGTCCCTCGAAGGGGTTGTCCACAAGGATATAATCAAAATCCCTGTACTTTTCCATGATCAGTTTCGTCAGGGTATACCCCTTGGGCAGAGCGATTTTTCCCCCTTTTATATCCGAAAGGCTCTCTACCTGTTTCCATTCCCGGTCCTTTCTTGTCACCAGCACCCGGATCATCTCCATGTAGGGCTGGGTAAAGCTCAGG
This sequence comes from uncultured Desulfobacterales bacterium, assembly GCA_964478245.1. Classification (GTDB taxonomy): domain Bacteria; phylum Desulfobacterota; class Desulfobacteria; order Desulfobacterales; family Desulfobacteraceae; genus CAYZHB01. The sequence continues at coordinate 3,021 of CAYZHB010000047.1, read as the reverse complement.
AATTCTTCTCTTTCAGGGCTTTTCCACAATCCCGGGAACAGGTCCACTTCCTTATTCCGCCCCTTTTCAAGGAGTTCGGACCAGGTGTATCCGTTGATGAATTCGAACTCGCTCCCGAGGATTTCCCCCAGGATTTTCACGTAATCGATGGCGAACCCGGCGGGCTTGCCGTTCTTTACAAAATCAAAAGGGGGCCAGTCCAGCTCGTTGGCCACCCGTATCACCGGATGGGTTTCCAGAAACATCTGCTCCTGCCGGGTGAGATCGAGTTTCTGCTCGAAATTCAGGTCACTGGTTCCCAGCCATTTTTTCTGCAGTGTCGATATGTCTCCCGGGGTAATGGTTTCAAGGGCCTTGTCAAACATGCTCCGAAGAATGGGCCAGTCTTTTCTCACCATGATATGCAACGCCTTGTGCTCGTTGTTATCGTACTCCCGGAACCATCCCGAAATTTTAAACCCCTCCATGAAATTTTTTTCCATCAGGTACCGGGCAACGCCGGACAATTCGATGGCCGCATCCGCTTTCCCTTTTTTGACAGCGGCAAAGGCCTCCTCCATATTTGTGACGATATGCAGGTCTATCTCCGGATGGTGTTTCGTAAGATAGGTTTCGTATGCCCACCCTTTGGGGGTGGCAACGGTTTTTCCTTTAAGATCGTCTATATCCGAGACATCCTCGGCATATTTCGATACGATAAAAACGGTTTTGTCTTTATAGTAGGCATCTGTAAACAGGCCGAACTGCCGGCGGGTTTCATTCTTATAGGCGGACTGGAGCACGTCGATCTCGTTGTTTTTGAACATTTCCACCAGGGTGTTCCAGCTGTGCCCGTTTACATACTCGAAAGTCAGGCCGAGCCGGTCCCCCAGCATGTTCACCAGATCGATACTCAACCCCAGCGGCTGCGCCCCTACAGCGAAATCAAAGGGCGGCCAGTCCAGCTCGTTGCTCACCCGGATAACCGGGTGCTGTGCCACAAACTGTTTTTCTTTTTCGGTGAGCTGCAGACGAATGGATTGATCGGCCTGAACATAAGGCACAGCAAGGCACAGAACAAAAAGAAGTATCACTGGCAGGCATCCTGCCGAAAAGTGTCTCATGTAACGGGGCTCCCGGTCATTTCACCTCCTCAGTGACCTTGTTGTTGTCAATGTAAGTCATTATTCAGTTTGTCCGAACCCTGCTTCAAGCGGATCGTCACCCCTCTTGCTCCAACATTCGCTTTTTAACAGTATTGTCATGTTATCATAAAAACCCGCAAAATCCAACAGACAGTTTTCCCGCCCTGACCCGGCGCTGCCGCCTGACCTGAAGGGGGCCTGCCTCTCCGTCTGAACTTGTATACGTCACCAGACATCAGGAACCCACGGCTAATTTGTTCTATGCCATGGGCAGGTGACCCGCAGAACAAATTAACCGTGATCAGGAACCGGATAGTTGTTGACTTTTACCATTTGGTATTATAGAGTTTATATATAATTTAAAAATTTCAATTTACGAAACGTAAAACCGACACATACAACAGTAACGCAATCACCGGAACCCTCACACGCCGTGAGGTCACAAAGCAAGCAGGCGGCCGTCATGTCCGGAAAACCGGCCCATGAAGAATAGGAGTTGCCGCCATAATCGCCCATATCGTCTGGCCATGCGAAACGGAGATGCACGGGCAATTTGCCGCAAGCTGCATATCGCCGGCTGCAGGATACGTGCCGGGAGAAGCGGCCGGGGCATAGACAACACCCGGCATATCGGGAAGAGACCGTTGAAACGTTTGCGATATATAAGGAGGGACACACCATGAAAAACACACAGGAAAGAAGGCTCTATTACCGTAAAGACTACGGGAAACCGGTCACCATATACCTTCTGTACAAACCGGAAAAATACTTCTTTGGAACGGTGGGCAACTACAGTTCAGGCGGAATGAAAATCTTCACAACCGGCCGGATTAATGTGGAAACGCCGGTGGTAATCAGAATGCATGAATACAACTCGGACGCAAAAGGACCCGAGAAAAACGACGAATATTACGGGGTTATCCGCTGGTCGAACACCCTTGATGAATCCGATCTCCCCTACCGGTACGAATACGGCATGAAATATGACATGCCTGTCGAATTCTGATCTGCCGGATGTTTTTCGCTCCGGGCATCCGTTAACATTTTCAGGTATGCATGAATCGCTGAAACTGGTATTATTGCCTTTACGTCAACCGGTACAACAGGCGGCTGTGATCTGTCTGTGACGCAACAACAACGGTTTACCAACGGAGGAAGTAAAATGGAAAAAATCGATCTGGGCGCGACAATTCCCGCCTACCCCATGCCTGTGTCCCTTGTGGGTGCCCATGTAGAGGAAAAGCCCAATTTTCTGACTGTGGCGTGGTTTACCATGGCCAGCTTCAAACCGCCCCGGATTGCCGTTTCACTGGGGAAAGGACACCATACCAATCCCGGCATCCGGGAAAACGGCGCTTTCAGCGTCTGCCTGCCGTCAGCGGACATGGTGGAGAAGACCGATTACTGCGGAATTGTAACCGGCAAGAAGACGGACAAGTCTGACGTCTTTGATCTTTTTTACGGCGACGTGGAAGCCGCCCCCCTGATAAGAGACTGCCCCCTGTGCATGGCATGCCGGCTTGCTGAAACCGTGGAGTCGGGTTTGAATGAAATTTTCATCGGCGACATCATCAACACCTACACTGAAGCGGCCTATCTGACAGACGGCAAGCTGGATTTTAAAAAAATGACACCCCTGGTGCTGTCCCAGCCGGACGCCGCATACTGGAACCTCGGGGAGCCGGCTGCAAAGGCCTGGCACGTCGGCAAAAAATACAAGGCATTAAAGGGATAACACCACCGGAGACAGTGCCGGCTTTGAAAAGTGTAACGCCAGAATTAAAAAAGCTGCAGCCGGTGCCGGAATCTGTTTGCTTTCTGGTGCGCCCGGCAGGATTCGAACCTGCGACCCCCTGATTCGTAGTCAGATACTCTGTCCAACTGAGCTACGGGCGCA
>CAYZHB010000046.1:13994-21191 GCA_964478245.1 uncultured Desulfobacterales bacterium | reverse complement strand
ATGCATACAAAACAAAACACGTAAGTGTTTCAATCGTTGACGGTTGTAACCGGGGCATAGCCCCCGGTTTGAAAACAACCAATCAATCACCAGCGGGAAAGCCGGTGTGTCGCTCCTTTCCAACTGTAGACGGGGCAAAGCTCCCCTTCTGGAAACAACCGGTTTCGCTAATCGCCGGTTTGTCTACCATTTATGCCTGTCACTGTAGTAAACCAGCACGCCCCTGTCAAGCCATAAAAACGCCGGCCATAAAGCCGGTTTCAGGTTCACATCACGTTTTCCCTCTGCCTATTTATGGTCCAGCAGTTCTATCCCCTGCCAGGGGTGCGCTTCAAACCGCTCCGGGTTTGTTTTTATCATGGAAAGCATGTTGTCTATTATTTTTATTTTCTGAAACACAATAAAGTCTTTGCTGGACTTTGCCTCTTTTATCTCCTTTTTCTCCCTTGAGGTCAGCTGGGGCTTGCTGTTTATTTTTCTCTGGAAATTTCTGATGTCAAAATAGAGACGCTGGAACTGCTCCTGAAGCGCCATGAAACTGTTCCTTGCACTTTCCAGCGATGCCTCCTGCTCGGCAACCGATGCGGCATTGGGACAGTTAAATTCGTTGTGAAGGATACTTTCGTACTCTTTCCGGAAAATAGATTTCAAAAGTATAATGGGATAACTCGAAGAGTTCATTATTTCATATATTTTCACCTTTGTCTCAAGTCCCAGGGGCACAATCGTACCGATTTCCCTGAAAAAAACAATGTTGTTGTTCAGCTTCTCCTTGATCAAGGAAAACACCGCTTCAATTTCGTCAACCGCACTTCTGTCAATATCCTCATTAAATACAAATTCCGCCGGTATCCTGTTCAGCGTATTTTCATCGATCAATATGGGCACGTTGTACAGCTTTGTAAGCCCTTCAAGGCGGTTTGCCAAATTGACATAGCGACCGATCACCGTCTCGGTCATCTTCTTTTCAAAACCGATATTCCCCACATAGCTTTCACCCGTGCCGATGCCGATGCCCGCCTTGACATTGTTTATTTTGTCTTTCCCCGAATAGGTATATTTCCGTCGTTGGTCGTTAAAATCCCTCAGGGCGAAACGGCTCCTGATGGCTGCGTTGACAGCGGAATAACTGTCATCAAACGCGGCGAAGATCGAATCGCCGATGTAACTGTATATTTCCCCTTTTTCCTGAATAACCGGCTGGCTGACAGTTTTGAAATACGAGGATAAAAAGGGGCCGAGATCGTCTTCCAGGCGCTCACTGATCTGTGTAAAATTCCTTATATCAGAGAAATAGAGGGTTTTAATTCTTTTCTTTGTTTTTATTTCCGGGTCTCTGTCATTGGCCATGCATGTTTCGACATTTCCCTTGGAGACAAACTTCTGAAACCGTTTGTTGATCCGCTCCTCTTTCTCTTTCTGTGCCTGCAGTTCGAAATAGCGCTGCTCAGAAATCCGCAGGAGCTCTTCATAATGCTTGGGCCCTTTGAATAAAAGCTTAAAACGATCAACGATCGTTGGAATCAGGGACTTGCTTTTCTCCTGCCCTTTGAATATCACTTTCGTCTCCACATCTTACCGGCAATATCCTGTTTTCAGTTTACTTTGACAGCCCTCATTAAATAAGCAAATATTTTTAAAGTCAAGTTTAAACTTGCCGGCTTATACAAATACAATCCGCGCATTTACCAAACGAAGGAAACCGCTGCCACCTCGCCGAAGGGACAGGCAATTCCTTTCGGCCGGCCAGAATTGAACTGAAGATGTTCAAGGATGGCAATTTTAAAGTCAACGACCACCCGGAAAGCGGGTGGCTTGGAATTCCGGCCGTAGGCCGGAAAAACAAAAACACGTCAGTGTTTCAATCGTTGACGGTTGTAACCGGGGGCATAGCCCCCGGTTTTGAAACAACCAATTAATTGTTATATTTATTGAAATCCCTTCGGCAAACGGGATATGTGACAGTAAAAAATTAACATATTGATTTATACAATCAACTTTGTTATTGCTTGAAATTTAATTGAAAGGAATGAAGATATGCATTACGAGGGAAATATCATAAGGCCGCCCAGTGAGGCACACAGCATTTTGCTGCAGGTGACGGTCGGCTGTTCCCACAACAAGTGTACATTCTGCGGTACATACAAGGGAGAACGCTTCCAGATAAAATCGGATGACATCATATTCGAGGACATCGAATTCGCCGCAACGCACATGAAACACCAGACAAGGCTTTTCATCTGTGACGGAGACGCCCTTATCATCCCCCAGAAGCGGCTTGTCAAAATTCTCAACAGAATCAGGAAACGGCTGCCCTGGGTTGAGCGGGTGGGACTCTACGCCAACACCAAGAGCATCAGCATGAAGACAACGGAGCAGCTTAAAGAGCTCCGGACGCTTGGCGTGAAAATCGCCTATATGGGTCTTGAATCCGGTGATGATGTAACCCTTAAACAGATAAAAAAGGGGGCGGATTCAAAACGGATGATTGAAATGGGGAAAAAAATCAGGGAGGCCGGTATTAAACTCTCCATTACGGTGCTGATCGGGCTTGCCGGAAGAGAACGGTCTGAAATTCATGCAAGGGAAACCGGCCGGGTGCTCACGGCCATCGACCCCGAGTACGTAGGGGCGCTGAGTCTCATGCTGATCCCCGGCACCGAGCTCTACGAGGCCTATCGGAACAATGAGTTCGAACTCATCACGCCGGATGAAATGCTCAAGGAGCTCGGATTGATGATTGATGCAACCGACCTGTCCGCCGGCCTCTTTCACGCCAACCATGCGTCCAATTATCTGCCTATACGGGCCAGGCTACCCCGGGACAAAGAAAAGACCCTTGCGCTTATTCAGGAGGCGCTGAAAGGGAAAATAGAACTGAAACCCGAATCCATGAGGGCTTTGTAACCATTAATCCCAAATCAACAGGAGAACAAAATGACTTCTGCCGACAACACCATAGACCAGCTGTGTATCAACACGATCAGAACACTTGCAGTTGATGCGATCCAAAAGGCGAACTCGGGACACCCCGGCGCACCCATGGGAATGGCGCCAGCTGCGCACATTCTGTGGAAATATTTCCTGAAATACAACCCGAGAAACCCGGCCTGGCCCGACCGGGATCGGTTTGTCCTGTCGGCGGGACATGCCTCAATGCTTCTCTACGCGCTTCTCTATCTCAACGGATACGACGTCACCATGGATGATATCATGGCATTCAGACAGTGGGGCAGCAAAACACCCGGTCACCCGGAATCCGGAGAGACACCGGGCGTGGAAACCACGACCGGCCCCCTGGGACAGGGGCTTGCCAACTCAGTGGGCATGGCCATGGCGGAACGTCATCTGGCGGCCCGCTTCAACAAGCCCGGCAAAGAGATTATCGATCACTACACTTATGTGATGTGCGGAGACGGAGACTTCATGGAGGGAGTGGCCATGGAAGCCGTTTCCCTTGCCGGCCATCTCGGGCTGGGCAAACTGATCTGCATCTACGACGACAATGCCATCTCCATCGAAGGAAAAACGGATATCTCCTTTACGGAAAATATCCCGGCCAAGTTTGAAAGCATGAACTGGCACGTTCTTGTCGTTGAAGACGGCAACGACCTCGATGCCCTGTACAATGCCATAAAGACCGCCAGAGAGATGACCGGAAAACCCAGCCTGATCTGTGTTAAAACCGAAATCGCCTTCGGCAGTCCCAACAAAAAAGGAACCGCCGGTGCACACGGCGCGCCGCTTGGCGAAGAAGAAGTGAAGCTGGTAAAAGAATTCTTCGGATTTCCCGCCGATACCGCTTTTCACGTGCCTTCACAGGTGACCGAAGCATGCGGCAAATCGGTCCTAAAGGGTGAAGAAGCTGAAAACGCCTGGCAGGAAGTGTTTAACAGTTATAAAGAAGCATTCCCCGCGCTTGCAGATGCATTTGCGGACGCGTTAAGCGGTTTTCTCACCCACGGGTGGGACAGCCGGATACCGGCTTTTCAGATCACCGATGATCCCGTGGCCACACGGGCGGCATCGGGTAAAGTGCTTAACAGCATCGCCGGGAATCTCCCCTGCTTAATGGGCGGCTCCGCCGACCTGGCTCCTTCCAACAAGACCCTGATTGAGGGAGAACCGGATTTCCAGAAACAAAGCTATCACGGCAGAAACATACGATTCGGCGTACGCGAGCACGCCATGGGTGCCATTACTTCGGGTATCTGCCTTCACGGCGGCGTCCGTCCCTACTGCGGGACATTTCTCGTGTTTTCCGACTACATGCGGCCCGCCATAAGAGTGGCCTCTCTTATGAAACTGCCGGTCATCTATATCTTCACCCACGACAGTGTGGCAACGGGCGAGGACGGTCCCACGCACCAGCCTGTCGAACATATTGCCGCGCTGCGAGCGATCCCCGGATTAACCGTCATAAGACCGGCCGATGCCAATGAAACCGCATCGGCATGGAAAACCGCCCTCAACACCACAGACGGACCTACCGCCCTGCTGCTGAGCCGCCAGAAACTGCCGCATATGGACACCTCCGGGAAAGACGGCAGCCTTAAATACGGTGCGTATACGGTATATGCACCAGCGGCGGCTCCGGACCTCATTCTCATCGGATCCGGAGCCGAAGTGCATATATGCCTCGAGGCCGCCAACACCCTTGAAAAAGAGGGAATTCATACCCGCGTGGTCAGCATGCCCTCCTGGGAGCTCTTTGCCAAAGCCCCGGCATCCTATAGGGAACGAATACTCCCGGAAAAAGTAAAAAAGCGCATCGCTGTTGAAGCCGGGATTACGATGGGATGGGAAAAATACACAGGCGAACAGGGAAAAATTCTGGGAATCGACAAATTCGGTGCTTCCGCCCCCGGCGGAAAAGTGCTTGCCGAATACGGCATGACCGCCCGGCACATTGTGGATACGGCAAAAGAGATGATGACGTAAAAAAAAGAAATGTCCCGGGAAACTTTCCGTTGTTGGGATTGGGGGACACCGCCCTTTTTCGTAACACTCAACCTCCTTGCGTCCCAGCAATTCTTGCAACAGTTGGTTGCCGCTGATATGTGATGATTGCGTCCTCGCGGTAGCAGTTCCTGCCCACGGATATTAATATGCCCTGTCGCAGATGACAGCTCCACAAAAGAGTGCGGAAGTATGTGTCCATCGAAGCAACGCAGAAGACGGACCAAAAGACAAGTCGGATGGTGGACATTATTATTTCCGACGGCCTTATTCCGCACTCTCCTGTACAGGCAGTTTTACTGGTAAGGTGTGAACCTGGATCGCCACCTGGGGTTCAGGTTCCGGTATCTTTTCCTGGAGAATTTCCGGCAAGACCACAGGTATGGTGATATCCCGGTACTGGAATTTCAGCATTTCTCTGCACTCCTGATATTTCTGCAACAGCTCTTTCTGGCCGGCGGCGCCAAGATAAACAAACGCGGTGGCATACGAGTAGCTGTCCTGTTCCGGAATATCAGACAGTTTCATGCCGGCCTTTCCCTGGAGATCGATCAGGGTATCCGGTATTTTCCGGCCGATTTCTTCGAGGTCCTCCTTTGTGGGAATGCCTGTGATCAGCTTGTCCTGGTATTCTCTGAGGAAAAATTTGCCCGCCACCCGGAAGTTCCCCTTTCGTTTCGGGAACCAGGGGTCCCGGTTCAACGCCATATCCAGCATAATCTGGTGGTTGGATACTCCGTCCACCTTTTCAAACAGATCGCTGTGGGACTGGGGGATCCGGGTGTTGATTTCCAGAAACCAGATTTTTCCCCGCCGTTCGTTCCAAAAAAATTCCACGTTGAAAGCGGAATGGTCCAGGCCGATATGCTGCATAATTCTTTCAGTGATGCGTGACATTTCTTCCTGTACTTTTCTGGGAAGCCGGGACGGGTACTGGTACCGGGCGAACGTGGTCCGGTTGGCCTCCCGGATGGAATCGATGATCCCGTAGGTTCGTACCTGACCGTCCTGAACATACCCTTCCAGGGTACACTGGAGTCCGGAGATGATCTGTTCGGCAACGCAGAAGGAGCTGTTGACCCGGGCCACCTCTTGGGGCAGTTCCACTATATCCAGGAGGTAGTCAAAGGGTTTGAAAAGGCCGATTTTTTCCCGCATCACATGAATGGCTCGTTTAAAGTCCTTTTTGCTTTTGATTCGGAACCCGAGCTGGGAAGCGGTGGATTTGACGGGTTTGATCCAGAAGGGAAAATCAAAAGGGATCGTTTCCAGTGCTTTGTCGTCGAACGGATCAAAGGAAATGAATTCGGGGATATGTTCGCTGATCACCATTTTCTGTTCCAGCCGGCTCCAGTATTTGTGTTCGCACTTGAGCACGCTTTCAAGTGTGGGCCCGGGCACCCCGAATTTTTCGCACAGAATCGGGACCATCATGCACACCGGAAAGTCGGTGTAGCCGGTGATGGCATCGATGGGGCCGTCAAATTCATTGAGCTGCTTCTCGGCAAGCGCCAGCATGTCTTTGAGCCGGTATTCCCCGCTGTCGATCAGGGAGTGAATATCCAGAAGGCCTATGATATTGCAGTCTTCGGCGTTTTGGGCGGACTGGATCATTTTACGGTTAAACTCGTCCAGGCCGATAATAAATACGTTTTTCTTCATCTTGTTTGCAACCTCCCGTTTTTGGGTTTCGAATGCAATATTAACGACAGAAAGGATTAATCTGCGGTCAGAGCAATAAACTTCTTTTCAGCCAGGTAGAATATGTCTCCGGGCACCATCACATGTACACTCAGGTTCTCAATGGAAATCAGTTCGCCCTCGCTGATCGAGGCCATGTTGGTATTCCGGATTGTGGATCCGTCCACGACAATGATCAGGCCGGAGCCGAGCGCTTCCTGCTTTCCCCCTTCGGTGATCAGAAGACCTGTGTCCTCTCCGAGTCCGATCCCCAGAGAGGAGGGGTTGCTCGCCACCGCCTGAAACAGCCGGCCGATCCGGCCCCGCTTTACGAAATGGGTATCAATGATCACGTTCTTTTGAAGGCCGAAACCGCTGCTGAATTTGACCTGTCCCTTTTTCAGGGCTTCGTCGCTGCTTCCTTCGTATATCATGGTATCGGACATGGCCATGGCGCCTGCGCTGGTTCCCGCGATTACCACCGGTTCTTTCTGGTAGCGTTCCACCAGGATGTTCAAAAATTCGGTACCGCCGAGAATGGTGGTCAGCCGCAGCTGG
>CAYZHB010000046.1:0-13984 GCA_964478245.1 uncultured Desulfobacterales bacterium | reverse complement strand
TGGTTTCCGCCGGTGAACATGAACCCTTCGGCTTCTCTGATGCGTCTGGCAAATTGACCGTTTTTGGCCTCTTCGCGGTTTCGTATATCCAGGACCCCCACGTTTTCATACCCCATGTGCTTGAAGGCATCAATGTATCGTTGACTTAATTTTTCAGGGGCACTTGAAGCCGTGGGTATGATTTCGATACGATGGGTGTCTCCTTTGAGTGTTTCGCAGAACTTGCTGACAATGGCGGTTTCGGTTTCTGGCATCGCCCCGCCGGCCTCTGCTTCGGTTCCGTTGGCCTCGGAGGGCAGAGACATGTCTCCCCCGATAATGATCAGCTTCCCTTTGGGTTTTTTCATGGTGTTCGTATAATTCCTTTGGATTCTTTTAGATTTGTAGTATACTGCCTTTCAGCGTTTATGGCAACTAGATAATGTACAACTCCTTATTTTATCATTACCAGGGAAATAAAAAATCTATGAAAATTCTGGAGACGAGGGCCTTGCGCGGCCCGAATTACTGGTCCAACCGGCGGCACAACCTGATTGTCATGCGGGTGGACCTTGAAGAGATGGAGCAGTTTCCGTCCAATACCATTGACGGGTTCCCCGAAAGGATGGCTGTACTGATCCCTTCGCTTTACGAACACCGGTGTTCAAGGGGATACGAAGGGGGGTTTCTGGAAAGGCTGAAGGACGGAACCTGGATGGGCCATATCATGGAGCATGTGGCGCTGGAGATACAGATCCTGGCCGGTATGGAGACGGGTTTCGGCCGCTGCCGATGGGCTGGAGAGGAAGGAATCTACAACGTCGTCTTTGCCTACGAAGAGGAAAGGGCCGGATTTTATGCGGCCGAGGCCGCCTTCCGGGTCGTGGAAACCATGATAACGGGCGGGCCGTATGATCTGGACAAGGATATCCAGACATTAAGGGAGATCCGGGAGGAAGAACGTTTCGGCCCGAGCACGGCCTCTATTGTCAATGAGGCAAAGGGGAGGAATATCCCTGTTTTACGTCTCAACAGCTATTCCCTTGTACAGCTTGGCTGGGGGATCCATCAGCAGAAAATTCAGGCCACGGTTACCGGCAAAACCAGCAGTATCGGCCTTGAAATCGCATACGATAAAGACGAAACCAAGAATATGCTGCACAACAACGGATGTCCGGTTCCTTTCGGTTTTGTGATCACTTCGCCGGAAGAGCTTGAACGGGCGGTTCACCGAATCGGACTTCCCGTGATTATAAAGCCGGTGGACGGTCATCAGGGCAAGGGCGCCACCATCAACATCCGGACAATGGCGGATGCAGAGACAGCCTTTGAAACGGCTTCAGCCTATTCTCCCCGCGTGATTGTGGAAAAGTTCATCAAAGGGGATGATTTCAGACTTCTGGTGATCGACAACAAATTCGTGGCCGCCGCCCGAAGGACTCCCGCGCACGTGACGGGCGACGGCGAATCCACCATCTTCGAGCTGATCGAGCAGGTGAATCAGGACCCCAGAAGAGGGTACGGGCATGAAAAGACACTCACCGAAATCACGGTGGATGCAATGACCCGCAGGATTCTCACCCAGGAGGGGCTGACCGAAAATTCCGTTCTTGCCCGAGGCCGCATCCTCTATCTGAAGACCACTGCCAATCTCAGCACCGGCGGTGTTTCCGAGGATGTGACGGATACGGTCCATTCGTACAATGTGTTCATGGCCGAGCGGGTTTCCAAAATCATCGATCTGGATATCTGCGGTATCGATATCATGGCGCCGAACCTGACCGAACCCTTTAATGAAAACGGGGGGGCGATCATAGAAGTCAACGGCGGCCCGGGCTTCCGCATGCATCTGGATCCGACAAAGGGAAAACCCAGGAACGTGGCTGTACCCGTGGTGGATATGCTTTACGAACCCGGGAATTCCGGACGCATTCCCATCATTTCCGTAACCGGGACCAACGGAAAGACCACCACGACCCGCCTGATCGCTCATATTATGAGAACACACGGCAGGAAGGTCGGGTATACCACAACCGACGGCATTTATATCCAGAACAGCCTTATGTACAAGGGAGACTGTTCCGGCCCGGAAAGCGCGCGTTTTGTTCTGCGGGACCCCACCGTGGACTATGCGGTGTTTGAGACGGCCCGGGGCGGGATGATGCGGGCCGGACTGGGGTATGACCTGGGAGATGTGGGCGTGGTGACCAATGTGGCATCCGATCATCTGGGGCTGAACGGCATCTACACCATGGAACAGCTGACCCGGCTCAAATCACTGGTGGTGGAAAACATCCGGGAAGACGGGGTTGCCGTGCTGAATGCGGATGACCCCAAGGCTCTGTCCATGAAAGAGAATCTTTCCTGCAAAACCGCATTGTTCAGTCTTGATCCGGAAAATCCTGCGGTAAAAGAGCACTGTGCGGCCGGAGGAATCGCTGCGGTATATGATGACGGAAACATTATCCTTTTCAAGGGGGACTGGGCCATTCAGGTGGACAAGGTCATCAATATTCCGCTCACCTATTCTGGCAAGGCGGCTTTTCAGATTCATAACGTGCTGGCGGCCTGTCTGGCCGGGTTTGTGCAAAAGGTGGAAGTCGAGGAAATCCGGATTTCCCTTCAGACCTTTGTGCCGTCTCCGGCTCAGTTGCCCGGCCGGATGAACATTTTCGAGTTCAAAACCCACAAGGTCCTGGTGGATTATGCGCATAATCCCCACAGCATGGAGGCCATCGGAAAGTTTATCACGTCGCTGGGTGCGGCTTCAAGCATCGCCATCCTGGCCGGAACCGGCGACCGGCGGGACGAGGACCTCAGGGACTACGGCCGGGTGGCTGCGGAATACTTTGATACGGTGATCATATGGGAGGACGAGGACTATGCCCGCGGACGGGACAGCACGGAAGTGATGGACCTGATCATTGAAGGTGCCAGGAAAAGACCTGAGAAAGCCTTTGTCAAGGTCATCCGCAACGAGGATGATGCAGTGGACTATGCGATTGAAAATGCCGGTAACGACGCGATTATCTGCATATTCACCGGCCGGATCCGGTTCATGACCGATAAAATAAGGGCGTTGAAAGAACAGGAAATGGACCTCACCATTACCACGGATGATATCCCGAGCCCGTCTTATTCCGATTCGGGCGCCGGATGAGTTGACCCTTTAATGACAGAGGATTCAAGGACACAGGAGATGAAAATACGAAAAGAGTTTCCGCGACCGATTCGCCAAATTAAGCACACAACCATCCCGATGCCGGACGGTACCCGGCTTGCCGCAAGGATCTGGCTGCCGGAGGATGCAGAGGAGCACCCGGTGCCTGCGGTACTTGAGTATATTCCGTACAGAAAGCGGGATCTTACAGCAAGGGTGGATGCGCTTCACCATCCGTACATGGCGGGTTTCGGGTATGCTTCCGTCCGGGTGGACCTGAGGGGAAGCGGGGAATCCCAAGGCATTCTGAAAGGGGAGTATCTGCAGCAGGAGCTGGACGACGGGGTGCAGGTGATCCAATGGCTTTCCCGTCAGAAATGGTGTTCCGGATCCGTGGGGATGATCGGCTATTCCTGGGGCGGCTTTAACGGGCTTCAGATTGCCGCGCTGCAGCCGGAAGCTTTGAAGGCAATTGTAACCGTGTGTTCCACGGACGATCGGTACGCAGATGATGTCCACTACATGGGCGGTTGTCTTTTGGGAGACAACCTGTCATGGGCGTCGATCATGTTCGACAAGAATACCCACCCGCCGGATCCCGAGCTTGTGGGAGACAAGTGGAGGGAAATGTGGATGGAGCGGCTCGATAAAAGCGGGCTTTGGGTGGAAGACTGGATGCGGCACCAGCGCCGGGACGAATTCTGGAAACACGGGTCGGTGTGTGAAGACTATGCCGCCATTACCTGCCCGGTCATGGCGGTGAGCGGATGGGCGGACGGCTACTCCAATTCGGTCTTCCGTCTGATGGAAAAACTTTCGGTGCCGCGCAAGGGGCTGAACGGTCCGTGGAGCCACAAGTATCCCCATGAGGGGGTCCCGGGACCGGCCATCGGTTTTCTGCAGGAGGTCAGGGCCTGGTGGGACAGATGGCTCAAGGGCATTGAAAATGAAGTGGAAAAAGAGCCCATGTTCCGGGTGTGGATGCAGGACAGTGTGCCGCCTACCACCAGTTACCGGCAGCGGCCGGGAAGATGGGTGGCCGAACCCTCCTGGCCGAGTCCGCACATTGAAAGCCGCTGCTTTGTCCTTGATGAAAACCGGCTGGTTCCTGCCGGCGATACCGTTACGGAACAGCCTCTGGTGATCCGGTCCCCGCTTTCTGTCGGCCTTTTTGCAGGCAAATGGTGCAGCTACCAGGCCCCCCCGGACCTGCCCCATGATCAGAGACAGGAGGACGGCGGCGCGCTGGTGTTTGAAACGGCGGCTCTTACAGAGGATGTGGAGATATTCGGAATGCCAGAAGTCGCGCTTACGCTTTTATCAGACGAAGCGGTTGCCATGGTCGCGGCCCGGCTGTCCGACGTCCTTCCTGACGGCAAGGCGACCCGGGTGACATACGGCCTTCTCAACCTGACCCACCGGGAAAGCCATGAGACCCCCCGGGCCCTGGAACCGGGTAAACAATACCGGGTGTCCGTGCAGCTCAACGGGGTGGCCCAGCGGTTTCCCAAAGGGCATCGCATCCGCCTGTCCATTTCCACCAGCTACTGGCCCCTTGCGTGGCCCGCCCCGAAACCGGTGACTCTCACCGTTTACACAGGCGGCAGCAACCTGTTCCTTCCGGTCCGTTTTCCAAGGGAGGAGGACAGAAAGCTTCGCGGGTTCGAAGAGCCGGAATGCGCAAAACCCCATGCCATAACCCCTGTCAGACCGAAACAGGAGTCCTGGCGCGTACTCCGGGATCTGGGCCGGGATATCTCCACACTCGAGGTTCTGCAGGATGCAGGCACGAACCGTTTTGAGGAAACCGGAATGGAAATCAGCGGCCGGGCCGTGGAGACATATACCTACATGGCGGATGAGTACAATTCCCTGTCAGGAGAGACCCACTGGAAACGGAAATTCCGGCGCGGGGACTGGGAAGTGCGCACGGAAACCCGGACGCTCCTCACCTCTGACGAAACGAATTTCCGGATCCGGGCGGATCTCGACGCCTGGGAAGGAAAAAGCCGGGTGTTCAGCCGAAGCTGGGACACAGTGATTCCCCGTGATCTGGTCTGAGATTACTCGTCCAGAACTTTTCGGAAATTCTTTGCCGGCATCCGTTTAAGAAATACGGCATGACCGCCCGGCACATTGTGGATACGGCAAAAGAGATGATGACGTAAAAAAAAGAAATGTCCCGGGAAACCGACCTTCCGGGATATTCCAATTCCAACCTACTATTGCTTCAAAATTAAACGCCGGATTACAATCAAGCAGCCCGATATAAAGCATATCAGCGAAAGAGAGGTGGTGCCGTTGATGCTGCCGAGTGTCCCGATAAAACATCCGCCCCCGGAGGATACGTCATCCGGACTGTCCGGATCGGTCCCTTCTTCGGAACCGGTTGACCCGGCACCCGTGTTCGGGACAATATCATCCGGTTCCTCCCTGTCCCCGAAAACAGCGGCATAATCGATATTTCCTTCCTCATCGCCAATCATGCTCAAAGGGAGTGTCAACGTCACCGTGGTTCCATCGAACGTCGCTGTCACCTCGCCGACATACCTGGCGTTACAGTCTCGAAGTGCAACAGTCCCCCAGGCCGCATTCGGCATAAAGTCAATATAATAGTCCATTCCCATACCGGTACTGCCACCGTAGGAATCGCACAGGGCTTCTGTCCCGGTTGAGTGATCCTGATCCACATCAAGATCGATATAACCACACAGGTCAGAGGTGCTTCCGGTATCACTTTCCAATACAGGCGAGACAAAACCAAAGCTCAAATAGAGATATTTCGCATCCATAACGGTTTCAACGGAAAGGAGGTCTACTGTCACGGAATTGTCACCGAATGTGTCATTCGCCGAATCCTGCTGCGTTTTTGCGCACAGAAAAGGAGGAATGACGATCAGAACAAGCCACATGATCGCGAGCCCAGCACCCCCTTTTTTGATGGAAACCGACTTTGTTTTCATTTTTTTACTCTTTGTATTTCGCTGTCATCAACGCTTTTGATTTTTTTACTACTAAAAAAGCACTTCTGTCAACAATTTTTTGTTGAAATTTTTCTGTTTATGCGATAGAGCATGCGGCAGAAAAACATGAAGCATGAAAAGGATTCATATGCGGGGCGCGCAACAACAAAAGCCATGAAGAAAAAAGAGTTTCATATAACGGCCGTGACACTTCTGTCGGCAACCCTTTTCCTGGCGGCGGCGGCATATCTTTTTCAGGATAAAACTCCCTGTCGTACAGAAAGACAGGTTCGTTACAGCTTTACTTTAAAGAACGGAACAAACACGATCAGAAGAAACATTCATTTTCTGGTTTACGCGCCTGTCAAACAAACCGCCACTCAGGTCTGTCGAAAAACAGATGCCTCGTTTCCGTATGAAATTGTCACGGATGGTTTAGGCAACCAGATACTCTGTTTCTCATTTAAAACGTTTGCACCCTATGAAACAAAGATAGTAGAAATTCAGTCAAGCCTATCAATGGCGGCGTCTGCCGATAAAACACATTCAGACATCGATCCTTCAGTATTTTTAAAACCCGAGCCGTATGTTGACTCCATTCATCCCGATATTACTGAAAAAGCCCGCACTTTTGCGACAAACCGGCCGGAAGAGACGGTAAAGGCACTTCATGACTGGACTTACACTCACCTTCGCTATAACGGTTATACTGCCGATGAGCGCGGCGCCCGTTTTGCACTCCGGCACCGGTCGGGCGACTGTACCGAATATATGGACCTGCTGTGCGCCCTGTGCCGGGCAAGCGGGATCCCCTGCAAACGGATCGGGGGTTACATATGCAATAAAAATTCAGTGCTCAAGGCCTCTGCTTATCACAACTGGATCGAGTTTTTCAACGGCAGAAAATGGATTCTCGTGGATCCCTCAAACCCGACTTTTACAGTCAATCCTGAAAATTACATCGCCAGCAGGATCATAAGTTCCTTTTTCAGGAACATGATGCAGCAAAACGACCGGTTCCGGATTATCGGAGACGGGATCAAGGCAACCATGAATATATAGGAATATGCGATCATGTTCAGACAACTGTCATCATATTTGCCTCTTATTTTACTATCTTTCGTTGTTCCAGCGGACGCGGGAACAAATTCGCTCTGTGCTGAAGTAAAAATTGCGATAAAGCAGGAACTTACGCTTGAACGGCAGGCATTTGACGCCCATATGCGAATTAACAACGGACTGACCGACACCTCTCTGGAAACGGTCAAAGTAGAGGTGATTTTTGAAGATGAAGCGGGAAATGAGATATCTGCGAGTAATGATCCCGATGACACGGATGCGGCGTTTTTCATCCGCGAAGATTCGGGCGGGATTTCCGGATACAGTGACGGTCAGTGGAATATCGAACCCGTCGATCCTGAAAGTTCATCCGATCTGCACTGGCTGATAATCCCGGCCCCCGGCTCGGCAGACGGCAAAGCGGACGGCAAGGTTTACTATGTGGGGGCTGTTTTGACTTACAGCCTCGGCGGCGAGGAAAACAAGATTGAAGTGACGCCGGACTACATATTTGTCAAACCGTTGCCCGAGCTTGAACTGGATTACTTCCTTGAAGAAAATGTGTATGGCGATGACGCCTGGACTGACGTGATTGAATCCCCGGTGCCGTTCACCCTGGGAGTCCGGGTCAAAAATTTCGGCAACAATACCGCCGAAAACCTGAAAATCGAATCCGCCCAGCCTGAAATCGTGGACAATAAACAAGGGCTTGCCATCGACTTTGAGATCGCGGCATGTTACGTCAACGGCGTTCTGTCCGACAACACCCTGCTCGCCCGATTCGGGGATATCGAGCCGGAGACGGCGGGCGTGGCCAGGTGGCTGATGACGTGCACGCTTTCGGGCACATTCACCGATTTTGATGCGGTCGTCACCCATTCAGACGAACTCGGCGGAGAGCTCACCTCTCTTTTAAAACAGGAAAATCTGCACACCCATCTGCTGGTAAAAGACGTACTGGTGGATATCGCCGGCCGGGATGACATCCATGATTTTCTGGCTGAATACGGGGATATCCTGCGGGTATATGAGTCCGAATGTGTGGACACCGATGTGACGGACCTGTCTTCACAATCCGCCATAGAATATATCGGGACATCAAATGACCGGGCGGTCTGTCAGGTGGAGACCCCCCCGTGTGACAGCTTCCTTTATATCAAGCTTGCCGATCCCATGGATGGCAACATGAACCTCAGCTCGGCCACCCGGAATGACGGCAAACAGATCCCGGAAGCCAATGCCTGGCTCTCCAGGGAAAGAAAGGAAAACCCTGAAGACGGCTGGTACTATTATGTGAACATGTTTGACGTCAACACCACAGGGGCCTATGAACTCGTATTTGAGGACGCGGGCACGACCTCCCACGCCCCCGTTATCCAGGCCATACTTGACAAGACCTGCGTGGAAGGTGAACGGGTTTCCTTTACAGTTGAGGCCACCGATCAGGACGGGACCGTTCCCGCCCTGACCCTTTCCGGCACACCGGCCGGCGCCGGGTTTACCGATCAGGGAGACGGGACCGGCGTATTTGACTGGCAGACGCAGGAGGGCCAGGCAGGGGAATACACCCTCGTTTTCACCGCCTCTGACGGCGGACTTGAAGACGAGGAGACGGTAAAGATAACGGTGGCCCCCAAGGAGGATACGGATATCGACGGCATGACCGACGACTGGGAAATGGAACACTTCGGCACCACGGACCGGAACGGCGCAGGCGACTGGGACGGTGACGGCATAATGGACTATTATGAATATCTTCTGAACACCGATCCGATCAACCCGAGCACCGCTCCCACAGTGCCCGAAATCCGGTCCCCGCTGGAAAATGCCCATGTCGCGGTGGAAAATCCGGTTATTGTCGTTGAAAACAGCACGGATGAAGACGGTGACACGCTTTTCTATGATTTCGAGATCTATTCGGATGACCATTTTACCGAGATGGTAGCCTCCGGAGAACAGATCACCGAAGGGACTGACACGACCGCTTTCCAAATTCCGGTATCCCTCGAGGAAAACCGCTCCTACTACTTCCGGGTGAGATCCACCGACAAAACAGCGCACAGTTTCTGGGCGTACGGGAAATTTTTTGTCAACACGGCAAACGACCCGCCCGGCGGTTTGTATGTGAGCTTTCCTGAAACAAATACCCAGACAGACACCTGCAACCCCGTGCTTGAAGTGATCAGCAGCCCCGATCCGGAGAACGACTTACTGACCTGCACATTCAGCGTCTATTCCGATGAAGAGATGACAGCACTTGTCACCCGATCCCCCGATATCCCGGTACCGGAGAACGGCAGAACCACGTGGCAGATTGACGTGGCACTCATCGACGGCATGACATACTACTGGCGGGCGGAAATTACGGACGCCAACGGCGCGACAGCGGAAACCGGCAAGAGAACCAGTTCAGCGGCGAAAGGGCTTAAAGCGGACAAAACCCCCGGCCGGACCGGTAAAGAAAACCTTGCAGCAGCGCCGTCCGCCACGACTCTTTACACGGCCCGGGACACCGGTGCGGCATCCTTTGATGTCAATACGTCCAACCATGCCCCGACCCTTTCCGCCATATCCATGCTGGCCACGGAAAGTGAAATAACGGTCACCCGGACGGATCTTACAGTCGAAAACGGACGGGATGAAGACGGCGATTCCCTCACATACTGTTTTGAGCTGGACACCACGGACCGGTTCTGCTCTTCTTCGGCAACATCTTCAGGCGAAGTCTCCGAAGGTACGGGAACGACAAGCTTCCATGTGGAAAGCCTCGAAGACAATACCTGGTACTTCTGTCGGGCCAGGGCAAGTGACGGAAAGGCGGTCTCCCAATGGGTATACGGAAGCTTTTTTGTCAACACCGGCAACGATACACCCTCGACACCCGTCATAAAAAATCCCGCCCAAGGATCATGGTCCGGCACACTCACACCGGACATTTCGGTCTGTCCTTCAACGGACGCGGATGAACAGGGACCCGGCAGCGCCCTCACCTATTTTTTTGAGCTGTACGATGACGCCGACCTGGCAAATCTTGTGCAACAGAAAGAGACCACCGATCCGGCATTCACACCTTCCCCCGCCCTTGAAAACAATACCATATACTATTTCAGGGTACTGGCCGTGGATGAACACAGCGCCACTTCAGGGTGGAGCGATGCCACTCTCTTTTTTGTAAAAGAAACGGGAGAAGACCAGCCCCCCGAAAACCATGACCCGGTCATCAGCGGCACGCCGGCCACGAGTGTGAACGAAGACGCACTTTACGCCTTCGTTCCCGAGGCCTCTGATGCGGATACGGACGACACCCTGGCTTTCAGCATCACAAACCAGCCGGCTTGGGCGGACTTCAGCACGGAAACCGGCGAGCTTTCCGGCACCCCTGAAAACGAAGATGTCGCTACGTACGAGGGGATCATCATCACGGTTTCCGATGCTTCCGGCGGCACGGATTCCCTGGCGCCCTTCGACATCACTGTTCACAATGTAAATGATGCACCCCAAATCAACGGCACCCCTGACACCTCGGTCAAAGAAGGGGCGTTTTACACCTTTACCCCGACCGCGACCGACGTGGACGAGGGGGACACCTTGACGTTCAGCATTTTGAACACCCCCGCGTTTGCCGATTTCGACACCGATACCGGCGAGCTCTCCGGCACGCCCGGCAACACCGATGTGGGGGTCTACGAAGATATCATCATATCCGTTACAGACAGCGCCGGTACCACCGCCTCCCTTGACGGCTTCACCCTCACCGTCATTGATGTGAATGCCGCACCCGTGGCAGTTGGCGACAATTACTGCCCGCCCGAAAACGAAACCTTTACGGTTCCAGCCCCGGGCGTGCTTGACAATGACACGGATGAAGATGAGGGTGCCGCTCTTACAGCCGAACTTGTAACCGGTGTCTCCCACGGCGTCCTCTCGCTTAACAGCGACGGCGGCTTCACTTACACGCCTGATACCGGTTTCTCCGGTACGGACCGGTTTACATACCGGGCCAATGACGGCCTGGCCGAATCCGGAGAGGCAGAAGTGACGCTCACCGTATCCGACACGGACGATCCACCGGTCATCTCCCCCGTCCCGGACCAGACGATCACGGAAAACACGGCCATTACCGGTCTTGCCCTTGATATAGAAGATCCGGATACCGCAACTGAAGATCTTTCCGTAACCGCATGTTCGGACAACCAGACCCTGATCCCGGATGCCGGTATCACGGTCCGGGACCGGACACTTACGATCGTCCCGGCCGAAGGTGAGCACGGCACGGCCACTATATCCGTCACCGTGACCGATGACACCGGCAACAGCGCCGGAGCCGCTTTCGAAGTCGAAGTGACGTCAAAGTCAAGCCCGGCCCATGTCAGATACTATTTCCTGAACCCGGAATCCCTGAACTACCCGGTCCACATCGTCAGCCTTGAATCCGGAAACGAGATCACCACAGGGGATCTGACCTTTACCCTGGACAGATACGAATCAAGAGAGATCACCTGCCAGGAGATGAGCGAGGCGGGCATTTCCCAGGGAGATGCCGTGTCAGGAACCGCCTTTTACTCACTCGGCCAGGAAGGGGCCGGCACCCATATGCTTGTACCCGAATCGTTCGCCGGCACGCAGTTTGTCATCCCCCATATCCGGTACACACATTACTTCTTTATTTTCAGTCCGTACGGGACGGCCGCCGTTCACATACAAAACAGCGCGCTTGAGGAAACGGTTACGGTTGACAAAGGAGAAGTCACCACTTTCGACGCCGGCGAAACCAACCCGGATGCATCACTTGTCACCTCGGACCTGCCGGTTCTGGTCTCCCACATGGCCCTGCGCAACAATATCCCATACGATGTCTACCCGGTACCGCCGGCTTCAACCGATATTTTCGGCCTTCTCTCCGGTCAGACAACCGTTGCCGCGCTCCAGGACTATACCTCTGTAACGGTTTACGCGGACAACGGTACCACACAGTCTTTCCAGGTTTCAACAGACCAGCCCCGCGACATAGAGCCGGGAGGCACCAATGAGGAGCCGGGATGCGCCCTCTACGTCACGGCGGACAAGCCCGTTGCGGCGGTGCAGGCGGATGCCCCCAACGGCACAACCGCGTCACCGTTTCTCGACCCCTCATACTTCGGCACCTGTTACGGCATACCCGTGGAGGCAAAAAACGTGATCGTCATCACCACTGACAGCAATCTGATGCTCGGGCTTTTCAGCAGCAGTAAATGGCCTGTAATAGAACCGCTTGCCGGGGCATCCGGCAGCTGTCCCGGCAAATTCGTTTTAAGCGGCGACGCCCTTACCGACCTGAAAGCAGACCTTTCAGGGGGAAATCATATCATCACATCCAAACCGGTATATATCCTGTACGACACCTGCAACCAGGAGGAACGCCACAATGTGCTCGGCAAGCTTACATCTGAAAACTGATACGATAAAACACATATTGACATACGCGGCCGCGCTCGTGATGCTGTCCTGCATCCCGGCATCGGCAGAGCACATACATGATTTCATCTCCCCGGAATATGCGGCGCTCAAGCTCAAAAAGAATACCCGGGACTTTGTAATCGTGGACATCAGGAACCCGCAGGATTACAAAAAAGTTCACATCCCGGGTGCTCTCAACATGCCGCTCGCCTTTATCAAATCCAAACCCTTTCTGAAAAAGAAACAGATCCTCATTGCCGACAACGGTTTCTTTTTAAGACCGATCATGGCGGAGCTTTCCAAACTCCGGGAAAAAGGGTTCACCGTTTCCATTCTAAACGGCGGCCTGAACGCCTGGCTTTCAAAAGACCTGCCGGTAAGGGCAAGCGTTTTCAGCAGGGAGGAATTTTTCCTTGTGGACCCCAGAAAGGCATATCAGGAAAAATCCATCCATCCGGTGCTGTATGTGAATGCCTGCAAAGAACGGATCTCGCCTGAACAATTCAGGGAGGCCCTCTGTCTTCAAGACAATACCCAAAAAGCCTTCTTGAAAATTATCGATTTCAACAGAACAACGCCCCGCGGATCGGTGCTGGTGTTTAACAATTTCGGGGAAGGATACGACAAATTGAGAAAAAAGATGCTGTCAAAAAAAATCAACAACCTTTTCTTTTTAAAGGGGGGACTGCATGCATACGCAAAGTACCTTCACAATTTACGGCTCTCCAGGGCTCCCAGAAAACAACGGTTGAAACGCATCGGCAAATGTTCAAATTGTAACTGATAAGGATCATGAATATGAAAAAACGAATTCTTGCCGCCCTCACTCTATTGTCTGTCCTTTTTGTTTTTCAAAGCCCACAAGCCGCTGCCGCCCCGACGGCCTTAACGCCTTCAGAGCTCATCGTTCAGAACCTCGGGAACGGCACCTCCCTTAGCCTTGACTGGACCGCGTACAGCGAGGAAGATCAGACAAACCTTGACAAATACGAGGTGTTTGCCGAAACCGAAAGCTTTACAACCGTGGAAGGCCTGGCTTCTGCCGAAACCGTTGCCGCCGGCACCCGAACCTGCACCCTCACCGGTCTTGAATACAACGGCACCTGCTATATCGCCGTTGTACCGGTAGATACGGACGGCAACGCGGACAGAGAGATAGCCCCCCTTGCCGAAATCACCCTCAGCGACACCGATCCCCCGGCACAGGTCGCCGACCTCACGGTAACGGACTGCAAAGAAACGGAACTCACATTTGAATGGACCCCGAGCCCATCGAATGATCTCAAACACTACGTTCTGACCATTGAAAGTACCGAAGACAGCTCAGAAGAAACAATAGATCCGCAGAACGCCGCCTATACGGCCCCCGGCCTCTCTGCCGCCACCC
>CAYZHB010000045.1:0-21544 GCA_964478245.1 uncultured Desulfobacterales bacterium | reverse complement strand
GACCGGCCCAGGCATATCCCCGGGTTTCGGAAAATCTCGAAGAGATGGTGAGGCTCGCACGGGACCTTTACGAGAAGCGATTCGCCTATGAAAAACTGCATTCCCTCTATTTTGATATTTCAAGCCTGCCTGAGTACGGAGAAGTGTCCGGGGTTGACATCAACAAGATAAAGCTCGGCGCCACGGTTGATCTCGATGATTACGAAAAGGAGAACCCCCGGGATTTTACGTTGCTGAAGCGGGTCGGCCTTTCGGAGCTGAAACGGGGGATCGGTGTCAATACGGAATGGGGAAACGTGCGCCCCTCCCTTCATCTTCAGTGTGCCGCCATTTCCATGAAATATCTCGGCAGCAGTTTTGATATTCATACGGGAAGCCGGGAACTGCTCTTTCCCCATCATGAAAATGAAATGGCGATTTCAAGAGCAAAGTCCGGTTCGCTTCTTGCCCGCTACTGGCTGCATTGTGAGCCGGTATACGATGACGGTTCCATGGCGTCTGACAGTCTATGCGAAGCCGACCTGGATACCCTGAACCGCATGGGCTGGGATGACAGCACTATTCGCTTCTGGATGTTGTCCTGTCACTACAGGAAAAGACTGGTACTGTCGGAACAGGCCTTACGGGACAGCCGCCGGTCCCTTGAAAGGGTCAACCGGTGTCTGAGAAGGTTGTCGGCTGTAAAAGAGGGAAGGGAACTCAGAGAGATGGACCAGTTCCTCTATGACTTCAAACAGGATTTTTTAACGGCACTGGATGATGATCTGAAAGTGTCCGGTGTTGTCTCCCTGCTTTTCAACAACGTCAAAAAGCTCAACCGGCTAATGGACAGAAACGAGATTGATCCGTCCGGGGCATCCCGGGTGCTGGATTTTTTCCGGGAGATCGACGCGGTGTTGAATGTGTTCGATTTTGCCGCGGCAACAGCCTGTTCAGAAGAGGTGAAAACCCTTATTGAAGAAAGAGAAAAGGCCCGTAAAGCCGGCAATTTTCCCCTTGCCGACAGGCTGAGAGAAAAGATCGCCGGTATGGGAGTCGACGTAAAGGATGAAAAGGTATAACGCATGATCACACCCGTATTTTTTCCGTTCACTTATATAAAAGAAAGGGACGCCCGGACCGTTGCGGCTTTTTTTGACGGGTGCCGCTTTCTGTGTACCACCCTTGAGGCGGAATTCAGTACGTATGCCCGGGATTTGATCGAAAGGGACGTGCTGCAGCCTGTCTGGCCGGAAAAAGAGGATCTGAAGCGCGTGTTGCAGAAGGTGGATGAGTTCAATGCGTTTGCTCAGCTGAACAAAGACAGTGGATCAAGATTAAAAGATTTTTTGAGAGAGCGTCCCTATTTCAAGAGTGATACGGGCGTGGCCCGCATAAGAACCGAGATAATGAAAACAACGGGGGAAACCGCCGGTGAACCGGACAGGGATTCCTTTCTGCGGCATCTCCTTTTCCTGCGGCTTGCCGGTATGGTGGCCGCTGAAAAAGAGGAGATCGATGCCCGCCTGAAAAGTCTCGACGTTCGGGAAAAACGCCTTTTTTCCGAGATGAGAGGGCGTGGACCGGGTGTTGAAGATGCCGCCGTTTCACCATTTCCCCTCTCTGGCGATGAGCCGGGGGAAACGGCAGCGGCATCTTTTATCCATGCATGGGCGGATTTTTTCAATCAGGCCCGTTTCTCCCGGAATGGGGATGCATCAGTGCTTTTTGTTACCACAAGCCGCGCTGCGGCTGATTATTTGAATTCTGTTTGTAAAAACCGCATAAATATACTTGACATTAAGAATTTTAAGGTGCATGAAAGTGAATGTAAAAATACGCATGAAGGGAAAAGGGCCTTCGGCAGGTATGTGGCAGCCGCTGTAAAGAAGGGGAATCCCGCCGCGGATCAGCCGCCTGAGGCATCTGATGGATGTGCTGTTCGTGCCCAGATAGAACTTGATATTTTAAAAGGAGGTTATATAGAAACGATATTCAGTGATTTTGATAACGGCATACCGGTTTGCCGGATAAATATTTTTTAAAAAAAAGATAAAATGCTTGATTGGTTGTTTTCAAACCGGGGGCTATGCCCCCGGTTACAACCGTCAACGATTGAAACACTCGCGTGTTTCGTCATTCCGGCCTCTGCGCCGGGCTCGAAGAGATGCGAATGCATACACGCCAAGCCACCCGCTTTGCGGGTGGTAGTTGACTTATTATCGGGTATACATATTATAGAGGCGATTTTTCATAAGTTTTTATAATATTTTATGAAAGGAACAATTGTAATCTTTAAGGAGGAATTTTTAAAATGGCTTTTCATCCAAGTGTTGACGAATCCAAATGTGTCGGCTGTGAAGAATGTGTCGATGTGTGCCCTGTAGAGGTGTTCGAGATGCAGGACGAAAAATCTGTACCCGTCAATGAAGAAGAGTGCATGGGCTGCGAAAGCTGCGTGGAAGTGTGTGAGGAAGATGCAATTACAGTAGAGGAAGACTGAGCTGAAGCAGACCATCTTTTTATGATATCCCCTGCTGTTGATCAGACGGCAGGGGATTTTTTTGTGCGATAAAATCGGCCCGGCGGCGACATTTGCGACCTGTTGACGGACTCGTCTGACAGGCGTAAAATCAATTTCAGTTACCGGTGTCTTTGAAGGTGCCATATGTTCCGGATCCAACGGGATTTATTGGTTGTCTCAAAACCGGGGGCTATGCCCCCGGTTACAACCGTCAACGATTGAAACACTGACGTGTTTTTGTTCTTCCGGCCTACGGCCGGGCTCGAAGAGATGCGAATGCAGACATTCCAAGCCACCCGCTTTGCGGGTGGTCGGTGACTATGCAGTTCCCATGGACAGGGAAACAGAGGTGAAAGTTGCATAACAACATCAAAGAAAAATTTTCTTCAAAAGAGTTTTGCAGAGTTCTCGTGGGGGAGGGGATTATCTCCAAATCCCAGGCAAAGGAGCTGCTGAAGAATGAGAGCAATGCACGGCGGATTCTGAAAAAGCAGAAGGAACAGCAGAAAGGCCTTCGGGACGCCGAGGTCAGTTTTGTTGATGTCCTTTTGTACCATAAAATGGAGCGGTACGATGATCCCACGAAAATGATTGATGAGGATCTGGTATACGAGTGCCTGGCAAAAGAGTGGGACATGGCGTACAGGAAGGTCGACCCGCTGAAGCTTGATCTCAACCTCGTGACGAACACAATTCCGAAATCCTTTGCCAAAAAACACCTGCTTCTGCCGCTGAACATCGAAGAGGGAAGACTTGTGGTGGCCACTTCCGATCCCTTCAACTTTGATGCAATCCAGGATGTGGAAAGGGTGTCCAATTTAAAGGTAAAACCGGTGTTGAGTTCCCGGACCGACATTGTCAAGCTGATCGACGAGTTTTTCGGTTTCCGGTACTCCATTACGGCGGCGGAGGATCAGTTCACCGGCGACACAGTGGATCTGGGCAACCTTGAACAGTACGTGAAACTGAGAGCCGATGATGAACTGCCCTATACCGATCAGCACATTGTCAATGCGGTCAATCACCTGTTTTCCTATGCGTTTGATCAGAAAGCGAGTGATATCCATATTGAACCCAAGCGGGATGTCAGTCTTATCAGGATACGAATCGACGGCACACTGCATATCGTGTACAAACTGCCCAAGAAGGTTCATAACGCCATTGTGAGCCGGATCAAGACCATGTCCCGGATGGACATGGCTGAAAAAAGAAGACCCCAGGACAGCCGGATAAAAATGCAGAAAGAGGCCACCGAGGTCGAGATAAGGGTCTCCACCATTCCGGTGGCGTTTGGTGAAAAGGTGGTCATGCGGATAATGGATCCGGAGGTGCTTTTTCAGGATCTCGAATCCTTAGGCTTTTCCGAAGGGGATCTTGACAAGTATACCCAGATTATCAAAAAACCTTTCGGCATCGTCCTTGTGACCGGGCCTACCGGCAGCGGAAAGTCCACGACCCTTTATTCGAGCCTGCGCACGCTGTCCTCTTCCCAGGTGAATATCACCACGATCGAAGATCCCATCGAGATGATCCACGAGGATTTTAATCAGATAGCTGTCCAGCCGGCAATCGATGTGACCTTTGACGCTGTTTTACGCAACATTCTGCGCCAGGACCCGGATATCATCATGGTGGGGGAGATAAGGGATCTGGAAACGGCCCAGAGCGCGGTCCAGGCCGCTTTGACCGGTCACCTCGTGCTGTCCACGCTCCATACCAACGATGCGGTCTCGGCTATTGTCCGGCTTCTGGATCTCGGCGTGCCGGCGTACCTGATTCACTCTTCCGTTGTCGGGCTTGTGGCCCAGCGGCTTTTGAAAAAGATATGCCCTTTCTGTGCGCAGACATATGAGATAGATGCCGGCGAACTCAGGGAACTCGGTCTTAATGTCAACAGGGAAGGACCGCTGAAGCTCAGATACGGAAAAGGGTGTGTGAAATGCCGCAAAACCGGCTACAAGGGCCGGACCGGCATATTTGAAATTCTGCCCTACACGGATGCAATGAAGGCAAAGACGCATGGCGAGGTAAACCTTTCCGATCTGAGACGGCAGGCGGCAAAAGAGGGCCTCACATTTTTGCGGGATAACGGGATCCGCAAAATGCTGAACGGCGAGACAACCTACCAGGAGGTCCTGCGTGTCACCTGGGAGAGCTTCTAAATTTTCTAGTGCACCAGGTATCCGGCGGAAGTGCGATCCGAACAGGACAGAATCTCGACCGTGGAAGCGATCTCTTCCGTATGAAGGACGATCAGCTTGCCTGTTTTAAACCCTTCGGGTTTGACGAGTTTCTCTTCATAAAATGACTGGTTCGGTTTTTGTTCCCGGTAGATCGTATATATCTGCCCCGGTTTGATGTTGTCTTTTTTCCCCATATCGATATAAGCGGTGGTGTGGCTGCCGATATAGATCTGGTTGCTGTCGGTTCCCAGCAGGCGGGCGTTGATCCGGCCGGGCCTTTCCTCAACCGGAAGCGCCTTTTCTCTCGGGGTGTAGGCCATGATATTGTCCCCGACATTGATGTCTTTATAGGATTTCACCACCACCGCTCTGACGTAACTGTCTTTGTGTGCTGTCACACGGACCGTTCCCGTGATGATATGCTTTACACCTTCAAACACCTTGTTGTCGTATTTCCGGGCGATTTTTTCCGTTTCAAACACGTGGTACTTCTGCCCCGGGAGCAGGGCGCCCTCACCTGACGGCTCGATATAGACGGTATCGTCTTTTCCTATCAGGATTTCATCGTGCGGTGACCGCAGAATTTTGCCGAGTTCCGGCACGGCATGCTTTCTGATAAAGCCGATGCTGTCCATATTGGGGTAGTAGTAGGACGGCACAATTTTTCCGGCAGGCCGGGATTTTCCCTCTGCTCTTTTCGGCGGTTCGATCGGGTCTTTGAATTTTTCGTGAACCGGTTTATTTTCCATAGACAGGGTTTCTTTGTAAAAGACCCGGATCCTTTTGCCGGGATAGATCCAGTGCGGATTTTTTATTTTTTTGTTCATCTCCCAGAGGCCCGGCCAATGCCACGGCGAGCGATAGAATTTTTCAGAAAGATCCCACAGCGTGTCGCCCTTTTTGATGGTATAGAAAAAACCTGAACTGTCCGGCGGATCGGTGTCACCGGCATTTTCAGAGAGCACGGGCTGTACATTGGCAAAGAGGACAACCGTTACGCCCAGTAAAACAGCACTCAATAGTTTCCACATAATATGGCCTCTTGATTGAATTGTTGAATCTTGACTTTATTTAAACTTCTGTTTTATAAAATGTCAAGGTATCGGCGCCAATTTTATCAGAGGAATTTGAACGGATGGACAAAATTGCAGACTTGCTGTTCGAAGCAAAGATGCTGAAAGAGCTGCCGCGGGCGGGATATCATTTTCTCGGTTCAGGAAGTGAAAATGTCGCCGAACACTCTTTCATGACAGCCTTTATCGCGTTTACCATGTCGAAAATCGAGTCCGGTATCGACCCCGGGAAGGTTATTACCATGGCGCTTTTGCATGACCTGCCAGAGGCAAGAACATCAGACCTGAATTATGTGCAGCAGAAATACACGGCGGCGGACGAGGAAAAAGCGGTCGCCGATTTGACCGAGGGAATCGGGTTCGGGAAAGATATTGCCGAACTGGTGGCGGAATTCAACAAAGGGGAGACAAGAGAGGCGAAGCTCGTGAGAGACGCTGATCAGCTTTCCTTTGTGCTTGAGCTGAAAAAATTGATGGACACCGGGGCCAAGGCCCCTGAAAAATGGATAGCAATTGTCGTGGAGCGGCTGGCCACGGATACCGGCAGAAAGCTGGCTGACAGTATCGTTTCAACAAGCTGGGACAACTGGTGGCTGGAAAATTTTCTTTAAAAACAGGATTGAACGGCGTTTTAAATGGAAAACGGTACGTTTGACGCGCAGCTCAGACTGCTTTACATCTGCGGCAGTGACGTTTATGAGTGTCTGGACCGGGATCTGGACGACCCCGGCAGCGGCGGTGACATTAGACTGGAGAGATGTGCTGACATCACCAGCGGTCTGGCCGCCTGCCGGTCGGCCGTACCTGACTTGGTGGCGGCCGATTTTGATGCGGATCAGGCAGGCGAAGCCAAAGCACTTCCTGAAAGGCTCAGGACTGTTTTCCCCGCAGATCCCCCCCCTGTCTTTGTGGTGCTGTCCCGTGATCCCGGCCGGGGTGTAACGGATGATCTTCTTTCTGCCGGATACTGTGACTGCTTTTTCAGGCCGTTTTCCATGAAGCGGTTCAAAGAAAGCGCCGGCGTATACATTGAAAACAGGCACCTTGCAAAGAGGGAAAAGTGGTATAAAAACCGGCTTGACAGGACGTTCAGCTATCTCGATTCCTTCAGGGAGGAGCTGGCCCGGGTGAAAAACGAGCTTGTCGAGGAGAGAAACACCCTGAATAATTCGCTAAAGCAGATCAGTTTAATGACCGAAGAGAGGAAGAGGCTGAAAAAGGAGCTGAAGCAATGGGAAGCCGGATTCCGGAGCAACATGGACGGATTTGTGGATCTGCTGTCAAAAATGATTGAATCGCGGGTCGAGAGAAATCGTGGCCACGCCTCGCGTGTGGCGCATATTGCAGCTTTTACGGCATCCCGGATGGGGGTTTCGGAAAAAGGCAGGGAGTCTCTGAGAAAGGCCGCACTGCTGCATGAAGTTGGCCTGCTGCCGGTCCCTGAAACACTTTTGGAAAAGCGTGAACCGGACAAGGATGCGGCAGAAGCGGATTTTATCACCGGCCATCCCGCCCGGGGGGCAAGACTCCTTGAGATATGTCCCGGGTTTGAACCGATTGCCGAAATCGTCAGATATATTTATGAAAATGTGGACGGCACGGGACATCCCCAAGGCCTGAAGCGGAAATTTATTCCGCTTGCCGCGCGAATTCTGGCAGGGGCTGATTTTTTTGACGAGTTGCGGCATGAAAGGGCGTATGACTCTCTGGAGGAACTGTTTGAAATACTGGAAACGCATGCCGGTTCCCGTCTTGATCCGGTGGTGGTGAACAATCTTGAAAAGTATGCGGTAGCGCATGTAAAATCCGTGGATGTGAAGGTGAAAGGGGTGGACATCCATCAGCTTGAACCCGGTATGACGCTTTTTTCGGGCCTGTTTACCGCGACGGGCACCAAACTTTTTTCGGCAAACACTTTACTTGACAGATCCGCAATTGATAAGATTGTCAGATACAACAGAGAATATCCTGTTGATGACACTATTTATGTAAGGGCATAGCACTATGGATTTATCCTCGATTATCGGAGTCATTTCGGGTGTCGGTTTTATCCTTGGCACCATACTGCTGGGCGGCAGTATCACGATGTTTGTCAATCTGCCGTCGGTACTGGTGGTGCTGGGCGGGACGCTTGCCGCCACAATGGTGGCCTATCCGCTGTCGGATTTTTTAACCGTTTTCAAGACCCTTATAAAAATTTTCATGTTTAAAATCGAAAAACCGCAGGACATTATTGCCAACCTGGTTGAGATATCCAACAAGGCCAGGAAGGGCGGCCTGCTCTCCATTGAAGGCGATATCCAGAACACCGGCGATCCCTATCTGGCACAGGCCCTTCAGATGACGGTGGACGGGGTCAAGACAAACGATATCGCCGCCATAATGCACAAGAACATGTCACTGACCCGAAAGCAGCTCAATGTGGGATCCTCACTCTTTTCTACCATGGGGAAATTTTCTCCCGCCTTCGGAATGGTGGGTACCCTGATCGGGCTTATTCAGATGCTGGCCAACCTGGATGACCCCTCTTCCATCGGCCCGAAAATGGCGGTGGCCCTGATCACCACCTTTTACGGGGCGGTGACGGCCAACCTCTTTTTCCTGCCCATGGCGGAAAAGCTTGAGACCCGGAACGATGAAGAGATGACAAACATGAACATCATCTTCGAGGGCATTCTCTCCATAAGGGAGGGAGAGCATCCCAAGCTGATGGAGGACAAGCTCAATGTGTATCTCTCAAAGTCCAAAAAGGGGGAAAATGAATAGCGTGCCGGCCCGCAGGGGGAAAGGCTCAGAGGATAAAAATGGCTGAAGAAGAAAAAGAGAGTACCCCGGATGTCGCCTCTTTTACGCTTTCGCAGACCGAAGAGCCGGCTGAAAAGGTTGAACAGGGAGCCCCCCCGTGGATGGCCACATTTGCCGATATGGTCACGCTGCTTTTGTGCTTTTTTATCCTTCTGTTCGCCATGAGCACCACCCAGCAGGAGACCTATAAAGAGCTTGTCCAGTCCTTGAGGAGCGCGCTCGGCGCCCAGCGGGTGCCGGAGTCAGGGACGCGGGAAGGGCTGACCATGCATCCGGTGCCTTCGGAAGAACCTGCGGAAACAGAGCAGGTCGATGAACTGGGCGGTATGATTGAAAAAGAGATGGATGAGATCGTGAGCGAAGTCCGGGAACTGGTCATGTTCAACAAGCTGGGCGGCATGGTGAGTGTCACCAAAACGGAAGAGGGCGTCGTCATCACCATGTCGGATCTGTTGCTGTTTGAGAAGGGAAGTACCCGCCTTTCCGACCGGGGCATGGATATTTTGAAAAAAGTGGCCTCCGTGTTAAAACGGTTTGCGTATCACATTAAAATAAAAGGGCATACGGACAATACCCCCATCAGCACGGAAAAATTCCCATCCAACTGGGAACTCTCCAGTGCCAGAGCCGGCACGGTGGTGCGTATCCTGGTGGACCACGGCATTAATCCGGAACTGATATCCGCGGAGGGGTATGCCCATTACCATCCCGTCGCCACAAACGACACAGCCGAAGGGAGAGCCAGAAACAGACGGGTGGAAATTGTTTATGAAAGAGACAGCATCGCCCGCAAATTTGCCGATATGAAAGTGGCACGATAGCATATTTATGATACTGCCGATTTCAGAAATAGCCAGGCGGCTCGATTTAAATACCGTCACAGTGAGACGCTGGATAAGACAGGGCAGGATGCCCGTCGTAAAAGAAGGGGATAACGGCATATTCAGCCATTCCGACCTCGTGGAATGGGCGCGGCAGCACAAGCTCTCCTATGCAGAGCCTGTCAGTACGGACGAGAGCCGGGAAAATTCGGACCGGTTCATTCTCCTGTCCGCTTTGAAGCGGGGCGGGATATTTAAGGATATTGAAGGAAACGGAAAAGAGGAGATTTTGAGAAAAGCGGTGGATCTTGTCCCCGGCATTTCCGAGGCGCGGCGGGAGACCCTTTTCCGGCAGGTGACGGCAAGGGAAAAAATGACATCCACCGGTATCGGCAAGGGCGTGGCCATTCCCCACCCGAGAAATCCCCTGTCGGAAGAGATTCACCAGCCGCTTATCATTACCTGTTTTTTCAGCCAGGGCATTGATTTCGACTCCATTGACAAAGTGCCGGTTTTTGCGATGTTCCTTCTTTTGAGCTCGACCACTGAGGAACATTTGAATATCCTCTCGCGGCTTTCGTTTCTTTTAAGGGACAGCACATTTTTGGCATTTTTACGACACATCCCCGAGGCGGAGACCTTTTTTAAGAAAGTTGAAGCGTTCGAAGCGCAAATGGAAGATCAGAAATAAAGGTTTTTGCATCGATGGGTAAATTATCGTTACTCCGGTATCCCGCACGATTGTCGTTTTTCCGCAGGAACACGCAGTTTCTGCTGATCCTCATCGGTCTCGTCGTGGGGGTTGTGAGCGGAATGGCGGCTGTCCTGCTGGCACAATCGCTCAATTTCACCCTGGATTTTCTGCATCAGTACCGGGGGTACTGGTGGGCCTTTCTGCTCCCGGCGGGCGGCGCCATGCTCTCATCCCTTTTCCTGGAAAAGGTGATGAACGAAGGGGCCGGCCACGGCGTTCCCGAGGTGATATACAGTGTGTTGCGGAGAGGCGGTCTTTTGCGGCTGCGATCGGGTTTTTCCCGGCTGATTTCAAGCTGGCTGACCATCGGCAGCGGGGGCTCGGCCGGTCCGGAGGCGCCGGTTGTCATGAGCGGCGCGGTGATCGGTTCGAATATCGCCAAATATTTTTACCTGAACGACCGGCAGCGGATCACGCTTGTGGGGTGCGGGGCCGGCGGGGCGATCGCCGGCATATTCAACGCCCCGTTGACCGGGCTTGTTTTTGCCATAGAAGGGGTTCTGGGCGAATGGTCAATCGTGAATGTGGTCCCCATTGCGGTGGCGGCCGTGGCCGGTGCCGAGACGAGCCGGCTCCTCCAGGGAAACGAGGTGCTGTTTCAGAGCGGCGCTTACACTATCGGCGGTTTTGATCTGTTTGCCTGCATCGGGCTCGCGATCGTCACCTCTTTTGCGTCGATCCTTTTAACTTTCAGCATCAGAAAAATGCACACCGTATCCGCCCGTGTCCCCGCCCCTTTCTACCTGCGGGCGGCCCTGGGCGGAATGGCCGTGGGCCTTCTGGCCTATATCGTGCCCGATATCCTGGGTGAAGGATACCATGCCATCGACGCCATGATCAGCAATGTTTTCAGGGGCGGTATCGCCATTGCGGCTGTGGCGGCGCTGGCCAAAATTGTGGCCACCGGGTTTACCCTGGGATGGGGCGGGTCCGGCGGGGTATTCGCCCCCTGCCTGGTCATCGGCAGTTTTTCCGGTATCGCGTATCACCGGATTCTGGCGGTCCTTTTCCCCACCCTCCTGACGGCGGACGAGGGATGTTTTGCACTTCTCGGCATCGCCGGCATGATCAGCGGACTGCTTCAGGCCCCCCTCACCGGCATGTTTCTCGCCCTTGAAATAACGGGCGGCTACACCGTGATACTGCCCCTGATCATTGTGTCAGCGCTTTCCACGACCATTACCAACTATTTTCAGCCGGTGTCATTTTACCTCAAGGACCTGGTGGACCAGGGTCAGCTTTTGAGACCGGGCACCGATCAGCGTGTTCTCGCGGATATCAGCCTGCGGGAGGTTCTCGAGACCGACTGTGTAAGGGTGAGCCCGGATATGATGCTGCGGGATTTTCTGGAAGTGGTGAAAAATTCCAGGTGGGAGTATTTTCCGGTGGAGGACAGAAACACCGGCGAGTTTCTGGGCATGATCCATCTTGAGCATGTCCGGCCGTATCTGTTCAACACGATCATGTATGACACCGTGCTGGTCGAGCAGCTCATGGATTCAAATCCCCTGGTGGTCGATCTTGACGACGATCTTTCCGAGGTGCTGCAGATGATGGATCTGAAAAAACTCTTCAGTGTGCCCGTTGTCGTGAACAAGCGGTTCGCGGGCATGGTGTTGAAAGCGACACTGCTGGACAGGTACAGGAACGAATTAAGTGTACAGACATCTCAACTATAGCAGGAGGAATTATGGAAACAATGCTTTTCCACGTTTTCAGGAACACGCCCCTCGGCAGGGAGATATTTCTCCAGTCTCTCTATTTCTGCAGCCGGATCACCGCATCTGTTGCCGTGTATGTTCCTGAAACCACGAAATTTTTAATGTATTTTGAAAACGATGTTGTCCAGGTGGATCTGGACAGCTCCTATCTGACAGCACCCGAAACTGCCCCCGACCATGCCCGGGCCCTGGCAGACGAAGCCGGCGTGGATATGCGGGTTGTCGCGCCGAAAAACTATACCGCCTCGACACTGCCGGATATCCCCGTCAACTTTGATTTCATGTGTTGTCCCCGGATCATCAGTGATCTTTCTTCAAAAATCAGTCTGGGCAATATCGGTCCCAAGGTGAGACGGATCGTGAACCAGGCCCGGTTTCCCGTACTGATGCCCTCCTCCCAGTTCAAGGCGTGGAAAAGCATCACCGTGTTTTTCGGGGGCTCGATGAATGCGGTGAAGTCGCTCAGGCTCGGCATCAGCCTGGCGAGAAGTGCCGGGGTGCCGGTGGATATGTTCACCCAGGCCGAAAAGAGATCCAGGGCCGACCTTGAAGAGATCCTGAAACAGCGGGGCTTGTACCGGGATGTCCAGAATGCGGTACGGAACTGGCAGTGCTGCGAGGGAAAATTTGAACACAACCTGTACGACGTGCCCCACGATTCCCTGGTGGTGATCGGGGCGTTCGGTCACGGGCTGGTAAGGGATGTCCTGTTCGGCAGTACCATGGAAAAAGTGCAGACGGTTCTGCCCAATACAATCCTTATCGTGGGTCCCAACTATGTGGTGCCGCCGATCTGATGCCGATGAAACCCTTCATAGAAAGCACCCGGCCACTTGCATGTGCCAGTTGAACCGTTAGAACCAATTTGCCCTCTCCTGAATCACGGTCTTACGTGTGGGTAATCGTCAGCGATTTACGGGTGATCGTCGGCTTATTCTGCCGGACTGTGAAGACGGTGAAGTCTTTCCCGCTCTTGGCGGACGATTTTTTTCAGGGTATCGGCCGGCACGTTCTTTTTGATGCCGGGGCACATACCGGCCATGATATGCCAGTTGCCGGGATCCACCAGAACCGCGTTTATAAAGGGCCATGCCCTGCACATGTAAGGTTTTACCGGATGGATGGTGCACTGCGCTGTTTCACTGTAGAAGATGCACCTGCCGTCTTCACCCTGCGAGAGAAGATAGCGCGATCCTGAAAGGGCGCAGCAGCGGCTTTTGAAGGTTTCCCGGTCTATCTCCAGATAATCGGCGATGCGCGCCATGTCGGTATCCGATACATACGTGCCCCCGTATCCCTGACAGCACGCCCCGCACTGGCGGCACTGAAAGATATCATCGCCAGTCACTGTTTCAGAATCCATGCCGTCTTTCCATGGCTTTCTGCATCGTCATCCGGTCTACGTACTTGAGGTCGCCGCCGATTGGGACGCCGGATGCGATCCGGGTGACCCTTACATCGGCCTCTTTGAGTTTCTGGCGGATGTACGAGGCAGTGGATTCCCCTTCCACACCGGTTCCCGTGGCAAGGATTATTTCTTTTATGCCGCCTGATGCGACCCGCGCGAACAGCTCCCGGATTCTGAGCTCATCCGGACCGATGCCGTCGATGGGCGAGAGGGTGCCCCCGAGCACATGGTAAACACCTGAAAAAGCGCCGGATTTTTCAATGGCCGTCATGTCGCCGGGGTTTTCCACCACACATATGCAGGACGGGTCCCGCGAGGGGTCGGCGCAGATCCGGCAAACGGGCTTTTCGCTCAGGGCAAAACACACGGAACAAAGCGTCACCTTTTTTTTCAGT
Source organism: uncultured Desulfobacterales bacterium (assembly GCA_964478245.1). Classification (GTDB taxonomy): domain Bacteria; phylum Desulfobacterota; class Desulfobacteria; order Desulfobacterales; family Desulfobacteraceae; genus CAYZHB01. The sequence goes on along the minus strand of CAYZHB010000045.1, from coordinate 7,881 downwards.
TCGACGATACTGCCGGCCAGGGCGTCTGTTTCCTCGCCCGGTGTGTTGAGGAGATGAAATGTCAGTCTTTCCGCTGTCTTCCGTCCGATACCGGGTAGCTTTGAAAGGTTTTTAATCAGTTCTATGACCGGTTCAGGATAATGATTCACAGCACTAGGACAAGCCGGGGATGTTCATGCCCCCCGTCAGTTTGCTCATTTCAGATGAAATCATATCCTGCGACTTTTTCAGGGCGTCGTTCGTGGCTGCCAGGATGAGGTCCTGCAGCATATCAATGTCTTCGGGATCGACCACCTCTTTTTCAAGTTCAATGGATTCGATTTTCTGGCTGCCGTTGGCCACGATCTTTACCATGCCGCCGCCCGCAGTGGCTTCAACCGTTTTGGTGGCGAGTTCCTCCTGGGCTTCCAGCATTTTTTTCTGAAGGTTCTGGGCCTGTTTCATCATGCCGTTCATATTTTTCATGGTGTCTTGTTCTCCTTAATTTGCGTCAACAACAGCGCCGTTGAAAATTTTTACCGCAGCGGCGACAACCGGGTGGCTCAGCGCCTCCTGCTGTTTCTGCGCAGAGGTTTTGACCGCGGTCCTGCCGTTCCGGTGAGGTGCGTTCGGCGGCGTCTGTTTTATGTCGTCATTCGATTCGATGTCAACCGTCATGGCGTCATCAAAAAAACTGCTGCAGAGGCGCTCGATCTCTCTTTTTTTGGATCTGACTCTGGAAAGCTCAAAGGGCGTGCAGTCGTTCAGGTTTACCATTATACAGCCGTCGCTGATATCTTTCAAGGTGCCCCTGGAGAGGATGGCGGACAAAGTGGGATAGGAACGTTCAATTTTTTTCAGTATCCGCTGCCACAGGGTCCCCGGCGGCGCCTCGGCAGCCTCGGCGGCATCCGCCTTTTTGTCCGGCCAGTCCCGCTTCTCATGCACCTCGTATGATGGTGATACGTCGCCGGAAGGCACTTCTCTGCCGCCTGCCGCCCGTTCTGCCGGCGGGGCGGATGGGGAGCCGGCACCGGAAGTGCCGGCAGACGGGGCGGACGTGTTGCCCGCTGTCTTGATCCGGTCGATCTGCTGCGACACCAGATCCAGTTTGGAGATGATTTCGTCGATCGCAACCGCGTCCTTTAACTGCAGCAGTTTCAGGAAAACCATCTCCAGCGCGGTTTTGGGGTGGGAAGCGGACCGGATGATATGTTCTTCCGTCAGCAGCACCTGGAGCAGCCGGCTCAGATAGGTGCCGGAAACACCGGATATGAGGGCCGTTCCCTTTTCCGCGTCGGGTGCCGGGATATCCTGGGGCCGGCCTTTCAGTCCGCATATTTTCAGTACCACCAGGTTCCGGAAATGTGCGATAATGTCATGATAGAACTGCTTGTAATCCAGACCGCTTTCGGTGATCCGTTCTATCACTTCGATGATTCGGGCGCCGTCGGACGAGATGACCGCTTCCGACATGTCGAACAGCAATCTTTTGTCCGTTATGCCGATGGTTTCCAGCACGGATTCATGATCGATCCGGCTGCTCACCGATGCGGAAAAAATCCGGTCCAGAAGGCTCAGAGAATCCCGGATGGAACCGTCTGCCTGTCGGGCGATCACCTCGGCGGTTTTTTCCGGTATGTCATACCCTTCCTTTTGGCAGAGGGCCATGAGGTTGTCGGCAATATCGTTTACAGCGATTCTGCCGAGATCATGCCGCTGGCACCTGGACAGAATCGTTGCCGGGATCTTGTGGGGCTCGGTGGTGGCAAAGACAAAAAGGATGTGCGCCGGCGGTTCTTCAAGTGTTTTCAGCAGGGCGTTGAAGGCCGCTGTGCTGAGCATGTGCACTTCGTCGATGATATAGATCTTGTAACGGGCGGAAGCGGGCATGTAGGCGACATTTTCCTTGAGTTCCCTTATCTGGTCGACACTGTTATTGGAGGCGCCGTCAATTTCAAACACATCCGATGAGTTTCCGGCGGTAATTTCCCGGCAGTGCCGGCAGTTGTTGCAGGGGGCGGGGGTCGGTCCCTTATCGCAGTTCATGGCTTTTGCAAAAATACGGGCCGTGGTGGTTTTGCCGGTGCCGCGCGGCCCTGAAAACAGCAGGGCATGCGCCACCATGTCATTTGAGATCGCATTGGCCAGTGTGACGGTGACGTGGGTCTGACCGATCACATCAGTAAAGGTCTGCGGCCTGTATTTTAATGCCAGCACCTGGTAAGACATTTTTCTCCGGTTTGGAAATGGCGGAGAGAGAGGGATTCGAACCCTCGGTACCGGTTACGGTACACGCGCTTTCCAGGCGCGCACCTTCAGCCTCTCGGTCATCTCTCCACATTTAAACAGCACCCGATTTATATACCGATTTTGGCTTTGTGTCAAGGAGTGAACATGCCGCCCCCGCAATTCGGTGACGAAGTCAGAAGTTCTTCTTGATATCCGTTCCGGGTTGCTCACTTTTTGTCAGCCGGCGGACGCGTTTGACAAAAAAGGCTTTTCAAAAGGCAAGCAGCCCTTCACCGGCCGGTGGTGATCAACGGCCCTCTGTCAAAAGAGCGACGCGATGATGGCAGTGCCGAAGGCGTTTCAAATTTTCTGCAACAGGTCAGTCACAAAGACGCCGGTACATACAGGGGAGGAGAAACCCTCGGGTACTGGGCGCCGTCCTTGATACCGGAGACGATCACCCGGCCGGCGCTGCTTTCCTTCTTTGTGTGCACGAACCGGATGGTGTCGGGCTGTATACGGTTTTGAACCATGCCGGAAAGAAGCTCGTGAATGCGCCCGGCCGGAAAGATGATAAAAAAATTTCCCTTTGTACGGAGCAGATCACCGCTCTTTTCGAGAAGCGCTTCAAGACAGAGGGTGATTTCGTGCCGGGCGACGGCTTTCCCGCTGTCCGGGTTTGTTCGCCCGGTCGTTTTTTTTTTGTAGGGCGGATTGGTCACAATCAGGTCGATAGGGCCGTTAAAGTCCGATTTTTCCATTGCCCTGAAATCTTTGCACAGGATGGTGACGGTGCCGGTCAAGCCGTTGGTTTTGACGTTTTCATCGGCAAAAGCGGCCAGCTCTTCCTGGATCTCCACGCCGGAAATTTTCACCGTTGGATTTTTCAATGCCAGGATAAGGGCGATAATGCCGCAGCCGCAGCCGATATCCAGTATGGTAGCGTGATCCGGCGGACCGATTTGCGAACACAGTAGGAACGGGTCACTGGTAAACCGGTAGCCGTTTTCGGGCTGGTTCACCTGTAATCCGCCTGCCCGGCAATATTCAGGAGTGAAGTCTTGCAATTTTAAATTTGAGTTTCCTGACCCGTTCTTTTTGAAGACAGCCGTTTACATTTGAAATGATGTCCGCTTCAAGGAATTGAAGCTGCTGCATCCACACGGAGCTGGAGACGTTGACGATAAGCGTGTCATTCCTGAATGCGGCCGGCTTGGCATTCTGGGCCACAACCCGGCCCACGGCCTTTTCCCAGTGTTCCCAGATGCGTACCATTTCCAGATCCCCGGCGGGTCGGTACCGGTAAAGCGCTTTTTCAAGTATGTCACCGATGGGGGTGAGGCTGGCGGATTTTTTTTTGTTTTCCGTCATGACCGGGCCTCTTTTTCATTTGTCAGCCGGTATTGCCGGCATATCTCCTTTACGGGGCACATGCCGCATTTCGGGGATACGGGCCGGCATATCATCTGGCCGAATGCCACGAGAAGCCGGTTGTAGGATTCCCAGTATGCGGCAGGCAGTTTGTCCCGGAGCGCCATCTCGGTGTCAAAGGGGGTTTTCGTGTCCACATACCCGATCCGGTTGCTGATGCGGTGAACGTGGGTATCCACGCATATGCCCGGTTTGCTGAACGCCTCCACCAGAACGAGGTTGGCGGTTTTCCTGCCCACGCCGGGCAGCTCGAGAAGTGCCGCCATGGTATCCGGCACGTCCCCGCCGTACTTTTCCATGAGAATTTCCGAGATGGCCACGATTCTTTTGGCCTTGGTCGGTGAAAACCCGGCGGGATAGATCCGTTTTTCAATGGCATCGGCCCCGGCTTCTATCATGTCGGCCGGTGTTTCAGCCGTTTCAAACAGGCGTTTCGAGGATGTCAACGTCACCCGGTCTTGGGTCCTGAGCGAAATGATGGTGGAGATAAGGATCTGGAAAGGTGTTTTCCGGGTCTGGGCAATCAGGGTAACAACCGGTGCGCGCCACTGCCGGTAGGCTTTTTTCAGTGTTTCCACGAAGTCGGTAATGGGAAATGGGTCCATTGAGTGCGTAAGCTGACCGTCTTTAGTTGAAGTAATTGGCATTGGTTTTCTTTTACCATTTTTTGCCGGCAATCACAATCAACTGGAAAACAATTTTAACTTTTTGATTTTTGGGTGATTTTTTGGTAGTTATGGGTGTTTTAAAAAGGGAAAACAGCCGGTCAGGACAATTGCCGGACAAAAGAGACAGGAGACAATGGGGATACACACTGGACCGCCGGGAAGTAAAGCCGTTTTATCAGCGGCGGTGATATCGGTACTGATCCTTGTTCATCTTTTTGTGCCTGCCGGCGGGGCGGGCGCTGAAGGAAACAGTGGCGGTGCTCCGCAGGAGGACGGGGGGACGGGGGCACCCGCCGCCGGGGATATATGGCAAGAGCCCGCCACCGGCATGGCCTTTGTGTGGGTGCCCGGCGGCTGTTTCATGATGGGAACGAAAGCGGGCGGCGTTTTCAGGGAAACCCGCCGCAGAAACCCGGTAAAGGAGGAACATGGTTTCGCCGTGACGGCCCTGTCGGTTTTGTCTTCGCTTTTTCCGGCCGGCTGCACCAGTTCGAAGTCCCACGAGATATTCAACAGCCAGACCGCTGACGAAAGACCGGTCCGGGAGGTCTGCGTGGACGGATTCTGGATGGGCCAACACGAGGTGACCAATGCCCAGTTCCGGCATTTCAGGCCCTCCCATGACAGCGGGTCCTACAAGGGCATCGATCTTGACGGCGACCGGCAGCCGGTGGTGTATGTCTCCTGGTATGACGTAAGGGCGTTCGTCGAATGGCTCAACCGCCAGGGACCGGAAACATTCCGGCTGCCCACCGAGGCGGAGTGGGAGTACGCCTGCCGGGCCGGTAATCCCGCCTCCCGGTTCTGGGGGGACGATCCCCACGATGCGTGCACTTATGCGAATGTGCACGACAACGATTCGAGAAGCAAGGTGGGGTTTACCCTGCCGCGCCACCGGTGCAGTGACGGCTACGTGGCCACGGCCCCTGTTGGAAGCTACAAACCCAACGCATTCGGGCTTTACGACATGCTGGGCAACGTATGGGAGTGGTGCGAGGATATCTACACGGACAAGGCCTACACCCGCCTCCGCCGTAAAAACCCCGTCAATATCGGCGGCGGTACCTACCGGGTGCGCCGCGGCGGCAGCTGGTGCAACCTTCCGCGGGGCATCCGGTGCTCCAACCGGGGCGGCAACAGCCCGGAAGCCAAATATGACGGCCTGGGGTTCCGTATCGTAAGGCAGAAGTGAGCGCACTCTCTGGAGAGATGAAAGGCACTTCCAGAAGAAGCGGATGTTTGATAAAAGAAAATTATGAAAAATGAGGACAGGAAACATATGAGAGTGTTGTTCTGGTTTTGTGACAGGTTTGACTGGGTGCCGGCGGTGAAAACGATAGATGATGTGCCGGATGCCGCTCCCGAGGCGCATGAAAAAGCGGTTGTGGCGTTTGTTCACGTGGAGCCGGCCGATGTGGCAAAGAACAGTTCGGCGGAAACCAAGCTGGTGAAAAACGCCAAGTGGCTGGCCCGGAAATGGGAGGTCTCCGATATCATCCTGCACTCCTTTACCCATCTCGCCGAGGAGAAAGCCGAGCCGGAAAAAGCGCGGGCACTGCTTTCAAGAGCCGGTGAAAGACTTGATAAAGCCGGTTATGCAACGGTGCAGACCCCGTACGGCTACTTCCTCGATCTCTCCCTCGAGGCCAGAGGCCATCCTTTGGCCCGCATTTTCAAGGCGTTCTGATGAGACCGGCTGCTCGGTGAAAAATAAGGGATTCATCCTGTGTCCGACCATGTTTTGGATATTGATGATCTTGCAAAAAAACATCGTCCCGCTTGACGTCAAACCGCCATCATCGCACCGCTTTTTTGACAGGGGGCCAGTGAAGGGGTGCTTGCCTTTTGGTACGCCCTTGTGGACAAGTTTGTCACAAATTCTTAATGAAGCGCAGCGTCAAAAACCGCAAACTGTCTGAGGACCCACCGGACCGCAGTTTTTGCGGTTCAGCGGAGCGAATTTAGAATTTGCCAAACAAGTCCACCGGCGAACAAAAGGTGAGCCACCCGGAACGGATCTTCAGAAAAACTTGTGACTTTGTCACCGAGAATTGCAGGGCGGCAGAATGGTGCATTGCGTTGCAGCGCAATATATTGTAAACAAGAGGCTGGTATTGACAACCGGAATGTTATCAGAAAAGGAGAATCAATGGCTCAGATTATAGACGTAATGGAAGACGGGCGGCTGTCCGTACCGGACCGGCCGGTTATTCCCTATATCAGCGGGGACGGGATCGGCCCCGATATATGGCATGCGGCGCGGATGGTAATAGACACCGCTGTCAAAGCCGCTTACGGCGGGAAAAAGGAAATCGATTTCAAGAAGGTGGCGGCAGGGGAGGAGTCGTTTGAAAAAACCGGGGAATGGCTGCCGGGAGCGACCCTGGATGAGATACAAAAGTACAGGGTGGCCATCAAAGGACCGCTGACCACACCGGTGGGCGAGGGGATGCGGAGTCTCAACGTGGCCATACGCCAGGAACTCGACCTTTTTGCCTGTATACGGCCGGTGAGATACATACCCGGTATTCCGTCGCCGTGCAAAAGCCCGGAAGCGATCGATATGGTTATTTTCAGGGAGAACACCGAAGATATCTACCTGGGCATCGAGTGGGAGGCCGGCACCGCAGATGCCGGAGAAGCGGTCGATTACGTGAACAAAAAAACCGGCAAACGTCTTGACAGAAAGACCACGGGCATCGGTATCAAGCCGATCAGTGAAAAAAACACCAGGCGGCTCGTGGAAAAGGCCATCCAGTATGCACTCGACAATGAAAGAAAAAGTGTCACCATTATGCACAAGGGCAACATCATGAAATTTACCGAGGGCGCCTTTTTGAAATGGGGATACGATGTCGGCAGGGACACGTTTCCGGACAGGGTGATCACGGAACAGACCCTGTGGGACGCGTATGACGGCAGGGTGCCCGACGGCCGGATCGTTCTGAAGGACCGGATCGCGGACAACATGTTTCAGCAGGTGCTGCTGCGGCCGGAGGACTATGACGTGATTGCCGCGCCCAATCTCAACGGCGACTACATATCGGACCTGCTTGCCGCCATGGCAGGGGGGCTCGGCCTGGCCCCGGGGGCCAACATCGGCGAGGGCTGTGCCGTATTCGAGGCCACCCACGGGACGGCGCCCAAGTATGCCGGACAGGACAAGGTCAACCCGGGCTCGGTTATCCTTTCAGGCGCCATGATGCTGGATCACCTCGGATGGCACGAAGCCGCGGACCGGGTCCGTTCGGCCCTGAGAGAGACGATTACCGGCAAAAAGGTCACCTACGATTTGGCCCGGCAGATTCCCGGGGCCACGGAACTCAAGTGCTCCGAGTTTGCCCGGGAAATCTGTTCGTTTCTTCGCGCTGTGGCTCCGGGTATTTTTCCTCTGCCACAGAAAGAAACCGTTCCGGAGCAGTCTGATTGCGAGCCGATGGGGCCGGTTTCCCAAACATGATGCCGGAGAAGGGAGGGAAGCATATGCGCAAAACAGATCTTGCCGCCTTTGAAGAGCGGATAAAAAGACTTTACGAAGAAGGTAAAATTCGGGCGCCCGTGCATCTTTCCG
>CAYZHB010000044.1:0-21801 GCA_964478245.1 uncultured Desulfobacterales bacterium | reverse complement strand
GACGCCCAGCTGAAAAATCCGGACAACCCGGACCATTACTACAATATCGGTGTGGCGGCCTATAAAAAAGGGGACTGGGAAACGGCCCTTGACAATTTCACCCGGGCCCTCGAGACAGCGGACGATGAAACACTTCAGCACAAGGCGAGATACAACATCGGGAACGCCCGCTACCGGCAGGGAGACCTTGAAGGGGCGGTAAAAGCCTATGAAAAGGTGCTGAAAGCGTGGCCGGCCGACACCGAGGCAAAGGAGAATCTCTCGTTTGTAAAGGAGCGGCTGCAACAGAAGAAAGAAGAGAAGCGGCAGGAAAGTCAACGTCAGAGCGGGGAGGATAAAAAGGAGAAGCAGCAGCAACGGGAGGGCGCAGGCAAGGAGGACAAACAGGGGCAAAGCGGGGAAAAGCAGAAAAATAAGGACGGAAAACAGCAGGAGAGGACCGGGGACAAAGCGGGACAGGAAAGGAAAAATCCCGAAAAGAAGGCCGGAAAAGAGAGAAACCAGAAAAAGGACAGGAGCGGGCAGGGGGCCGAAAGAGAAAAAGAGGACGGAAAACAGGCCGCGGGAAAACAAAAGGCTGCTGCCGGAGATCGGAAAGGGGCGGAAAACGGAAAATCCGGCAGGCGGAAAGGAGCCGAGAATACGGAGCTTGATAGCATGCTGAACCGGCTGTCGGACAGGCCCGGCAAAGCCATGATGCCGGTGTACAGGGAAAAAACCGTGGAAAAGGACTGGTAGGAACAATGAAAAGGGTTTTTTTTGTCATACTGGTATGTTGTTTCTGCCTTGCCGCGACTGATGCGGTCGCGTTTGATGCCCAGCTCAGGGTTGACAGGACACGTATTCCGGAAAACGGGTCCGTCTCCGCCGCAGTGATCGTCCATGGCGGCGAAGGGGAGGTGGACACCGCCGGGATAAAGGATTTCAGGGTGATCCCCCGGGGAAGCAGCACCAATGTCAGTATCGTGAACGGCACGTATGCCAAGAAGGTCACCTACCGCTTCGTGATGGTGCCCCTGAAAAAGGGAACGCTGACCATACCGCCTCTCAAGGTGACCGGAGAGGGTGAGGCGGCGTTTACGAAAGAAGTGACCATCGAGGTGTCAGACCGCACCGATCGCGGTGATGGACCGGCGGATTTTTTCGCGCGGGCGGCAATATCGGATACCACCCTTTTTGCCGGCCAGGAGGCGGTGTATACCTTCAGGCTCTACTCGGCCGCCGGATTTTCAGATGCCCGGCTCGCCAGGCCGCCCTTTGAGTCGTTTTCCGTGACAGAGGTTCCGGACAGGCAATCCTACACCGAGACCGTCAACGGCAGACGGTATGAGGTGAGGGAGATAAATTATCTGGTGGTGCCGCAGGAAGCGGGGGAAATTGACATCCCGCCCGCCTATGTCATGCTGGAGGTGCTGATCGATGAGGACGGGGCATCCGGTGCCGGCTCGTTTTTCAATGATGATGTTTTCAGTGACCGTTTTTTTTCAAGACACCGGACACAAACCCGTAAAGTCGCCACCGGCCCTGTTCGGGTCAGCGTATCCCCGCTTCCTGCGTATGAGGGGGACAATGCTTTTTCAGGGGTGATCGGGGAGATGCGCCTCGAGGCGTGGGTTGACAAAAAAAATCTTGCCGTGGGGGAGTCTGCCACACTGACGGTGACGGTTTCCGGCCGCGGCAACATAATGGACAGCAGTATCGGCAGCTACGAGCTACCCGGAAACTGTTTCAAGGTGTATGATGACGCACCGGTAAAGGAAATCGAGCTGACACCGGCCGGTCATAGGGGAAAGAAAACGTTCAAAAAGGCGGTCGTGCCGGTAAAGGCCGGGGATTTCACACTGCCGGGGATCAGACTGGATTATTTTGATGTTACCGCCGGGACTTATCGAACAGCGGCTGCGCCGGACATGGATATCCATGTGATCCCTGCGCCGGGGCAGGAACCGGCGGGAACAGGGGCTGTGGAAAAGACAGCATCGCTTCCTGAAAAACGGCGCGTGGCATTCACCGGACGGGATATCCTGCCGCTGAAACAGGGACCGGATGTCCTGAAACCGCAGTTTGAGATCTCGTTTTATCTTTTTCTGGCGATAGTTATACTGCCGGGAGTGTTGTTCCTGGTTCTGCGGTCTTTCCTGCTGTTTTGCAAGAGACCCCGGCCGCCTGCAGAGGTCATGACGGAAAGAGCGGAAAAAGCCCTCAAAAGTGCGGAAAAAGGAGATCTGTCCGGCGAAGAATTCCTGGGCCATCTTTACACGGCCGTGCTGTCAAAAATTTTTGCAAAGGCGGACACCACGGGCCAATCCCTTACCAGAGCGGAGGCTTTCGATATGCTGAACGGGGCCGGCGTTGCCGGCGACAAAGCAGAGCAATTTTTGCGCCTTTTCGATGATATCGAGTCGGCCCGGTACGGGGGCCGCGCCCTGGACCCGGAGCTGCGGAAGGCGCTTTTGAACCGGACGAAACAGGTGTTGAAACTCGGTATCGCCGTTTTCCTGGTTCTGTCTACGGGATTTTTTACGCCGGGTGTTTCAGATGCCCACGATACCGGCACCCGGTATCTGAAGGCTGTGGACGCCTACCAGAAGGGGGAATTTAAAGCCGCGGCCGCCGCTTTTGAAAAGATCGCACAGCAGCCGGTGAAAAGCGGTGAACTCTATTTCAACACCGGCAATGCCTACCTGAAGGCGGGGGAGCTGGGAAAGGCCGTACTGTGGTACGAGCGGGCGAAAAAATACATCCCCCGGGATGCCGATCTGCGGTTCAACATGACGTATGCCCAAAACCGGGTCAAAGATAAAAGAGAAACCGGGAGCTTGGATATGGTCGAACTTATTTTCTTCTGGCAGGCGTATCTTCCTGCCGGTTCCCTGAAGCTTGCGGCCGTCATTTTTTCTTTCGCCTTTTTCGGCTGGGCCGCGGCAAGACTTGTGAGGCGGCGTAAAATATTGAGTTCGGCCGGCACGGTGCTTGTCGTGATATTCGGTATCACTCTGGCCGCCGCCCTGCTGGATTTTTACCGGGACAGCAGAATGCCGGCAGCCGTTATAATCCCTGAGGAAGTATCGGTGAGATCGGGACTGACAGAGGCGGCCACCGAGCTGTTCGTTCTCCATTCCGGCACAAAGGTCCGGGTGGACAGGGAGCGGGCGCACCATCTGCTCATACGGTTTTCAGATGAAAAAATCGGGTGGGTGAAAAAGTCGGATGCCGACATTATCTGACCCGTTCTGCAGGATTTATCAGGCGGTATATCCGCTGACTGAAAACGTGCCATTTTTATAATCTTTTTTACAATCCGCTCCGATTGTGATACTTTTTATCATATACGACTGTTTCCTGCATTCAGACCGCTGGAAACGGCCGCCGGGACCCGGGATTGAAAAATGCAACCTGTCCGTTTGAGGGAAGGAGGGAATATGGCTGCAAATAAAGTGTTGGTGCCGTTAAGTCTTACCGGAAACGAAAAGAAAGCCCTTGATTTTGTCGTCAATAAATTTTTATCGGGTGATACCGTGGAAATAACCCTGTTTCATGCCTATGCACGGGTGCCGGAGATCGACGCGGACAAAGATCCGATCATGGGGAAAATCATCAAGAACCTCTCGTATCAGCGGCAGCTGCTGGCGGAACAGGGAAGCGAGCTGCAGCTTGTCCGGCGCGGCCTCATGGAAAAGGGATTTACACCCGACCGGGTTCACTGCCTGTTTACCCCGATCAAGCAGAATATTCCCCGGGATATCATACAGCTGGTATTGAGCAAGGGATTTGACAGCGTGGTATTGTCCCGCATTCCCGGCAGTATTGCCGGTTTTTTTACACGCAGTACATCCAAACAGGTTACCGCAGAACTTGGAGATAAGGTGGACGTTTTTGTCATCACCTGATCTCCGGCTTATCGTGACAGTTTCAGGAGGAAGTCATGGCTTCGGAAAATAAAATAGATCTCGATATTTACAGGCTTATCGTTGAAAAACTCACAGATGCCGCTGATCTGGCAACCACGGGATCCCAGGTTATCCGGCTGATCGTGGGCGGCATGGACATCAAGGCGGCGACAATATTTGCATTGAACCCGGTCAGTGAGGAGCTGGAAATCCTTGCGACAGAAGGGCTCAGTATGAATTATGTCAAAAAGGGGCCGATACTGGTGGACAACAGCATCGAAATGGTGTCCAACAAAGAGCCGGTGCTGATAAGTGACACAGCGTCCAGTGTCCGGCTGCAGTATCCTGAAAAGGCCAGGGAGGAGGGCATACGCGCCATTGTGTCCCTGCCCGTGACCATCAAGGGCAGAACCGTGGGTGCACTGAGGCTCTACCACTCCGAGGTGTGGGAGGTGTCCGGACAGGACCTGATATATCTTGAAATGGTGGCCAAAATGATCGGGCTGATGCTGAAATGTTACCGGCTGTCCGCCACCGTGCTGTCGGTGAAGGAGCAGGTCAACGAAATTCACTCCGTCTGGCTGTAAAGGAAGGGTTTTGCCGGAACACCGGTCGACCCGCTTTGCGGGAGGCCATTGACGTAACAGGTACGTGTATTGTGAAAAGTCGGTTTTGAGCGTCAAAGCGATTGCCTCAAGACCCTTGACGAATTGATCAACATCGCCCTGGACAGCACAGGGGATGTCTGCCCAGTGGTCACGCCGGGATTTTTTCCATTTTTATAAAGAATGCCAGCAGTGCCGGTATGACAAACAGGGTGAACATGGTGGAAAATACCAGCCCGCCAAGGAGGATACTGCCGAGTCCCCTGTAGAGTTCACTTCCCGCGCCCGTGGAAACCACGAGCGGCAGCATGCCGAAAGTGGTGGTGATCGTGCTCATGAAAATCGGGCGGATCCGGGTCCTGGCGGATTCGGAAACCGCCTGCAGATGGGCCATTTTCTGGTACCGGACATTGTTGAGGGCCTGATGAACGATCAGTATGGCATTGTTCACCACGGTACCCACCAGTATGATAAATCCCAGCATGGCGAGAATGTCCAGCGGCTGCGGCGCGATAAAGTTGATAAGGGAAAGTCCGATGAAGCCGCCGGCGGCCGAGAGCGGGACGGTGAACAGAATGATGAACGGGTATATGAAATTTTCGAACAGGGCGGACATCAACAGGTAGATAATGATCACCGCCAGGAGCAGGTTCCATTTCAACGCGTTCATGGTGGTGACGAGTTTGTCCGCGTTGCCCCCCATCCGGACATCCATGCCGGAGAGCACGCCTTTGGATTCAAGTTGTTCAATCACGTTTTTCTCTATGATGTTCATGGCCGTCTGAAGCGGCATATCCGGGGGCGGCGTGACCTGCAGGGTAATGTTGCGTTTCCTTTCCAGATGCCGGATGGTGGTCATACCCGACCGGTAATGAAGATCGGCAAAATCGCCGATCAGTCCGGTGTCGCCGTAACTGTTCACGATCTGTGTGCCCATGATATCCTCGGGCGTGTCAGCACTTGATTCTTTGGCGGTCAGGACAAGATCGAGCTGGGTTTTCCCTTCCGGCCGGAATTCATCTATTTTCCGGCCGTCCATTATGATATCGATATACGTTCCCAGGGTGGTTTCGGTAAGGCCGGACGCGGCCAGTTTCTCCTTGTCCGGTATGATGGCCACCTCTGGAAAGCTTGTTTCAAGGGAGGGCAGCGGCCGGATCTGGGAGCCGGGGACCGCCTCCATGACGGCGCCGTAAACGATCCGGCCCGCCTGCGCCATTTTTTCAAGATCTTGTCCCATCAGGTCGATATCGATGGTTCTGCCGCCACCCAGGTCCTGCTGAAAAATGCCGGCCTGGAAGGATTTGCCGAACATGTCGGGTATGGCGTTTACAATCCTGGAAAACAGCGGCAGAAGTTCTCTTGCCCGTGTTGCATCCCGGCTCACCCCGCCGGCGATGGTGAAGCGCTCCATGCTGATAAACCAGAGGTCTTCGATGCCGGGGATGCCGTCTTTCCCTCCTTCCCTGAAATAGGGGGCGGTTTTCTCCTCCACATAGTCTGCAAGGGCCCTGCGTTTTTCCACGGAAATCCCGGGGGGCGGCACCATGATGGTGAGCACAAGGTTCCGGTTGCCGGTCGGCAGGTATTCCGGCTCGGGTGCAAGCAGGAGCACGATATACACCGACATGCAGGTGAGAGCGGCGATAAACGCGATCCGGGTAAAAGCGTTTTTCAGCGAGAAGTTGGAGATCCGGACAATCAGAAATGACAGTCCCCTGCCGGCCATGGCGGGAAAGTCGAACCTGGCGAACCGGCGGGACTGTCTGGCTGCATTTTCCCCGATCCTGGCTTTGCCCCGCTTTTCCCGCCAGAGATAGAGCCGGTTCAGAAGAGAAGGGATCACCGTTACCGAAACGGTGAGGCTCAGGATGATGGAAAAGGTAATGGCGATGGCGATGTCCTTGAAAAGCTGGCCGGCCTCTTCCTCCATGAAGATCACCGGCAGAAAGACGGCAACGGTCGTGGCGGTGGAGGCGAGGATGGCGCCCCATACTTCTTTTACCCCGTCATACGCCGCATTGAAGGCGGTTTTTCCCATCATTCGGTGCCGGTCGATGTTTTCAAGGGAGACTATGGCGTTGTCCACCAGCATGCCCACGGCAAATGCAATGCCCGCAAGGCTCACCACGTTGATGTTCCGGTTGAACGCCCACAGAAAGATAAAAGTGCCCATGCCCGATATGGGAATGGCGACCGCCGTTGTCAGGGTGGCGGCCGGACTTCTCAAGAAGAGAAACAGAATGAGAATGGCCAGCGTGGCGCCGATAATTACGTTGTTTTTTACCAGATCGATGGATTTGAGGATGTAGGGCGAGTCGTCATGCACCAGATGAAAGTAGAGTCCCATCTCTTTGAGAATGGTGTTGTTCATTTCTTCTATGGTCTGCCCCACCCGCTCTGACAGGGCCACGACATTGGTGCCGGGTTCTTTTCTGACCCCGATGGCAATGATGTTTTCCCCGTTCTGCCGGGCCACGAAATCGATTTTTTCAAAACCGAAGTATGCCGTGCCGATATCGGCCAGCCTGACCCGGTTGATGCCGTCGTCAAATATAACCGTATCGAGGGCGTCCTCAGGCGACTGGAACCGGCTGATGGTTCTTATCCGGTAGCTGTTTTTACTGATATCGAGCCCGCCGGCCGAGACATTGGCATTGGCCGCCCGTATCCTGGAGACCACCTCATTGATGGTGATGCGGTGCCGGGTCAGCTTGTCCGGGTCGATTTCGATCTTGAGCTGTTTTTCCGTTCCCCCGCCGATAAAGAGAGATCCGACCCCTTCGATCCTTTCAAGCTGCTGCATCAGGTTCTCTTCAAAGTAGGTTTTGTACTCGTTGATGCTTTTGTCATTGCCCGGCAGAGTTTTCAGCATGATCCAGGCCACCGGGCTTCCCTCGGCGCCGGAGGCCTCGATAATCGGTTTTTCCACATTGACCGGATAGCCGGCGACTTCGTCGAGCTTGTTGGAAACCCGCAGCAGCGAGTTGTCAATATCCGTACCCACCTTGAAGGTAAGGGTGACACTTCCGAAATCGCTGTAACTTGCGCTTTCCATTTTTACCAGGTTTTTGAGCCCCTTGAGCTTGTCCTCCTGTCTTTCGATGATCTCCTGTTCCACCTCTGTGGGGGCGGCCCCCTGCCATATGGTCTTGACACTGATTTTCGGCTCCTGGACATCCGGGGTCATCTGGAGGGGCAGCCGGGAGATGCCGATACCCCCGAAAAGGAGGACGAGGATCACGCCCACGGTCACCGATATGGGTTTGTTTATGGCGAACCGGATAATGTCCATTACTTGTCCGCCACTATGTTAACAGATTGTTCCGGCCTGAGCCGCTCGTTGCCGTCCACGATAACCGGCATGCCGTCGGCAAGTGTTTCCGAATCCACTTTGGCGTGAATGCCGCTGTATCCCAGTATTTTCACGGGAACCGGGACGGCTTTGTTCTCCTCGACGGTGTAGACGATCTGGGATCCGCCGGATGATACGAGGGCGTCCCGCGGGACGGTCAGCACCTGTATTTCGGGGCCTGTGGGCACGTCCACCTCAGCCGACATGTTTTCCGCCACAAACCCGTCAAACTCGATGCGGATTTCGAGATAAAGATTTTTGGTTCTGGCATCCGCGTACGGTTTGAACCCGGCGATTTTCCCGGTAAGGGATTTGTCAAGGGCGGTGAGTACCAGCGGGATGTCGTCTCCCTTTTTGGAAAACCGGACAAAGTTTTCCGACACGGGCACCTTGACACTGACGGAATCGGCCGCACCGATCCGGGCGACCGGATCGCCCGGGGTGACCCAGTTGCCTTTTTCCACCCGTTTTTCAATCACCAGGCCGGTAAACGGGGAATAGACAGAACTTTTGTCTATCTTTATTTCGGTTGTTTCAATCTGTTTTTGCAGGGCGGCTTTTTCTTTGAGAAGTCCTTTGTAGGAAAACTTGAGATCATCGTAGGCGGATTCGCTCGCCGCCCTGCTTTTGTAGAGCATCTCGTAACGTTCGAGGTCTTTCCGGGTCCGTTCTATCTTGACTTCGAGCGCTTCGAGTTTGATTTTCTGCCAGGCGAGTTCCTCCTCAAGGAGAATAGTGTCGGTGGTCAGGAGTTTCTGGCCTCGGGTGACCGTGTTACCCTCTTCGAAAAAAATCTGCCGGGCCTTGCCGGAAACTTCCGCGGAGACCAGGCTTTTATTCTCGAAGTACACGATGCCGTTCATTTTCGCGGTTTCAGCCGACATCATGGTGCTTGCCTCTGCCACGACCACATTGGCGGGTTTCGCTTCTGCCCGGGCCGGAACCGGCGGCAGCAAAGCGAGCAGTAAAAAGAGGACGGCGGCCGTTGTTTTTTGTGTCATCGGACAACTCCCTGTGTGTTATAAAATTCCATGTTTTATACCATCACATTTGATCCGGTGCAACAGGACATCGCTCTGAAGGCACGGTGAATTTCGTCTATGCCATGGGCAGGTGGCGGGGATTATTCCATAAAGACGCAGATCAGGAGCGGGAAAAGGATAATGCCGAATTTCAGGCTCCCGATATGGGGAGAGAGGCCGAACAGCTCGATGGTGCCGGTGATAAACACCATAAACGCCAGCAGCAAACCAGAGCCGACCCCTGAATGTTGCAGCTTCGTCAGAGTGGGTTTTGCGCCGGACCAGACAAGAAAAAAAAGGATAAAGAACTGGAGGTACGGCATGGTGCTGATGGTGAGCTGTGCATTGTAAAAGTCTGTTCCCCCTGGCGTCAGGACAGATGTGATTGCCGGCAGCAGCCAGTGTACGAAAACAAAGCCGCCGGCCGACGCGGCCGCTCCCCCGGCAGCAAGGCCGGTCAGTGCTCCCGCAGGGGAGAGAAAAATTTCTGTTTTGCCTTTTTTGTAGGCATGGTACCGGAAAAGCAGGATGCCAAGACCGGCCAGAAAAAACTGTCCCCAGCAGTTGTAGATCACGCTGGTCCCCCTTGTTTTCCCCAGGGTGAAAGAGAGGTCGGTGACCACGGCCCGGACAAGATGATACCCGTAAAAAGCCGGTACAAAACCGATGACAAGAAGGATTGCCCGGGTTGTCCAGTGCCAGGGCATGCAGAGGATCAGGCCGATCAACACCACGATGACCGGGCTTGACAGGCACCCCGTGTTAAAAAGGATTTGAGGGGAGGGACCGGCTGACGCAGATGACGGCAGGGCGGTATGGACCAGTCGGATAACCACGACCGCGTGTTCCCGGACAAGATCTTTTATCTGTTCGCCGAATCCGCTTTGCAGAAAGAGATCGTAAAAGAGGAGACCGGCGGCATACCCGGCTGTAAAAAGGAGCACGGTTTTAAAGGCATTTTGACGCGAGAGCATGTCGGAAAGGAAGTGACCGGAGGTCATGAAGTTGAGCCAGAAAATGAAAAAGGCCGCGGTTCCGGCAATAATGAGAATCTGTCCCGCGATGATGTGCAAAAACCAGAAGGTGTCGGAAAACCGGCCGCCCGCCATGACAATGATTACGATCCGGAGCGTGTTCAGGAGAAATATCACGGCGAATCCGGCGGCAATTCCCTGTAACCGGGATTTGAAAGAGACCGGGAACGAAAGCATGGCCGCGCAGAGCAGCAGAAAAACAAATATGCCGGTGCACGAATAGGAGACGGAAAAGGTTGCGCCACCGGCGGTAACGGCGGTTTCGATGACCCGGTGGCTTACACCGGCCACCATCAGGACTTTTGACGCGATATAGGTCAGGGCGGGTGCGTAGTACCGGGAGAGCAGGTCTTTTACAAAAGCACTCTGTGCGGCAAGGAAGAAAACGACCAGGAGCAGCACGAAGCGGAAGAGCCATGCAGTGGCGCTGATGGGGGCGTGTCGTTTTTTTATGGGACCGGTCTCCTTGAAATATCTGCAAAGTCTGTTGTTTTTGCCTTATATACCAGAATGCATATCCTGCCACAAGGAAAAAAGAATGATTCTGGCCCGGGCAAGCCACCGGAAGGTGAAAAAAGAACGGGTTTTAGAACAAGTGCGGGAAGAGCCGGGAGACGGCAAAGGGCAGGGCGGTTTCGGTCCGCATGATCCGGTCTCCCAGGCGCACGGTTTCAAACCCGATCTCTTCCAGGGTTCGGATTTCAATATCGATGAACCCGCCTTCGGGGCCGATGACCAGGGTGGTCTGCGTATCCACGCCGACCGGACAGGGGGTGTCTGCGCCGGGATGGGCAACAAGCGGACGGGAGTGCCGGGCGATCCCGGGAAGTTCCGTTTTTACAAACGGGGTGAAGAACCGCTTCTGCTGGATTGCCGGCATCATCGTGTCCTTTGCCTGCTCGAGTCCGCAGATCATGGCCTTTTTCAGGTTGGCGGCCGTCAGGACCGGGCTCTGCCAGAAGCTTTTTTCGACGCGCCAGGCGTTGATCAGGTAAATCTGCTTGATGCCCAGACAGGCGGCTGTTTCTATGATTCTCCGGGCCGCCTTGGGCCGCGGAAGGGCGAGAACGAGAATGAGGGGCAGGGCCGGGGGGGGTGGCGTCTGCAGGGCTACCGCCATTTTTACGGTACCGTCCCGGATCTGTGTGATGCGGCCCTGTCCGGTTTTTCCGTTGATCAGGCCGCAGAAGAGGGTATCCCCTTCTGCGGCCCGGAGAGTGGTGAGAATATGGCCGGCGCGTCTGTCCGACAGGATGACGTGCCCCGGGTCTGTGAAATCGGCCTCCCGGAGGAGGATAATATTCATGATCACACCTCCTCTTCAGCCGGCAACGGTTTCACGGTGAAGGGGCCGCCGTTTTCTACAGGGTGAACGTCCACATCGTGTTGACAAGCTCGAGATCGCTGATTTCTTTCACCACCTCGTCCGGTACGGGCGTGTCCGTTCTGAGAAAGATGATGTTCCGGTCGCCGTCGTCTTCCTTTCCCACCATCATCCGGGCGATGTTGATGTCGTGTTTGCCCAGTGCGGTGCCGATGCTGCCGATGGAGCCGGGTTTGTCGATGTTGTGGATCAGCCCCAGGTACCCTTCCGGGATCACTTCCAGGCGGAACTTGTTGATCCGCACGATCCGCGGATCGCTCTTGCCGTAAACGGTACCCGCCACCAGGTTGGTGTCCTCTTCGGTCTGGACGGTAATCTTGATCAGGTTGGTGAGGTTTTCACTCTCCTGGCTCGTCTTTTCAGACACCTTGATGCCCATCTCCTTGGCAAGGGCGGCGGCGTTGACGGAATTGACCTCGTACTTGACGAACGGTTCCAGAAGCCCCTTTATGGCCGCGATGGTCACCGGTTTCTTGTCAAGATCGGGAAATTCCCCGGCATACTCGATGGCCACCTCTTTGACGGCGCCTTTGGCCATCTGTGCCTGCATGAGCCCCATTTTCTCAGCCACCGTGAGGAACGGCCGCAGCGTCTCAAGGGCGCTGCCGGTAACAGAGGGCACATTGACGGCATTGATCACGGTATCGTGTTTGAGGTAGGCGATGATCTGGTTGGCCGCGGCCACGGCCACGTTTGTCTGGGCTTCCAGTGTGGATGCGCCCAGATGGGGCGTGGCGATCACCTGGTCAAGCTCGAGAAGGGGGATTTCGCCCGGGGGTTCGTTGAGAAAGACATCCAGTGCCGCCCCGGCCACTTTGCCGGACTTGACGGCCTCGTACAGGTCATCTTCGTTGACGATACCGCCCCTGGCACAGTTGATAATCATCACCCCGTCTTTCATCTTGGCGAACGCTTCCTTGTTCAAAAGATTCGTGGTGCTGTCGATCTTGGGAACGTGGATGGTGATGTAGTCAGCCTCCCTGTAAAGCTCGTCCAGGGTGACGCTTTTGTAGGCGGCCTCCTCGATGTGGTCGGCCGTGATGTTGGGATCGTGAACAATCACGTTCATCTTCAGGCCCTGGGCGCGGTTGGCAACGATGGAGCCGATATTGCCGAACCCGATGACACCGAGGGTCTTGTTGAAGACTTCCCGACCCTGGAGTTTCTTCTTTTCCCAGAGGCCCTGTTTCATGGTGGCGGTTCCCCGGGGAATGTTCCGGGTCAGGGCCATCATCATGGCAATGCTGTGTTCGGCGGTGGTGACCGTGTTGCCGCCGGGGGTGTTCATTACGGCCACTCCCCTCTTGGTGGCTTCGGGAATGTCCACGTTGTCCAGGCCGATGCCGGCCCTGGCAATTACTTTCAACTTGGCGGCCGCTTCCAGCAGCTCTTTTGTCACCTTTGTGGCGCTCCGGATGGCGAGCGCTTCGTACTCCCCGATTATTTCCTTTAGCTCGTCCGGTTCGAGACCGGTCTTGACATCCACATCTATGCCCGCTTCATTGCGGAAAATGTCGATGCCTGTTTCTTCCATTTTATCGCTGACCAATACCTTCATACCCTGTTCTCCTTTTCAAAGGATTCCATAAATTTGACAAGTGTTTCCACCGCTTCCATGGAAACGGCATTGTAGATGGAGGCCCGGCATCCGCCAACGGATCTGTGGCCTTTGAGTCCGCCGAGATTGCTGTCAAGAGCCTGCTGCACAAATTTCTTTTCAAGATCTTCGGACGGCAGCCGGAAAGTGACGTTCATCTTTGAGCGGCTCTCCTTTTCCGCGGTGCCTTTATAATAACTGCCTGAATCAATGAAATCGTACAGGAGATCCGCCTTTTTCGTGTTGTATGCGTCCATCTCTTCAAGTCCGCCCATCTGTTCCTCTATCCATTTCAGAACCAGAGAGACCGTATAAACCCCGAAGCAGGGAGGCGTGTTGTACATGGAATTCTTGGCGGCATAGGTGCCGTATTTCAGCATGGAGGGCAGGGTCTCGTCGCCCGTTTTCATGAAGTCATCTTTTACGATGACCATGCACGTGCCTGACGGACCGAGGTTTTTCTGGGCCCCGGCATAGATCAGCCCGAATTTGTCCATATCGAGAGGCCGGCTCATGATATCCGACGACATGTCGGACACGATCGGTGCCCCGCCCGTATCCGGGAAAGTGCTGAACTGAGTGCCTTTGATGGTGTTGTTCGAGGTGATGTGGACATA
This sequence comes from uncultured Desulfobacterales bacterium, assembly GCA_964478245.1. Taxonomy (GTDB): domain Bacteria; phylum Desulfobacterota; class Desulfobacteria; order Desulfobacterales; family Desulfobacteraceae; genus CAYZHB01. The sequence continues at coordinate 8,297 of CAYZHB010000044.1, read as the reverse complement.
GGCGGCCTCTTTTGAGAACGGTATGTCCCGGGGAATATACGAGAAGTTCTTGTCCTCGGAAGACGCGGGCACCGTGATATTTTTTTTGAGGATTTCAGCCTCCTTCACGGCCTTGGTGGACCAGGTACCGGTATTCACGTAGTCGGCGGTGCGGCCGTCGGCCAGAAAATTCATCGGGATCATGGCGAACTGGAGACTCGCACCTCCCTGGAGAAACAGCACATGATAGCTGTCGTCTATTTTGAGAAGCCGTTTTGTTCTCTCAACCGCCTCGTTCATTACCGCGTCGAACGCTGCTGACCGGTGGCTGATTTCGGTGACGGACATGCCGGTATTCCTGAAATTCAGAAAATCGGACTGGATTTCCTCCAGGACCGGCAAAGGCAGCGCGCTGGGCCCTGCATTAAAGTTGTGGATTCTGTTATCGCTCATTTGGCCTCCTTGGTTGTATATGGGTATATGCATGTAGGCGTGTCCGGGTTTGCCTAACTGTGCTCTCTTGTATTGCTGAAGTGAATCTGCGGCCACTCGTCTATGACAAAGCCGAGCTGGAATTCACTGGTGGTCAGATAGGTCAGAAATCCCTCCGAGTCCTCGGCAAGACCGACTTTCATTTTCTCTTTGAATGTTTTCAAAATTTTTTGATCGTTACAGGTGACCCACCTGGCCACGCCCAGGTCCACACGCTCATATCCGGCGTTGACCCCGTATTCCGATTTCAGCCGCTCCATGGTCACATCAAACTGGAGTACGCCCACCGCCCCGAGAATGACCGAATTGTCGGAAAGCGGCCGGAACACCTGGATGGTGCCCTCCTGGGAGAGCTGATCCAGGCCTTTCTGAAGGGCTTTGGCTTTCATGGGGTCTTTCAGTAGAACCCGCTTGAAATGTTCCGGGGCAAAGTTGGGAACGCCGAGGAACTTCAGCGGTTCCTTTTGGGTGAACGTATCCCCGATTTTGATGGTGCCGTGGTTGTATATGCCGATAATGTCGCCGGGATAGGCTTCCTCGATATTTTTTCTCTCATTGGCCATGAACATGGTGGCGTTGGAGAGCTTGATGTTTTTTCCGATTCGGTGGTGCTTTACCTGAATCCCCTTTGTGAATTTTCCGGAACAGATCCTGAAAAACGCAATTCGGTCCCGGTGTTCGGGATTAATATTGGCCTGGATTTTAAAGGCAAATCCTGAAAAATCGGTCTCTTCCGGGTAAACCGCTCTTTTGTCCGACTCCCGTCTGCCGGGCGGGGGCGCTATTCTGACAAATACGTCCAGCATCTCTTTCACCCCGAAATTGTTGATGGCGCTTCCGAAGAACACCGGCGTCTGGGTGCCGCTCAGAAAGAGATCCGGATCAAACGGGTCCAGGGCGCCGCGGACAAGTTCGACATAGTCTCTAAGTTCCTGCGCCAGGCTTTGCCCTGTATACGCTTCAAGGGTGTTGTCCGCCAGATCGTTGATGAAGACGCCGTCATCGTCTTTCGGGGTATATCCCGGCCTGAAAATACCGAGTTCCTGTTTCTCGAGATTGTAGACGCCTTTAAACCGTTTCCCCATCCCGATGGGCCAGGTAATGGGAGTGCACTCGATCTGGAGCTTTTCTTCAATATCGGAGAAGATATCCAGGGGGTCCATCCCCTCCCGGTCGAGTTTGTTGACAAAAGTGATGATGGGCGTATTCCGCATCCGGCAGACCTCCATCAGTTTCCGGGTCTGGGGCTCCACGCCTTTGGCATTGTCGATGATCATGACGGCGCAGTCCACCGCCGTCAGCACCCGGTAAGTGTCTTCGGAAAAGTCCTGGTGTCCGGGGGTGTCCAGAAGATTGATCTCGTAGCCGCCGTACCTGAACTTCATGACAGAGGAGGAGACGCTGATGCCTCTTTTCTGTTCGATGGAAAGGAAATCGCTTGTGGTGCTGCGGTCCGTCTTCTTCGACTTGACCGCGCCTGCCTGCTGGATGGCCCCGCCGAACAGCAGCAGCTTCTCCGTCAGGGTGGTTTTCCCGGCGTCGGGGTGGCTTATGATGGCAAAGGTCCGCCTGTTTTTGATATGCCGCCGTATACTTTTTTCAGTTGTTTCGGGTGCGTCCATTAACATATGTATATTTTCTGCCTGTCTGCAGCGTGAAAACAAAGAGGATAAATCCCGCTTCCTTTTTTCCGGAGGGCGCTGACTTAAAAACTAAATAATAAAACATGAATTGCTGTTTTTGTCAAATGAAAAATTTATGATACGGAAATCCCTGAGGACAGTAACAGGAGGCGCTTTTGAGGGAGCCCGCAGGCAGACTCTTTTCAGGGTCTCAAATTCTGACTGACTTTTAAACAGGGCAAATCTGTCATTTATAGTGCCTCATCCATTCAGAAAGCAAAGAAAACTGGGGGGAACGGCTGTGCGAGGGCAGGAGCTCAGTATTCAAGGGATAGGCCGACCCCGGTTTCCCTGATGGGTACCACACCGGACAGTTCAATTTTGGACTTGAGGTCCGTGCAGTGGCAGGCATAAAGGTGTCGCAGTCCGAGTGCGCCCAGGTAGCCGGTGGTGCCCTTCATCTGTTCTGCCGGCGGATCCTGGAGGTGCAGTCCGCCGATAATATCGAGAATCCGCTCCTCCCGGCAGACGGTTCGGGCATATTCGACAATATTGCAGATACCCGCATGCGAACAGCCCGTTATGATGACAAGTCCGTCATCCGACCGGTAGACAAGGGCCGTGTCCTCGGGGATGAAATCTTCTCCGTTTTCTCCTTCTTTTCTGCCCAGGGGAACCAGGGCTTCGAAATCGTTTTTGCGCGGGATTTCCCCCAGAAATGTGAGGCGCTCGGTCAGACCGACAGGCTTTTCGGCCGGGTGAAACCGGAAATGATTTTCTAGTTTCTCCTTGGATATCAAAGAGCCGATCTCTCCGACCCCTTTGAAAAAAGTGCTTTTAAAGGTTTTTGGATGGGCCGTAACCACCGGTTTTTGACAGGGTCTGTTTTCGAGGACCGCCCGGCTGAATTCGCGGATAAGGGGCTCAACCCCCCATGTGTGGTCCAGATGGCCGTGCGAGAAAACGAGATGGTCCAGAAAGAGCAGGTCAATCCCCATTCTGCGGGCATTGTCGAGAAAGATGCCGCTGTAGCCGCAGTCGAAGAGAATCCGGCGGCCGCTTTCTTCTATAAAAAGGGACAGGCCGGGCTCGGCCGCGAAATAGCGGTCTATGAGCGTGTTGTTGTCCACCAGCACGGTTAATTTCATGGCATCTCTCCTTTTTTGGTATATCGTATGACCAGGCCGTTTTCATGGATATCAGAAATTCGGCAGGATAACAACGGCTTTGCAGAGACGTGCTGACAGCAGTCTATTGCGACACCGTCAGGTCAGTGGGACGGCACGGCTAATTTGTTCTACGGGTCACCTTTGGACAGGCAGGTGACGGGGTGCTTTCTATGCCGGTCACCTCGGAGCAGCCCGGGACGGGCTGCGAGACTGAGGCAGAGGAAGTTCCCCGCCACCTGCCCATGGCATAGAACAAATTAGCCGTGAGGGGGGCGGGCCGCCTGTTGACGGTCCCTCAGGTATCAGGTACAATGGGTTTTTACAAACGATCACGGTCTGACGTGTTTAAGTCAGAGGGAATAAATAATGGGACATACGAAAAAAAGAAAAAATATCGTTCGGCGGCTGTTTGACTGGATTGTCAAAGCAAACAGGAAGGCGGCAAGGGATGGTACCGCCTGCAGATCATGAACTACCAGGCGGTGACCCCGTTTGGATGACGGGCAGGATTTCCGGTTGTTTCCCTTCAAATCATCTGTGATACAGGGGCTGGCTTTACTTTAGGTGTTTTGCCAAGATCGCGCTGAGCCGGGCGAGTGTAAATGGTTTTTCAAGACTGGCGGTAAATCCGAATGCCCCGGGGTCTGCAATGGCCGCATCCTCTGAATAGCCGCTGGCCACGAAAACCGGGACCGTACTGTTTATCTCCCGGATTTTTTTGATGGTTTCAAGACCCCCCAACCCGCCGGGAACAGTGAGATCCAGAATAATTGCACTAAACGGACTGCCGTCGCTTTCCGCGGCGCTGAAGGCTTCAAGCGCGGCGCCCCCCTCCGGGGCGCCCGTGACGCTGAATCCCATGTTTTCAAGCATATCCCCCAGCATTTCCCGGATCATTTCTTCATCATCCATTATCAGGACCCGGCCTTTCCCCTGGAAAAGATGGTCCGCCGTTCCTTTCTCCTGAATTTCCTGAGAAGCGGAGGCCGGAATGAAAATATGAAAGGTGGTCCATGCCCCGACTTCGGATTCGATATCGATGGTGCCCCCGTGTTTCTTTATAATGGAATAGCTTGTGGCAAGACCGAGTCCGCTGCCTTTCTGCTTTGTGGTAAAGAACGGATCAAAGATTCTCGAAATGTATTTTTCGGGTATGCCGGTACCGGTATCGGAAATGGATATTTTGACATACCTGCCCGGTTCCAGTGCCGGGTGGGCGTTTTCCCCGATTTCAGCATTGGCGGCGGACACCCGGATTTCACCGCCGGAGGGCATGGCATGGTGGGCATTGATTACGACATTGTCAATCACCTGTCCCAGCTGATTTTTATCGTAATCACACATCCACAGGTCATCGGGCAGGTCAAAACTGCAGGCGATGTTGGCACCGCTTAAGGCAAACTGGGTTGTGTCCTGTATGAAGGGGACGAGTGATCCGGTTCTTTTGATCGGTTCCCCGCCCTTCGAAAAGGTGAGAAGCTGCTGGGTCAGACCTTTGGCCCTTTCCAGGGAGTTGAACGCTTTGGTGAGATAGCCGGCCAGCTTCGGTTCTTCAGCTCTCTTTCTGGCCAGGTCCAGGTAGCCGAAAATACCGCTGAGCAGGTTGTTGAAATCGTGGGCGATACCGCCGGCAAGGGTGCCCAGCGATTCCATTTTCTGCGCCCGTTCGTACTGGGCCTCGAGCTGTTTTTTTTGTGTGATGTCGTTGAGGTTTACCACCATACCGGTGGGTGAGCCGTCATTTGTCTTGGTGGTGGCGGCACTGATAAAAATATCCAGGGTTCGGCGGCTTTTTGTATATCGTTTGGTTTCAAAGCTGAGGGGGTTGCCTTGGCGGTATATTTCGCGGATTTTTTCGAATGTCAGTGCCTTCTGGTCTTCGGGCACGAAAGGAATCGCGCCGCCTTCCAGTTCATCCAGGGTCCAGCCGAACACTTTTGTAAAAGCGGGATTGATATACAGCGGATGGCCGTCGGTATCGTACATTACCATGGGGTCGGGGCTTGCCTCCAGAATCGCCCGCATCTGCTGCTCGCTCTCGCGCAGGGCTTTTTCGTTCCGCTTCCGTTCGGTAATATCCGTGCAGGCGCCGATCCACTTGACGGGGAGGTTGTTTTCATCCGGCAGCGGAATGGCATTGTCCGTCCAGTAACGCCAGTTGCCGTTTTTGTTTTGTATCCGGTATTCGTATCGAATGGGAGCGGTGGCGATCCGGTGCACTTCAACGGCATTTTCAAGCAGGGGCCTGTCATCCGGATGGATCAGGTCAAACCATGAGTCTTTGTCCGCCGGGATTTCTTCAGGTTCGAATCCGAGGAAACCGTATATATCCCCGAACCAGTCACGGGAATCTTTATGGACATCCCATTCGTATATCAGGTCATAGGAGGCCATTCCGGCAATTTTGAACCGTTCCTCACTCTCCTTTAATGCGGCCCGCGCCTTTCGGTTTTCCGTAATATCCGTGTGGGCGCCTACAAGTCCGGCAATGGCACCGGTTTCATCCTTTATCGCATAGGCGCGGAGCATGACGGTCAGGATCTCGCCGTTTCTGCCGTACATGTCCACGTCACCTGTCCACTGTCCCCCGGCTTTGATGGTTTCAAACACCTGCTCACCGACATTTTTGTCCACATAGGCGCTTGAGGGGGGATAACGGCCGGTTAAGTCGCCGAACATCTCTTCAAAGGCTTTATTCTGGAACCAGTGGTTGCCCGAGGGATCCGCCATGCCGATGGCATCGGAAGAGTTCTCCACAGCGGTTTTAAAATAGCGCAGCCTTTCTTCGCCGAGTTTTCTTTCCGTTATGTCCGCCAGCGTAACAAGGGTCCTGCCGTCGGGCAGAAAGACCGGCCGGAATTCGACATCTTTGACATTGCCGTTCCTGCAGGTAATCTTGAATTCCCGGATTGTTCCGGTAAGCCTTTTTGACGTCTGCCGGTCTTTCAGTATCAGGTCCCGGTACGCGGGATCTGCAGAGATTTTTTCGGCCCACTGGGTAACGTTTTTGATCTCCCCGGGTTCATAACCGGTAAGCCGGGTAAAATGCCGGTTCGCGAACAGGAGCTCTCCCTCGCTGCTCCATACGGTGATGCCGAGCCGGATGTTTTCAAAAAGCGAGTTCAGAAGGCTGCTCTGCTCCTGCAGGGATTCCTGGAACTTGATTTCCCTGAGTTTGAGCATATGCCGGTGAATAAAAAGGGATATCATGATCAGAGTGATGACAAAGGTCAGCACGAACAGGAGATTGACACTGAACAGGAACCGGTCGAGCCGCTGTCCTTGTTCATCCAGCCGGTTCCGGGCCACAAGCCGGGAGTCCATGTCGAGGGCTTTGGCTTTCTTGTAGGCGGTGGCGATCCTGCTGAGAACAATGCGGGCGGCTTCTTCGGACATGGGCCCGTAGCCGGACACCCCTTCGGACAACCATACTTTCAGATCGGCAATGGCCGGGGCCACAACCGAATGAAAATCCGAGGCGTGGATCAGATTGTCAAACACATAGGTCAGACGGAGATCCACGATACTCTCGTATGCCTGGTCGACTTTTTTGTTCAGTCTTTCGAAATTTTGGGGAGAAGTCTTCAGAACGGTGATTTCGGCTGCGGAGACCACCTCGGATATATTGTCCAGCACCAGATCCAGGGAGATCAGTTCATTGAACAACGTGTCGGGCAGGTTCTTTTTGACAGACCGCAGGGTGGTGTTTGTGATGATAATGGTGACGGCGACGGCAATTATCACGACCGCCACAGAACCGAACATCAGTACCCTGGAGAACACGCCGTATTTTTTCATGACTATTCCGTGTCCTCATCCAGCATGCCCTGCGCTTCGTAAAAGCGTCGGGCGCCTTTGTGAAGGGGAATGGAGAGCCCTTCCAGGGCTGTGTCAAGGGTTATTTTTTCCGCCTCCGGATGCCCCTGCTGCAGAAGGGAACGGGTGCGGCTGTTCCAAAGGGTTCTGACGACTTTGTACACGAGCTCCTTATCCATTTCTGCTTTGACGACTAACAAGGCGTGAACCTGGACAGTCGGTGTCGCCGGGATGTCTTTATAGACACCGGCCCGGATAACGCCCGGCACCAGGTAGGGATGCCGGCGGTGTATGTCTTCTGCCGCCGTTTTTGCCACGGGCAAAAAGTTCAGTCCGATGCCTGAAAGCCGCAGGACTGCGGCGGCAGGAGTCCCCGCCATCATGGTGAATCCCTGAAGTTCGCCCCTGATCACCTTGTCTTCCGTAAATTCGGGTTTCAGGTACACCGCATCGATCTCGTTTTCATCTAATCCGTAGGCGTCAAGCACACGCCGAACGACGGGCAAAGTGCCCGAGCCCTGCTCGTCCAGCGAGAAGCGTTTTCCCTTGAGATCTGTTACCCTCCGGATGCCCGAATCCCGCCTTACAATGATATGAAGTTTTTCAGGATAGAGAGCGGCCGCGGCCCGCAGCTTTCCGGCTTTCCTGCTGCCGGCGAAAGGGCCCTCTGACTGATACGCCATCAATGCCATATCCGCCTGGGCGATACCCGCTTCAGTACCGCCTGAAAGTACCGCCCTGATGTTTTCTACCGAACCGGCCGATGTCTGTGCCACACCGATATATCCCGACAGTCCCTTCTCGCAGCAGGCCGTTCCCTCGGCTTCTTCAGGCGGAACGGTCAGGCCTTCGGCAATGAGTTTGCCCACAGGATGGTATACACCGGTCCTCCCCCCTGTCCCGATCCGTAAAAGTTTCTTTTCCCGGGCAGATGCGGCAGAAACGAAAATAAGGCAGAAAAGAAGGCAAAGGCAGAGAAGTTTGCTGAGACTGCTGATGCGGATCATTATATCGTATCCTTATGATACTTTAATCAAAACCTGTTATTTTATTATACTTATTTTAGCATTGCCGGCATATAAAGTAAAAGATGTATTTGTCGGAATAACAGTTCAATAACAGCAGGATTTTTTTGTAGCGAACCAAAAATTTTCTGTTGTTTTGATTGGTTGTTTTCAAACCGGGGGCTATGCCCCCGGTTAAAACCGTCAACGATTGA
>CAYZHB010000043.1:21993-22707 GCA_964478245.1 uncultured Desulfobacterales bacterium | reverse complement strand
TTTCAATCATTGACGGTTGTAACCGGGGCAAAGTCTCCGGCTTGTCAACAGCGAATCCCGGGCTGTGAAAGCATATCCATAAGGGTCATCCGCCGCCCGCATAGTAAAGGAACCCCATTAACAGTTCCTTGAAACCGGCGATATACACTTTGGTAAACACCGTCAGCACCTGCAGTACCAGGGAAAAGAAAATCAGTCCCACCAGTATCTTGAGCGGGAATGCCACGATCATGACATTGATCTGGGGCGAAAACTTGGCCACCAGCCCGAACGCACAACTTGTCAGCAGCAGGGCGGCCATGACAGGGGCCCCGATTTTAACGGCCAGAACAAAAATACCCGCCCCCAGGGCCAGCATTTTGGACAGCATGACCTTCTGGAGCACGAAAACCCCCAGCGGTACGATTGAAAAACTTTCCACAAGGGCCAGAAAGAGGATATGATGTCCGTTCAGGACCAGAAATATCAGCACGCAGACCCAGTATCCCAGCTGGTCCATGATCGACACGTTGGCGCCGGTCTGGGGGTCCACCACATTGATCATGGCAAATCCCATCTGGAAGCCGATCAGCTGGCCGGCAAGCTGGACGGAACTGAAAAAAATCCTGAGGCACAGCCCGAGTGTCAGGCCGATCATGGCCTCTCCCATTATCAGCAGGCCGGTGCCGGCCACACTCATCGGGAACCTTGCCAGATCCACCTCCACGACCGTAT
>CAYZHB010000043.1:13044-21983 GCA_964478245.1 uncultured Desulfobacterales bacterium | reverse complement strand
CCGGAAACATCCGTGCCGAAAAGATGGGAAACATGAACAGGACCAGGCTGATGCGCATCAGAACCAGCAGATAAATTCTGAACCGTTCAGGCTGCAGCATATCGAGCATTTCCATGGGAAACGACCCTTCTACCGTATGTAAACCGGGATATTTTCTATTATATGCCGCGTGAAAGTGGTTATCTGGTCCAGCATCCACGGTGAGGCGAACAGCAGCCCGAGGAAAACCGCCACGATCTTCGGCACGAACATCAGTGTCATCTCCTGCACCTGGGTGACCGCCTGGAATATCGCCACGATAAGGCCGGCAGCAAGTCCCAGCAGCAGCATGGGCATGGAAAGAAAAATGGTCAGCATGATGGCCTCTTTTGCAAAAGATACGACAAACTCCGGTGTCATGGCTACACTCCGAAACTTTTCAGCATGGACCCGGTCAACAGATGCCAGCCGTCCACCAGCACGAAAAGCATCAGCTTGAACGGCAGGGAAATCATGATGGGCGGCAGCATCATCATGCCCATGGAGAGAAGAACCGACGCCACCACCATATCGATCACGAGAAAGGGGACATAAAGGACGAACCCGATGATAAAGGCCGTCTTGAGTTCACTGATCACATAGGCGGGAATCAGCACGAGAAGCGACACACTTTCTCTGGTTTCCGGCTTCTCCATATCCGCCCCTTTTACAAACAGGGCCAGATCCGTCTCCCGCGTATTCATCAGCATAAATTTCCGGATCGGGTTCTGGGCTTTGTCAAACGCCTCCTGGTAACTGATTTCGTTTTCAAGATAGGGGTTCAGAGCCGTTTTATAAATATCCTGGCCCACCGGTTTTATGATAAAGAACGTCATGAACAGCGCCAGGCCGATAAGCACCTGGTTCGGCGGACTCTGCTGGGTCCCGAGTGCCTGGCGCAGGAAATGAAACACCACCACCAGCCGGGTGAAAGGGGTCATCAGAATCAGGATGGCCGGTGCGAGCGCCAGAACCGTGAGAAGGGCAATGATCTCGAGCACCACCGCCACCTCCTGCGGCGAGGTGGCCTGTTCCACGTTGAGTTCAAGGGAGGGGATGGGAAATGTCACCGCCTGTGCGGCCTCCGGGGCACAGAGGATCAGGACGGAAACGAGCAGAAACCCGGACACCCGCCGCTGCCGCAAAAGCGCGCCCATTTTTGCTGTATTATGCATTTTTTCCCCTCCTGCCCACTGCTTTTCCAAGCTTCCGTGACAGCAGGTCTGAAAATTTTCCCCCTTCCGTCTGCACCTGCGGCGTCAAATCGATATCACTGTCAATGGTTTTAATCGTGGAAATCTTCTGCGGGGTGACACCGATGAGAATCTTTTCGTTCAGCACCTCCAAAAGAACAATCTTTTCTTTTGGTGACAGGTGATGAATGCTCAGAACGGAGATGATGCCCTGGCCCCTCCCGCCGCTCTTTCCGGAAAACCGCCTGGCAAGGTAGAACAAAACCACCAGAACCGCCAGCACGACAAAAAGCATGGAAAATGTCCTGGCGAATGCGATCCATATGTCCGGAGAGGAAGCCATCATGTTTCTGAAAGGCTTTTCACCCTGTCCATGGGGGTAATAATGTCTGTGAGACGGACACCGAACTTTTCATTCACAACCACCACCTCTCCCCTTGCAATCAGCTTTCGGTTGATATACACCTCAAGGGGTTCTCCGGCCAGCTTGTTCAGTTCCAGAATGGAACCCTGGCCCAGCTGCAGAAGATCGTTTACAAGCATCCGGGTCTTCCCCAGTTCGACAGAGAGCTCCAGGGGGATGTCCAGGATAAAATCGAGTTCCCTTTCGCCCTGTTCTTCATTTTCCCCGGGGCTCTGACCTTCGCCGTTTACCTCGCTGTTTTTATCATCCGCCATAATAACTCTCTTTTTCCGTGATTATTTTCTTTTCAACCTTGAACGCCTGGAGTCCTTTCCTGACCCCGGCGTGTCCTTTCAGCTTGACAAGGCCGTCGATAAACCCTGTCAGATAATCATCCGCATCCGTGTCCAGCTGAATCACATCCCCCTCTTTCATATAAATCAGTTTTTCGCCCGTAATCTCCGCTTTTCCGAGCTGGATGCGCACTTCCACTTCCGATTCCAGAATGGCCGTCTTTAACAGCTTCCGCCATGTACTGTCCACTTCTTCAACCTCGGCCTGCACACCGGATGACAGCTTGTTTCTCAACGGCTCTATCATTGAATAGGGATAACACACCACGAGATTACCGGCCGACTGCTCGAGCTCCACCTCAAACCGTGTCACGATGACCAGGTCCGTGGGGAGAACGATTGCGGTGAACTGGGGGTTCATTTCCGAGCGGATAAGCGATGTCTGGACCGGTTCAATGGGAAACCAGCCGGATTCAACATCCTTGAGGCACGCCCGCACGACTTTTTTGATCATGACCTCTTCAATGCTTGTAAACTCCCGCCCCTCAACTCTTGCCCTGCCCAGGGCATCCCCGCCGAAAAAGGCATCGATCAGATTGTAGACAAGCTGACTTTCCAGCACGAACAGGCCATGCCCTCTCAGCGGTTCCATCCGGAAAACATGCAGGCTTGTGGGAACCGGCAGACTTCTGACAAACTCTGTAAATTTCAGGGTGTCAAACGGGTTGGAACTGACATCCACGTTTGTCTGGAGGATCGATGAGAGCGTGGCCCTTACAGACCGTGAAAACCGCTCGTTAATGACGTCAAAAGTGGGCATCCGGGCCCGGACCACCTTGTCCTGACTCGTAAAATCGTACGATGACACCCCGTCGGGTTCTTCGGTCTCGACATCCTTCTCTGCTTCAACGTCGCCGGAATCCAGCCCCTCAAGCAGACTGTCCACCTCGTCCTGGGATAATATTTCACTCATGGCTTTATCACTGCATTATAAAATAAGTAAAGTACAAGTTTCGTATAACAACCCGTGGAAAAAGAGAGTTAATCCGTTTGATCAACTCATATTTCATCCTGATTTTTCCCTGCGGATTTCTCAGTTCAAACCAGGTCATCTCTCCTGCCGCCGCTTTTACGATATGTCGTATCCTGGCCGTTTCTTCGTTCACTTCGGGAACAAGGGCGGGATCACTTGTTTCCAGGGCAATATGCATGTCCACATATTTCATGCTCGAGCCCGCTTTAAGCCGAACCATCTCAAACGGGGCAAGTGCGACAACATCCTCGAAAACATCCTGCACCTCACTGAATTCACGCTTTATCCCGTCTTCATTCCGGGTTTCCGTCGCACGCACTTCGGTTTTTTCTTTATCGTTTCCTGCAAAAAAAAACCATGCCCCCAAAATGACGATTACCAGGATTGTCGCCATGCCACCCGCCAGAAGCAGTTTCCTGGAAGAAAACAGTCTGCCGGCGACTCCTTTTCCCGTGGAGTTGCCGCTCTCATTTGATGCCGTGTTTCCGGAAATGTCGGTATCTTCCTGCAAAAAAACCTCTTTTTAAAACGTGGTTCCTGATAATTGATTATACAGAAAAGCAAAGGATGTGCCAAACGATTTGTCGGCCCGGGTTACCGGCACAGATATGGTCTGAAACGGCGAAGAGGCTTCTAATCAGATGCGTTTAAAATGTGAACGCCAAAAGATAAGGGGGCGGGGAAGAAAGGCGGCGGCCGCCGGCATGTCATAAAAATGACGGTGGCGGGCTGAAACCGGGGGCCGGGGCCCCCGGTGGCAGACAACAACCCGTCAATTTTTCTTACCGCTTCATATTGATAACGGTCTGCATCATCTCATCGGTGGTGGTGATGGTCTTGGAGTTTGCCTGGAACCCGCGCTGGGTGGTAATCATATCCACGAACTCCTCTGAAAGGTCCACGTTGGACATTTCAAGGGAGTTGGGCGATATGGTCCCGAGCCCGTTTTCTCCGGGCTTGTTGGTGATGGCCGTACCGCTTTCCCGGGTTTCTCTGAAAAGATTGCCCCCTTCATTGGACAACCCGTTGTTGTTCAGAAACTTGGCCAAACCGATCCGGAAAAGCGGAATGATTTCCCCGTTCGAGTACACGCCGGTCATCACCCCGTCTGACGCCACATCCACCTCGGTGAGGTCCCCGGCCGAATACCCGTCCGCATCCTGGAAGGTAGTGGAGGAAGCCTTGGAGTACTGGGTGGTGGACATGGAATCGTTGGTGAAGTTTTCCCCGTCGTAAATGGTCCCGATATCAAAATCCAGTTCCTGTTCCGTGGTTCCGAATTCACCGCCCAGAAAGTCTGCCAGAAAACTGAAATAGCCGGTCTTGGTAATGTCGGACTTGTCAAGTTCGGTCCACGAGGTGGAGCCGGAGATATCAAAACTGATCTCGCTCCGGTCGTCGTAGGGATCGGTGTTGGCCCCGTAACTCAACGGGTCTTCAAAAGAGAACACGATATCATCGTTGTCGGTCTCATTGCCGGACCCGTCCAGATCGATGACCGCCTCGGTTTCATCCCCTTTTAACGTGGCGTTGGGATACTCGGCCGGCGGGACGTCCGGGTTGATATCCAGAGAAATCACATCACCTGCATTGGCACCTGAGGTCAGATTGAGTTCAAAACTTGAATCGGTCGGAGATGCAACCGGCGTGAAATCGATCACCGGATCACCTCCCACCGTTGTCAGCATCTCAGCCGTGCTTGACAGATATTCCGCCGGGGGCGTGGGATCGATGGAAAACGCGATGGACTGGCCGGCGGCAGACGAGATGGCCGACCCGAACGAGTACGTAACGGTGGATGCGGTTGCCGCGCTTCCCGACGTATTCCAGAGATCTATTTCCACTGTGGTGTCACTGCTGGCGGCGGTGTTGATGTCAACGACCATATTCCCGACCCCCCCGCTTGTCACCATTGATCCCGAACTGATGGACCAGGCGCTGCTGGTGGCAAGCCAGTGCAGTTCCACGTTCGTTGTGGATTCTATCGCCCTTACCGGATCTGTGCTGTCATTGGTCACACTCAGTACCGGCTCGTTTATCGGGGAGAACGCCCCGTCGTAGGTGCTGGTGAAGTCTTCTTCCTTCAACGGCATGAACCAGTCCCAGGCGGCGCCGTCATACATCATTGTCACATCCTGTACATACATGCCCAGATCTTCCGCATTGGTGATATTAACATTTGCCGACGTGGGGGAGATACTGCCGCTGCCGCCTCCCACTGCACGGCTTTCGATTCCTGTCACGAGCGCCATGGACGTGCTGTTGTAGGCTACCGTGGGGTTGCTCCAGTGCCACTCTTCCGTGGTGGGATTCCAGATGATCCCCAGATCCTCCGAGTCATGGGTCATGACACCGGGGTCGTTGATCTGGAGCGTGGTGTTGTCGTTGGCGGTATCCCCGAAATACCGGGTACCTTCCAGCCCCTGGATGTGCATGTCGTTCTTGTTGTTGATGTCGAAGCTGAACGAATCCGTTGCCACAGCCGGCTGGTCCATTTTGATTTTGAGATCCGGGTCGGTGGAGTCGCTGGGATCGAATGCCAGGTGGATCTCCTGGTTGTCCGAGTATACGATCTCGGTGTTCCCGTAATTTTCCGGCTTGTCATTGGCATTGATGACCCCGTCGCCGTTCAGGTCCTGAAAATTCCATGTACTGCCGTCAAACTCGAAACTGAACCCGTAGCCGTCAAGGGCCATCTTGTCATAGTTGATCGCCTGGAAAGCGATGGCCTCTTCCGTGTTCACTCCGTTGGCCTGGACATTGCCGACACGGCCGGTAAACCGCTCCATTGAAAGGTTGAGAATATCCCCGCTGCTCTGGCTGAACTCGATTTCGCCCCGGGCAAGCAGCCCCTTGCTGGTGGTTTCCTGGACCAGGTTCCGCTCGTCTTCCGACGGATTGCAGGTAACCACGTACTCCCAGTTCGTATCGGAGATCTTGTCATAGTATATGGTGATGTCATGGGTGCTGCCCAAAGAATCGTACGCTTTCACCGTGGTCTGGTACTCGTAGTTGGTCCCCTCCATGTAGGTGTCTTCACTGCTGTCCCAGTTGTTGGAAAGCACCACCGACTTGCTGGCCGCATCCGCGTCCAGATTGGTGATGGCCGTCACTTTGGAGCTTTTCTCGGGCGGACTTGTAAACGTTTCCAGAATGACATCCCCTATGGAGCCGACGTCCTCACCGGTATCGGACTCAAGCTCCCATCCCTGGACAATATACCCTTCCGGATTGATAAGCTGGCCGTTCTTGTCAAAATAAAAGTTGCCGGCTCTCGAATAGAACCTGTTCTCCGTCTGGTTCTGCCGCAACACAAAGAAACCGTCCCCGCCGATTGAAAGGTCGGTTGTCTTGCCCGTGGACTCAAAAGAGCCCTGGCCGAAATTCTGGCCGACATCGCCCACCGCCATTCCTCTGCCCATCTGGTCGGCACCGCCCCGTGTCGCGACATTTTCATACAGGGTATCGGCAAACGTGGAGTTCCCCTTTTTAAACCCCACCGTATTCACGTTGGAAATATTGTTGCCGATCACCTGCATGGAATTTCCCATATTGGTTAAACCGCTTGTTCCTGTAAAAAGTGCACTTGAGAGTGACATAATCTTATCTCCCGTGGTTTAATCAGAAACTTGAAACCGGAAACCGGAAGCTCTGAAAAATTGAATATGTATAATGGTTAATTTCATCCTAACTTATTACCGTAATGGACGACAGGGTCACGAGTCTTTCGTTCTCATCCAGTACCAGATACTGACTGCCGCCGACCTGTCTTATCCCGGTGACCTCTCCGGAGACTGTCGCCGTACCGGTACCTGACGCCGTATCGACACTGTAGGTGTATATGCCGTCCGTGACGGGATTCCCCGATTCATCAAGCCCGTCCCATTCCACCGTGTTAAGGCCTTCCGCCGTGTCTTCCGCCGGAATATCCAGTGTCCTGACCAGACTCCCTGATGAATCGTAAATATTCAACGACACCGCTTCGCTTCCTTCAAGACTGAACTCGAGTTCGGACCCTGAAACCGTCCCGCCGTCCACCAGGACCAGCGGGTTGTCCGATGACACATCTTTACCAAGATAATCCAGAATCGATGCGGCCTGTTCACTTTCCTGAGATGAACTGCTGATGGAAAGAAGCGACTCCGGGTCCACCATGACACCGTTGACCCACAGATACGCTTTGCCGTTCTCATAGGTGATGCCGTCCACCTCTCCGGATATGGCCGTGGAGACCTCCTGGAAACCGCTTCCGGTATCGGCGACAACCGAATAGGTATACCGGCCGTCTTCTACAACGCCGCCACTGTTATCCGTCCCGTCCCACTGGAACGTATAGGTGCCGGCCTCTTTCTGTCCCGGATAAAGGGTTCTGACCTCATTGCCGTCTGAATCGTATATCTCGATCATGACATCCCCGGCCCGGGAAAGCGAGTAGTATCCGGCCGAAGCAGAACCGCTGACCACTTCCACCGAGTCCACGGTGGCGGAAATCTCCTTGTCCAGATAATCGGTAATATCCTGCTCTGAACCGGTTCCCATGGCTGTTTTTAAAGATTCCATGGTATCATTGAGATTGATGAGCTGCTCCAGCTGGGAAAACTGGGCCAGCTGCGCGGTAAAGTCCGTACCGTCCATGGGATTCAGCGGATCCTGATTTTCCAGCTGCGCCACCAGCATGGTCAGAAAGGATTCCCTTCCCATGATGTCCTCTTTTTCTTGAGCCGCTGTCTGACTTGATTCATACGACGCACTTATGGCATTCAAAGTGCTGTTTCCCGATGCTGAAACCGTCATGCCGTTCTCCTCTTTACGCTACATAGTGAAAGGTGCCGTCACGGGTGACAAATTCCGGATCGCTTCCCTCGTTTGCCTCCCCGTCCTCGTTACTGTCGCTGCCATTGGTGTTGCCGCCCTGGCGGTCCTGCCCCTTGCCCTGGGAAAACCCCGACTGGAACCTGGGGTCGGCCATTGCCTGCCTGAAATCCCCGCCCATATTTACGTCAAAACTGTCGAGATTGATACCGCTGTTGGCAAGGGCGGATTTCAAATCGGTTGCATGCAGAATCAGCATATCCTTTGTGGCCCCTTTTTCCGCCATGACACTGATCCGCATGCTGTCGCCCGCACTGTCGATTGTCATTATGAGGCGTCCCAGTTCAGGCGGCTTGAGCTGGATCCTCAATTCACTTTCCCCCCTGTTGACCGCCCTGACAATGCTTTTGCCGATCTGATTGGTCATGTAGGAAGGCAGATTCCTGAATGAGGGCTTCGATTTCAGGCCGCTCAGGTACCCGGTTGTGTCTGCTGATCTGAATCCGCCGCTTTGATGAAATCCGGTGTCCGATCCCCTGAAACCGCCGCTTTTACTTTCCTTCCCCGTGACACTGCTGCCGTCACCTGCCACCCCTTTGGATCCCCCGTTTATTTTACCGGTCACCCCGGATTTGAGTTCCCCGGTCAACAGCGAGAGCTTTGATTCAAGCTCTGCCTGCTGACTGGCGGGATGCGCCTGGCTCTCTCCGCCTCTGGATGAACCGGCAAAAAACAGTTTGTTTATCTCTTTGCTGCTCAAATGGCTGAAATCGGCTGTTTTGCCGGGAGAAGTCCCGTGAGCGGCTTTATTGGTATCTTTTCGGGTCACATTTCCTAAAAGAGCCGACAGAAGACTCCCGGTCTTTCCATTCCCGTTATTTCCGCCGTGTGCCGCCTGTCCCGCATCTGTTGTGTCACCGGCACCCAGCAGAAATTTCAGATCCGGCATACCGGGGTTTTTACTGCCGCGCTGTTGCAACATATTGAGAAAATCGCCTGCCTTGCTTTTACCCCGGTCGCTTGAAGAGGCAGAATGAGCGCTCTGCTGCCCCCTTATTTGTTCAAACGCCTGTAAAATTTGCTGCAGGGACATTTCGCCCTTTTCAGATACTTTTCCCTGAAGACCGAGATAATCCAGAAGGCCCGTCAGATTCCGGTCTTCGGCACTGCTCTTGAATTCATACTGT
>CAYZHB010000043.1:0-12944 GCA_964478245.1 uncultured Desulfobacterales bacterium | reverse complement strand
ATCCAGAAGGCCCGTCAGATTCCGGTCTTCGGCACTGCTCTTGAATTCATACTGTTGGAAATACGCGTGCTTGGAAAGGGACTGGAGATTCTCTATAAAGGCATCCAGATCGATGCCGCCGGCACGCATGGCCTTTGACATGATTTGATCCTGCGTTTCCACTGGAATGCGAAGCGATGTCATGATCGATTTGAAAAAGGGACGATAGGAGTTGTCAATCAGTGTTGTTTCTCCCGTCTCTTCCTCTTTCACGTCCCCGCTCTTCAGCTCCGCCGCTGACACCTGGTGCAGTATATCAGAAAGGGATACGGCATCGCCCTTTTCTTTCAGATCCGCTTTGATATCGGCCATCAGTTCGGCTATCTGTTCTTTGTCAAACCCCGCTTCGGAAAGAAGACCTGCCAGCGCGTCAATGCCCTGCCTGTTGATGAAAAGAGACGTGAGATCCCCGTCTGACACCATCATCAGTATATCTTTCAATTCTTCCAGAAAGGCTTTTCCGCTGGCTTTGTCCAGGCTTATTGATGCTTCCGACACGATTTTCTTCAAAATGGCCCGCCCATTTGCCGTATCGCCGCTGTTCAATTTCCCGCCGGCGAGCAGGGCGGACAATTTCTCCTGGAAACGGGCGCCCCCTTCGTTGCTTTTTCCCATTGGCAAAAGGGCATCTCCCGATGAATCGGGTTTGAGCATTTTCATAATCGCCGCATTGACATCAAAACTGCTGAATTGCATAACCGTATCTCCAATAATGCTGTTTACAGACACATGAGCAATGATTGTGCCAGACACGGCGAAAAAACAATTTACGTTTTGATATCAAGCAGTTGCGATTTCGGGCATGACACCGGGGATGACCCGGTTTGGAATTTATTTCCCTGTAAAGGGGTGTCGTGGGAAAATATTACACGGCAGGCAAAAGGGGATACATATATAGGGCAAAAACGGTAAATTTTCCGGCCGCCAAACCGGTTTCAGCTGAAATCAGTCAGGGGAGATAATCAGAACGGAACGGGGTTGGTATCAGGAATTCCAGGGAAGGGGGCTACTCTTTTTTAAATGCGATGCTTTCACTTATCTTGGCCGCCTTTTCGCTCCCGACATCTTCTAGAATCTTGGCGGCGGCCGTCTCCCGCATCCGGGAAAAAATCTGCCGCGCGACTTCTATATCCATCTTATCCACTATCCGGGCGGCCTCTTTGGGTTTCATACCGGCATACATTTTTACAAGGCTGTCCATTTTCGCCTCAAAAAGGGCTTCTTTCTGCTTTTCTTTTTCACTCTTCTTTCTGTCTAGAAGGGCAAGATCTTCATCTATCTGCTTCTTGAGTTTCTCAAGCTGCGCCAGCTTTTCATCTATCTGTTCCTCGATGCGCTCAAGCGCCTCTCTTTTCTCTTCAAGCCGTTTCCGGTCCGCATCGATCTTTTGCTTTTTTTCCTCAAGCCCCCTCAATACCACTTTGGCAGGGTCGGGACACTCGGGGCAGCCGTTTTCAGACCCCTGTCCGTTCTCTTCTGTTTCCTTTGAACCGTCCTTTCCGGCATCATCCTGTGCCCAGGCTGTTTCCGCGCCTCCCCGGAAAGGGTGAGGCGACATACCGGCAACCGCAGCCGCAAGCACTGCAAAAACAGCTATAAGGAATATGGGCATCCTTTTACAAGCCGGCATCATGGTTCAATTCCCTTGCTTTTTTCAAAGCGGATATTTCATCAATGTCTTTCTGATCGATTTTGCGCACCTCGGCCATATATTCGGTCTCTTTTCTCTCTTTTAACTGCTCGATCACTTTTCTGTCCACACTTTTCTGTTTCAGTGCGTCAATTTTTTCATTGAGGATCCGGTTCAACATCTCCCGTTTCTGCGTTTCCTCTACAATTGCACTGTCCACCGCATCGAGATACGTGTAATACGACCGGAAACGCTCGGCATTTATTCCTTCTGCCGCACACGTGCTCATTTCATCAAAGGTCTGGATGTAGGCGGACTTCAGCCGGGCGATGGTCTCTTCGCACGCTTTCACATCCCTGTATGCAGCGGCCACTTCCTGTTTGGCAAGCTTTTCTCCGTACTCCCGGTAATTCAGCAGCGGATTGAGCCTGAAATCAAACCGTTTCATCTTTATTTAAAAACGTCTTTCAGATATTTGACACCTTTTTTCAACGTGATCTTCTTTTCAATCTCCTGCCGCAGCAGATTGTCCAGTTTCGGCATCAGTTTTTTGGCCTTGTCTATTTTCGGGTCCGACCCGTCCACATACGCACCGATGGAAATCATGTCTTCGGCTCCCCTGTGGGCGGAGATGATATCCACGGCCTTGTCCCGCAGCGTCTGATGCTCTTTATCGGTGACATCCCGCATGACCCTTGAAATACTGGCAAGGACATCGATGGCGGGATAATGGCTTTTATTGGCGAGATCGCGGGACAACACAATATGGCCGTCGACAATGGACCTCACCGTATCCCCCACCGGATCATTGATATCATCTCCTTCGACCAGTACGGTATAGATGCCTGTTATGGACCCGCCTCCCTCCAGGTTGCCGGCCCGCTCGAGCAGTACCGGTATCTGGACGAAAAAGGAGGGCGTATATCCCCTGGAAGTCGGCGGTTCGCCTGCAGCCAGGCCCACATCCCTTGACGACATGGCAAACCGCGTGATGGAGTCGATCATCAGAAGGACGTTTTTCCCCTGATCCCTGAAATATTCGGCAATGGAAGTGGCCACGTATGCACCCCTTATCCTCACGAGCGGCGGCGAATCCGAGGTGGCCGCAACCACCACGGATTTTTTGAGCCCTTCTTTTCCGAGGGTGTCATTGATAAAATCCTTTACCTCTCTTCCCCTTTCCCCTATCAGGCCGATAACGATCACGTCGGCTTCGGTATGTTTGGTGATCATCCCCATGAGCACGCTTTTGCCGACACCTGAACCGGCCATTATCGCCATCCGCTGCCCCCTGCCGAGGGTTGTCATGGTATTGATAGCGGTAACACCGACATCCAGCGCTTTTTTAATGGGTTTCCTCTCCATGGGATTCAGCGGCCGGCCGTACAGGGGATACTCGATGGAAAGATTCAACGCGCCCTGGCCGTCAATGGGATTGCCCATGCCGTCGACAACCCGGCCCAAAAGATCGTCTCCAACTTTTGTCACGGGCGCATCCGCAAGCGGAATCATCCGGTCACCCGGCGCCACGCCCTTGATATCGCCATACGGCATTAACAGGGCTTTCTCATCCCGGAACCCGACCACCTCGGCCCGTATCTCCCTGTTGTCACGGCTCTTTATACAGCAGAGACTGCCCACGCCGAGCCCGAGACTGTCGCCTTCTGCAATAAGCCCCACCACCTTGCAAATCCGGCCTTCAGGTTCGACAGTGGCACATCCCTCGAGGGCGGCAAAATACTTCTCCCATGCAATATTATGCGACATATCCGACATCATACCGTTTTTCCGGTGGTTATTGCCGAAAAAATCCTGTCCAATTTGGCCCGGGGGCTTGTCTCCACACCGGCTTTCGACGTTTCAATCCGGCATCCCCCGCGGTCTACCGAATCATCGGATTTAACAGATACACTTTTCAATGATTTGATGTTTTCAAAAAAATCATCTCTGATCATTTCAATATACTCGTAATCTTCAGAAGAGACATAGAGCGTAATATCCTCGGGTTCGGGAATTGTTTTAAGGGCATCCAGCACGGTCTCTCTGACGATATCATCTTCAATTTCCACTTTGGCCAGCACCACTTTTTCCGCTATGCGGCAGACAAGGGAAATAATTTCCGATTCATATTGTTCAACAAGGGATGTATAACAACTGTCCACTTTATTCAAGGCCGCATCAAGAGTGGACAGCATGTCGGCGGCGTTCTCATTGACACGCTGCTCTGCCTCTTTTTCCCCTTTTTCAAATCCTTCTGTGTATCCTTCGGCCTTTCCCTGTTCGCGGCCCGCTGCCCGTCCCGCCTCAAACCCTTTTTCGTATCCGTCATCCCTTTTGCTGTCAATCGGTTGCGCTACAGGGGGACCCTCTCCTTTTTCTTCTTTGGGCATCTCGCCTTCTGTTTCAGCGGCATCAGCGGTGCCGCCCGTTAAGGGCTGAAATTCCGCATCCTCCGGCAGGTCATCTTCTCCCTCCTGCTGCTGAAGGCCGGATATATCCTGCCCTTCCGTCTCTTGATTATTTTCTTCATCAAACCGGTACAGCGGCACAAACCCGTCCGATTCATCCTCAACGGCCTCTCCCTTTCCATACAGCGGTTTAAACTCCCCGTCATCGAAAGATGGCTCATCGTATTCAACGGAGGCGCCGCGGCCGTTCACTCTTTGAAGAGAAAAAATATCGATCTGTTGAAATGTACCCCTGTGATCAGACAAGAACCTCATCCCTTCCTTTGCCAAGCGTTATGGTACCGTCAGCTTCCAGTTCCTTTGCCGTCCGTACAATCGCCTGCTGGGCCTCTTCCACCTCCGCCAGCCGGATGGGACCCAGCGCCTCCAGATCATCCTGCAGCATTTCACCGGCTCTCTGGGACAGATTGGAGAATATCTTGTCTTTCAGCTCATCACTCGCGGTCTTGAGCGCATATGTGAGCTGTTTGCCTTCCACGTTCTTTAAAATTTCCCGCATGGCCACATCGTCAATACCGGTCAGGTCTTCAAATACAAACATCAGATTTCTTATATCGTTTGCCATGTCGGCATTGTCTTCTTCAATAAACTCGATGATCGAATCTTCCGTGGCCTTGTCAACCCCGTTTATGATATCCACCAGGACCTGAAGCCCGCCGGCCTTGCCGCCCGGGCCTACAGCACCGCTCAGTTCATGTTTCAGCGCCTTGTCCACATCCCTTACCACATCTTCCGATATCTGACCGAGTTTTGCAATCCTTATGGCCACATCCCCTCTCTTTTCATCCGGCACACTCATCAATACTTCCGAAGCGATTTCCGAGGGCATGTGGGCAAGGATCATGGCGATTGTCTGGGGGTGTTCCCCCTCCATGTAGGCGGCAAGGGTCCCGATATTCACCTTGGAGCTCCATACGAACGGCTTCTCCTGCCGCCGTTTTTCCAGATCCTCGAACACCGCATTCGCCTCATTTTCATCCATTGTGTTGGAAACCACTTTCTTGAGGAAAGATTCTCCTTCAACGATCATCTTGGTTTCCCCTTCAAACTGCTCCACGAATTCTCCGGCTACCGCTTTCAGCATTTCAGGGGTAATATGGTTGATCCGGGACATCTCAAACCCGACCTCCCGGATTTCATCCTCGGTCATCTTCTGAATCGCCCTGGCAGTATAATCCTCTCCCATTGAGAGCAGCAGCACGGCTGCCTTCTGGGGGCCTGTCAGTTTTTCCGGATCCAATGCCGGTACCGCCATTATTGTCCCTCCTCGTTTTCACCCAGCCAGCCTTTTAAAATATTGACCGTCCGGTCCAGGTCCGAATCGGCATAGTATCTGGCCTTGTCCGGCATGGACAGGTTGGCGAGATAGGCGGCTTTCTCACTGGCAGAAAGGTTTGCCACATACTCATCCCGCTCCCGGGGGGACATCTTGTCGAGAAACTCTTTCTGCTGTTCTCCTGTCATCTTTTTAAAACTGGGGTCCCGCTCCTCTTCTTCAAGCAGGCCCTCCGCACCCGGCATGGCTTCTTTTTCCACAGTCACTTTAATGTCACGGACCGTCTTTATGATCGGCCGGATAACAAAAAGGAACAGCAGAATCACAAGCAGAATATTGGCAATGGTCCGCCCGTGTTCTTTCTGAATGGATCGCCAGGTGGTCACTTTCTCTTCAGGCACCGCCATCTCCGCAATGGAGGCAAAAGGAAAACACTCCACCGACACCTGGTCCTCGCGAATCTCGTTAAAACCCATGGCTTTTACCACGATGTCTCTGAACTGCTGCATCTCCTCTTCGGCCCTGGGCACATAGACCCGCTCGGTATTCCCGTTTTCATTTGTTCGAAACTCGTATTTGCCATCCACGACAGCGGCGACCGAAAGCCGTTCCACCACCGCCATGGGTTTTTCCTGTGACCGGACCCGTTTGCTTATTTCGTAATTGACCGTATTGGCGGTCTTGTCTACGACCTCAACCCCTTCTCCGGCCGGTGTTCCCTCTCCCGGCGGCACCACGGGATTCACACTGGAAGGCTCCCGCATTTCCTCCTGCCGCCTTGTCACCTTTTCGGCCTGGTCCTTGCGGCTCCTTACAAACTGGGTCTCCCGCTCGTAGGGATCATATATCTCCTCGTTCATGTTGTTCCTGCTGAAATCCATTTCCGAGGTCACCCGCACAATGGCCTTGTCCGTCCCCACGATCCTTTCCAGCATCGTCTGGATCCGGTGGGACAGGTTCTGCTCGTACCTCACCTTGTACTGGTACTGGGCGTCCGCCAGATTCCGGGCATCGATCCGGGCCTTTTCCTCTTCGGATTTGCCTTCGAACAGTATCCGGCCGGCCGTATCCACAATGGTCACCAGTTCGGGGGTCAGGTCCTGCACGGCACTGGCAACCAGATGGGCGATGGAAGCCACCTCCTCCTTCTCGAGGTTGTCTTCCAGCTCCAGCAGAATGGAGGCGGACGGTTTTTTCGTCTCTTCGACAAAAACCGAGTCTTTGGGCAGCACGATCATGACGCGCGCACTCTTCACTTCATCAAACGACCGGATGGTTCTGGCAAGCTCCCCCTGAATCGCCCTCTTTTTGTTCACCTTCTGAACAAATTCCGTGGTACCGAACTCGGTTTTATCAAAGATTTCATACCCGACACCGCCGCCCTTGGGTATCCCCTCCTTTGCCAGGGAAAGCCTGACATCATACACCTTGTCCTCGGGCACCAGTATCGTGGCGCCGTTGTCAGCCATTTGGTAAGAGGTGTTGGATTCTTTGAGGCTCGCCACAATCGCGGCGGCATCTTCCTGGGACAGATCCGTGTAGGCCGGCCTGAACCGGATCTTGTTGGCCCAGATGAACATGGTCGTAAAACCGGCGATCAGCACCAGGGCGAGCACACCAAGGGATATCTTTCTTGCCAGAGACATCTCCTTGATCGTGTTTATGATTCTTTCAATTATCGGATTCATTTTAAACCCTGTGCTGGTTGATCGGCATGCAGTTTCCTTTTATACCTGCATGCGTATAATCTCTTTGTACGCCGCCATTGCCTTTCCCCTTACCTGGCTGAGAAGCCGCAATGACACATCCGCCTTTCCCATGGTCATGAGACCTTCATGGAGGCCGATTTCGCCTTTGATGATCCCCTGAGCCGCGCTATCCGCCTCGTGCTGTTTGGTGTTCACATCCCCGACGGCCCGCTTGATTCTTTCCGAAAAGGTGGGGTCCCTGTTTTCGATCTTTTTGGGCAGCGGTTCGGTAATCAGTGAAATCTTGTCCATTCCTTCAATTTTCGGCATCATATCCTCCCCTCATTATTTTCCAATCTCGAGCGCCTTCAGAATCATGCTCTTGGTATTGGAAATCGCGGTCACACTCGCTTCGTATGACCGTTTGGCCACCATCATATCCGTAATTTCCGTCAGATGATCAACGTTGGGCATGGCCACATATCCGGTTACGGGATCGGCGTCCGGATGGGCCGGATTGTAGACAAGTCTGAAATCTTCCTGGGATCTGACGATCTCGTCAACATCCACGCCGGTTCCCTTCCGTTCTCTCCCGTCACTGCCGAATTCAATGGGAGAGAATGTAATTTCCCCTGTCTGTCCGGCTTCCTCTTTGCGCTGAAGTACATCTTTAAACTTTTCGATATCCTGTCCTTCAAAGACCACCATTTTACGCCGGTAAGGCCCGCCTTCCGCCGTCCGGGTGGTGTCCACGTTGGCCAGATTCTCGGCGATGACATTCATCTTCGTGCGATGGGCATTCAGCCCGGTCGCACTGATTTCCATTGCATTGAGCAGGTCCATCCGCTACTTGCCTCCTTCCCGTATTGCATACTTGAGCTTGTCCAGTTTCCTGATGACCAGCTCTGTTGTGGTGCGGTACTTGATGTTGTTCTCCACAAGATTTGTCATCTCCCTGTCAATATTGACCGAATCAAGATGGTATATGTCCACATCTTCACTGTTTCTGCCGGTGAGGGCATTCTGTTTTTCCCCGACACCTGAAAAATGTTTCTCGTTCGTCCGCGACATGGAATCAGGTGCTCTGTCCGTCATGAGCCGGTTCAGTGTGTTTTTAAATTCGAGATCCTTTGGTTTGTAACCGATGGTATCCATGTTGGCGATATTGCCTGTTATCAAATTGTGGCGTTTCGCTGAAACGTCAAGCGCCTTTCCCATCATCTCGTAAGTTCTGCCGAATATTCTTGATTCGTCCATTACTATCCTCACCGAGGCCGGCCGGTCATTGTATTTGTCGTTTTCGACTGCCGTCTTCTGCCATCTGTCCATTATAATCTTGTTCTCACCGGCACCAAAGACCTGCAAATTACATGCCTGGATCGGGGGGAGAAACTGTCAGAAAAGGCCCGCGGACTGGCCGGGTTTCCGCCCTTTACGGTGTCCTTTCCCGGTATTCGTTCAGTTTGTTCCGAAGCGTCCGCACACTGATTCCCAGTATTTTTGCCGCATGCGTCCGGTTCCCTTCCGTTTTGTCCAGGGTGGTGAAAATCATTTTCTGCTCCATCTCCTTCAGGGAGCCGGTCACCGGATCACTTGCCTCTCCGTCCCCGCTAACCGCCGGCTCAGTCGCTGAACCCGCCTCCATCATGAGATCACGGGGTTCAATGGTCTCATTCTCAGCAAGCAGGACCGCCCTGTGGACAATGTTTTCAAGCTCCCGCACATTCCCCGGGAACCGCTGGGACTGAAGTACGGACAGGGCATCGTTTGTCATCCCTTTGACGGATTTCCTGTCAATTTTACTGTACTTGTCGATAAAATACCGGCAAAGGGGTTTTACATCGGCCGGCCGCTCCCTGAGGGGAGGGATGTCGAGGGGAATGGTGTTCAGCCGGTAATAGAGATCTTCCCTGAATTCCCCTTTGTCCGTTGCTTCCCTGATGTCCCGGTTGGTCGTGGCAATAATCCGTACATCGATTGCCACGGGGTGACTGCCCCCGACCCGGTCCACCTTGTTCTCCTGGAGAACGCGCAGAAGCTTCGCCTGCAGATGCAGCTGCATCTCGGAAATTTCATCCAGAAAAACCGTTCCCCTGTCCGCCAGTTCAAACTTTCCCGCTTTCCTGGAAATGGCGCCGGTAAACGCCCCTTTTTCATGACCGAACAGTTCACTTTCGAGAAGTGATTCAGGAAGCGCCGCACAGTTGACAGCGACAAACGGCATTTTGCTTCTGTTGCTCTCAGCATGAATATACCGGGCAAAAAGCTCTTTTCCGGTCCCGGATT
Source organism: uncultured Desulfobacterales bacterium (assembly GCA_964478245.1). GTDB lineage: Bacteria > Desulfobacterota > Desulfobacteria > Desulfobacterales > Desulfobacteraceae > CAYZHB01. Next base: position 3,557 of record CAYZHB010000043.1, on the reverse strand, counting down.
CTCCCTGGATAAACACCGAGGCCGTACTTGCCGCCACCTTTTTCGCAAGCGCCATGAGCGCCGCCATTTTTTTGTCCCGGGTGATAATCTCGAGCCGTTCATTTTTGAAACGGGTCTCTTCTCTCCGCTCATCCGCCTTGTTACCGGTTTCAAAAACTTTCTTCAGACAGAGTGCCAGCTGCTCATCGTCAACCGGTTTTATCAGATAGTCCAGCGCCCCTTCCTTCATAACTTCGACGGCATCTTCCACGACCGGGTTGTCTGCGACAAAAAGCACTTCACAGGCACTGTCGGTCTTTTTGCAGCTCTGCAAAAATGCCGACGGGGAAATCGCAGCCATGTCAAAATCGGCGATAATGATATCCGGCTTGATGTCGGAAAATACCTCTTCAATGGACGGCACATCCGGACGCGCTTCTGCCGAATATCCCATATTTTCAACAAGACGGCTGTACTGAATCCGTTCTTTGGGATTTTCCTGTAAAATCAAAACGCTCTGTACAGGCATAACGTTTTACTTTGATTTCCTCCTAAATGGAGCGTTTTATATCCAGACCCCTCTTTCGTTCAGGCACTCTTTATGAATTCTTCACATCTTCCGCAAGTTCAAGCGTGGAGAGGCGCTGCCGGGCAAGCCTGGCCCACACTGAATCCGCCCTCCGGGCAACCTTTTCAAAAACTTTTTTTGCTTTTTCCAGCACATTTCCTTTCTGATAGGCATCTCCCATCATAAATTCAAGATCGGCCGCCTCTGATTCTTCCTGTGAAAAATTTAATGCCCTGTCAAAAGAGTCGGCCGCTTCGATAAAGAGTTCCTGCTCAAAATAGGATTTCCCCAGTCTGCGGTGTATTTCCGAAAGCATCTGGTAATTGCTGCCGGAAGCCGAGGCCACATTTTCGACCGCCCGGTTCAGGGTCCGGGAGGCCTGGCCCCAGTTGCCCGTCTTTTCATACACGCGGGATTTCTCCAAAAGCACCTCCCCCTTTGCAAGGTGATCACGGCCGGCCGCCTCAAAGGCCGATTCAAAACTGTTCTGAGCCTTTTCAATCCTGTCTTCCGCCAGATATATCTTTCCCATTCGAAAATAGGCCTCAACACGGCCGGCATTTTTCGGAAACCGTTTCACAAACCCGTTAAACACCTTCAGGGCATCACTGTCCCGACCGGTTTCATCCATGGAAACCCCCATTCCGAAGAGAAGCTCAGGGGGGCGGGCGTTGCGTTCATAATTTTTGTAAGCGGTTAAAAGGTGATTGAAGGCCTGCTCGTACAAATGCCCCTCCAGGTAGGAAAGCCCGATGCTGAGCGCGCTTTTTTTGCTGTTGAACCGATCGATCCGCACATACTCCGCTTCATACTTTCGTATGATATCGGTGTACTCTCCTTTTTCAAGCTTTTTCTCAAAGAGCAGTTCGTATGCCCGCTGCATCAATCTGACCGCTTCATACCGAAGCGCCCTGGGATGGGTGGCCAGCAGGTCTTCTATTTCCTTTATACACCGTTCATACTCTTCATTTGACTCGTAAATTTCAGCAAGGCGCATCATCGCCACCCGGGCATAGCTGCTATCCGTGAACCGCGTCTTCACCATTTTGTAAAGTTCTTCCCGCTTTTCCCGGTCCTCAAGGTACCGTGCAAGGCCGATCGAACTTTTGATATACCCTTCGCTGTCCGGGAAATTTTCCCGGACATACCGGTACATTTTCCTGGCCCGCTCAATCCGGTCCTCCATTGCATAGGTGTCCGCGATCCGGGTCATCAGAAGGTCCCGGTTCCTGATATCCGTAAACAGATTCATCACCCGCATGAAAGTTTTCCTGGCGGCGGTGCTTTTCTTGAGCCTGAAGTACGCCTTGCCGAGTGTCAGCAGAAGCTCGGGAGCGGCATATATCTTTTGTTCATTTTCCTTTACGATATATTCGAGTATATTTTTCGCATCCAGATACCGTCTTTCATTAAACAGGGCCTTGCCCAGACCGATACCGGCGTCCACTGTGTACTTGTTGTCGGGATAGGTTTCAAATATATCCCGGTAATACCGCAGCGCCTTCTCGTTATATCCTTCCCTGCTGTATATCAACGCCAGATGATAGAGGACTTCGGGCCGGCCGGGATACGCCTCGTACCCTTCCTTCACGATTGTGAAATACCCCTCGGCAAGGGCGTAATTTTTCAGCAGCACGTGAATGAGTCCGATGGCCGCAAAACCGAACGGGGTCAACTCCGACTCGGGAAAAGAGACAATCGCCGTCTGGAAATATTCTTCCGCTTTTATCAGCTTTGAAGAATCGTTTTTCGAGGTGTGCATGAAGTACGCATATGCCCGGAGGTAATGCGCCTGCCCCATACATGGCCCGCTTTTATTTTCAACAGTGCTGTTCAGCCTTTTCAAAGCCTGTTCATATGCCTCGGTTTTCAACATTGCCACCGTATCCTGCAAAACATCTGTTTCACATGCCCCCGGGTCAACTTTCAGAAGTATGTCTGAAATGTCACCGCCATACTGACTTTCGCCTCTTTCAGGGTGAGAATACAGCGCCTTCTGTTCTTTTGAAGCGGTTTTCTTCTGTTTGTCGGCCGATTCGCCGGGCGGCGGCACTGCCGCCTTATCAGCGGCTTTCTCCTGAACAGGCCGCTTTGTTTCATCTTCCCGCGCCCGCTGCTTATCAGGAACGGCTTTTGCTTTCTTCTGTCCGGTTTGACTTTCCAGGGCCACCGCAAAATAGCGGCCGGATTCATCAAAATGCCATGTCACATCTTCAAATGCCTGCCGTCCCGTTACCACAACGGCCACCACATCCCGGTGAAGTGTTTCCACTGCTATGTTTGCAATATTGCCGGGTGTGCCGCCCTCTATCTTCAGGTTTTCCTGCTGGACAACCCCTTTTAACGCCATGAGAATCTCTTTTTTTTCCACCGGGATGAGTTTGAACGGTGTTTTCCTGCTGACGGAAAGAAGAATTCTTAACGGATCCTCTCTTACGGCCACCCCTTTCAATACGGCCGGTTTGGCAGCGGCTGCAGGCAAATCATAAAAAAGACCCGTCAGCAGAAAAAAAGACAATATCAAAAATGGTAAACCGGCGTAACGCCTGGGCTGCTGCATAACATCTCTTTTCAAAACTGTCATATTCGGCGGCAGTTAAAACTAACCGCTGCCCTCCTTTACGAGACCTTTACAGTCAACGCCCCTCGAAAGGGGCGGCTTATCTGCCAGGCTGTGGCCGCGAAGACAAAATCAGCCACAACCTTTAACCCCAACGACAACAGAGTTTAGCAATTAATATGCCATTTAACCACATTAAGAGCGTAACACATCGGTTCTAAAACAAAATACACTCGATTCACGCCCCATCATACAACAGATAGGAGATGGAAAACAAGAGACGTTAAAATTCCTGCAGGGTAAATTTATTCGGGACTCCGGGCAGGTGGCGGGGAACTTCCTCTGCCTCAGTCTCGCAGCCCGTCCTGGGCTGCTCCGAGGTGACCGACATCTTAAAATCATCCAAGATTTTAAAAAAAGATGCCGGCCAAACCCGGCATAGAAAGCACC
>CAYZHB010000042.1:0-23836 GCA_964478245.1 uncultured Desulfobacterales bacterium | reverse complement strand
AGTTTATCCGGCGTTTGGCCATGGTCTCTGGTTATTCCTGCACTTCCGCTGTTACATGGTTTGTCAGCGTGCCAATCTTTTCGATCTGCGTTTCAAGGAGATCACCCGCCATCAGGTAGATGGGAGGTTTTCTCGTGAAACCCACGCCGCTGGGGGTTCCGGTGAGGATAACCGTTCCCGGTTTCAGGGTGGCGCTTTCGGACAGAAATTCGATCAGGTGCGCCACCGGAAAGATCATGTCCGCGGTGTTGCTTTTCTGAAGCACGTCTCCGTTGCGCCGGCATTCGATATCCAGGGCGTTGGGATCCCCGATTTCATCCGGTGTGACGATACACGGACCGATGGGGCAGAAGGTGTCAAAACTTTTCCCCTTGATCCACTGCCCGCCGCCGCCGTGTTTCTGCCATCTTCTGGCGGAGACGTCGTTGGCGCAGGCGTAGCCGAGGACGTAATCAAGGGCGGTCTCTTTCTTCACATTTTTTGCCGCTTTCCCGATCACCACGGCCAGTTCGGCTTCATAATCCACCTGCGGGGGATCGATGCAGGAGCGGGGAATGACTACGCTGTCGCGGTCGCCGGTCACGGCGGAAGGGTTTTTCATGAAGATCACGGGATATTTGGGCAGCTCGGACCCGGTTTCCTCGGCATGCATCCGGTAATTCAGGCCGATGCAGAAAACAGCGGGAGGCACCACAGGCGGGAGAATTTTGGCAACCTCGAGACGGGTATTCGTGTCGGTGTATCCGCCATGTCCGTTTTCCGAAACCACCGACGCCGTTCCGTCGGAAAATCCGCATCCGGTATGAATTTTTCCGTGTTTGTCTGCAAACCGTATCAGTCTCATCGCTTATCTTGTATGCCTCCGGTTAAAATTTGCGTCATCGGCTACCTCTGAAACGGACGCCTTTGAATGGTTGCCGGGGCATTTCCGGCAAACCCTTTTGTGCGTCTTGCTTCGGCGTATTTTCAGGTGCCCGTTGACTTTTTACACTCCCCTTAATACTATAAAAATTGATTGTAGAAAAGCCCAATTCTTTCCCGGAAGGTTTATGGACGACCCTTTTTCCATGTTGAGCAGAAAAGAGGCGGACCTGGTGCTGCTTGTGCTGGCGTCACAGGGGATAATCGCGCATTCTGAAAGAGAAAACCGCTTTTTCAATGTGGTTGTGGATCACCCGCAGCAGCAGGAGCGGGCGGAAAAAGTGCTGCGTCAGTATTACGCGGAAAACAGGAAAACGGGGGATGATCCCCGGATTCCGGCGTTCCCCTTGTCATGGCGGTCACAGACCACCATTGTCATGATGCTGCTGCTGGTGGCGGTGCACTTTTTTGCCGTATATCACGGCAGTCACAGGCAGCTTATATACGATTACGGCTCTTCGGCCCTGTATGTCATTCAGGGGGAGCATTACAGACTTGTCACATCGCTGATGCTGCACGCCGATCTCCAGCATCTTGCCGGAAATCTGGCCGGGCTCTTTGTGTTCGGCGCCAGCCTTCTCAATCTGACGGGCCCGGGCGCCGGCTGTCTCATGATTCTTCTGTCCGGCATGACAGGGAACCTGATGAACGCCTACTTTTATAAGACGGCCCATCTCTCGATCGGGGCGTCCACGGCGGTACTCGGCACGGCCGGTGTGCTGACCGCCATGCAGGTGGTCAAAAGGCGCGGTATCACCGGTATCAATCCCCGCACCTTTGTCCCTCTGGCCGCCGGGGCCGCGCTGGTGGGCATGCTGAGCGGCGGCGAGAATACCGACCTGTCTGCCCATCTGTTCGGCTTTATCAGCGGGCTCCTGATCGGCACAGTATACGCGGTTTTCGGCAGGAGCGGGCGGAAAAGCGCTAAAAAAGAAGCGGTTTATCTTTGTGTATGCGCTGCTTCTGCCGGGCTTGCATGGATGAGGGCCTTCTAGATGTCGACAGTTCCCGAGAAAACAAAACTGGCCGGTCCTCTTTTGTAAACGTGGTTGTTCGCGAGATTCCACTCTATTTCAAGATCCCCGCCGTCCAGACTCACCGTGGCCCGGTTTGCGCTTTTCTTGTTAAGGGCGGCCGCGACCAGCGAGGCACAGGCCCCTGTACCGCATGCCGGCGTCATGCCGGCCCCTCTTTCCCACACTTTCATTTTGAGCCTGTCCGCTGCCGTGATCTCGACAAATTCGACATTGGTTTTTGCCGGGAACCGTTCATGCGTCTCGATTTCACGGCCCTTCAGGGGGACATCGATTTTTCCGAGATCGTCGACAAACACCACTGCGTGGGGATTTCCCATGGAGAGAACGGTGGCCCTGACGTGTCCCTTGGCAAGAGAAATTTTTTCGTCAATCACCGTGTCGCCGTCGCTTATGAACGGAATGCGGTCGGGTTTGAAAACGGGTTTGCCCATATCCACTTTTACCGCTTCCACCTTGTGCCGGCTGTCAAGAATAATTTCAGGAATCACCAGTCCGGCTTCGGTTTCCACTTCGATTCTTGTTTCGGCCGTGATTTGTTTTTCAAAAAGATACAGGGCAAAACACCGCATGCCGTTCCCGCACATTTGCGCCCGGCTCCCGTCAGAGTTGTATATGGTGAAGGTGAAATCCCGTTCTTTTGAAGGACCGATCAGGATAAGCCCGTCCGCTCCGATACCGAAACGCCTGGCGCAAAGTTTCCGGGAAATATCTGCCGGATCAGCGTTTCCCAGCGCATTTCCGGCAAGGTTGTCCACAAGGATAAAATCGTTTCCCAGCCCGTGCATCTTGGTAAATTCAAGTTTCATGAAGACTCCTTGTGTTCCGGTTCAATGATATCGACTATGTCATCCCCGAAAAGCGCCGCCTGCCAGCGGCTCATGATTTCCCGGTCGATCAGGTCTGCAAAATCCGCGGATTTCATGACGGCAATGGCGTTTATCAGGGCGTTGTTCATTAAAAAGCCTTCTTCAATAAGGGTTTCCCTGCTTTTTTCCGACCGGAGGGTTTTCAGCCTTTTTATCTTCTCCTTTTCCGATTTTGTCAATCTGAGAGGGGCTTTTTTCGGATAAGCCGGCAGATTTTTTTCATCCAGCGCCAGCGCCTGTTTTATCGCTTTTATACAGGCATTGCCGTACATGGCGGCCTGTTTTTTACTTAAAATCCCGTTCTTTTTGAGCATTGAAATGCTTTCAGGCTTTTTACGGGCCATTTCCGAAAGGGGCTTCGAGCCGATGATCTTGAAGGGGGGAAGGTCTTTGTGTTCCGCAATTTCGTTCCGCATGATCAGGAGATTTTCCAGTACCGCCAGGGTTCTGCTGTCCATTTTTCCCGCCCCCTTGAATTTCGGGAAGAGGTATGCCGGCCGGTTGTTTTCATGTCTTTTCCGGGCCTGTTTGTCAAATTCCTCTTGAGCCCAGTGAAGCCTGCCTTTGGCTTCAAGCTCGGCCTCCAGAAGACGGGCCAGAGGGATAAGATAGGCCGCGTCGTTGACAGAGTAGCGGATCATTTCCTCTGGAAGGGGCCTTCTGGACCAGTCGCGCTTTTGAAATTTTTTCTCGAGATACACATTGAAATATTTTTCCAGCAGAGCGGCAAGCCCCCTCTCTTTTACCGGGATGAACCGGCAGGCGATTTCGGTGTCAAAAATGTTGTCTGTCTCGATACCGAAATCCCTGTGCAGGCTCCTGATATCGAAATCCCCTCCGTGAAACACTTTTTGAATGGCACTGTCCTCTATTATCCGCTTGAAAGGGGTCAGGTCCGTTATTCCAAGAGGATCCACAACATGCACGCCATCCGGGTCAGCCACCTGTATGAGGCAGACCTTCTCTTTGAAATGATGCATGGAATCGGCTTCTATATCCACGGCAACCCGTTCATGATCCTTGAGTCTGTTATACAGGTTTTCAAGGCCGGACCGGGAATTGATATATGTATACGGGACCATATTTTTTCCTTGACCGTTTCTGCTACATCACATACTATCTGAGTTTTGCAGCAGATGCGATATTAATCGGTTGCTTCCAGAAAAATAACAATACAGGAAAATCAAAATGGTGAATATAACATTTCCCAACGGAGATATAAAGTCTTTTGAAGACAGTGTAAGCGGCGCCGATGTGGCCCGGAGCATATCCGAAGGATTCGCGGGGAACTGTGTCGCTGTGGAAATCAACGGCACCATGGCCGATCTTGATACCAAAATTACGTCGGATGCGCATGTGCGGTTTATTACCGTCAATGATGACGAAGGGATCGAGGTGCTGCGTCACAGTGCCGCCCACGTGATGGCGGAGGCGGTCCAGAATCTTTACCCGGACGCGCTTCTTACCATAGGTCCTGTTGTTGAAAACGGATTCTACTATGATATCGATATGCCCCCCATATCCGAGGATGATTTTGAAAAAATCGAAGCGGAGATGGGCAGAATCGTCAAGGCCAAGAAGCCTTTTGAGAGAATCGTGGTCTCGAAGGAAGCCGCCCTTGAAATGTTCGGGGACAACCCGTACAAGAAGGAACTTATACAAGAGCTTCAGGACCGGGAGATATCGCTTTACCGCCAGGGAAGTTTCACCGACCTGTGCCGCGGTCCTCACCTGCCGCATACGGGCTTCATAAAAGGGTTCAAGCTGATGAAGATTTCAGGGGCCTACTGGCGGGCGGACCAGAACAGGGAACAGCTCCAGCGGCTTTACGGCACGGCGTTTTTCGACAAAAAGGCACTGAACCGGTACATCAAGGCCATTGAAGAGGCGAGAAAAAGAGACCACCGGCGGATCGGAACCCAGCTCGATCTGTTCAGTTTTCATGAAGAGGGAGCGGGGATGCCGTTTTTTCATGCCAGGGGCATGGAGCTGTGGAATGCGCTGCTCGCCTACTGGCGGGAGGAGCACAAAAGAGCGGGTTATGTTGAAACCAAGACCCCGATCATGCTGAACAGGGATTTGTGGGAGAAGAGCGGTCACTGGGAGAATTACAGGGAAAACATGTATACATCCGTCATCGATGATGAAGAGTATGCCATAAAACCCATGAACTGCCCCGGCGGGATGCTGCTCTATAAAACCAGGTCATACTCCTACCGGGACCTGCCCCTGCGGGCCGGAGAGATCGGGCTGGTTCACCGGCATGAATTGAGCGGCGCATTGTCCGGACTTTTCCGTGTTCGGGCGTTTCACCAGGATGACGCCCACATATTCATGACCCCTGACCAGATCGAATCGGAAATTCTGGGGGTGCTCACGCTTGTGGAGAGAATGTACACCCGGTTCGGGCTCGGATTTCATCTGGAACTTTCGACCCGGCCTGAAAAATCGATCGGGACGGATGAACAGTGGGCGGAAGCCACTTCCGGTCTTCAATCGGCACTTGACAAGTACGGCAAGTCATACGTGATTAACGAGGGGGACGGCGCCTTTTACGGACCCAAGATCGACGCCCACATAAGGGACGCCCTGGACAGGACCTGGCAGTGCGGAACGATTCAGCTCGATATGGCCCTTCCGGAACGATTCGATCTGACATACAAGGCAAGCGACAACGAAGTCCGCCGGCCCATCATGATTCACCGGACCGTTCTGGGCTCTATTGAACGGTTTCTCGGCGTACTGGTGGAACACTTTGCAGGCCGCTTTCCCCTCTGGCTGGCCCCTGTCCAGGCAGTGCTGCTGCCCCTGAACGACAGCCTTGTCTCCCATGCCGAGGATGTCGGAAAAGAACTTGAGTCAGCCGGGCTCAGGTGCGAGGTGGACGCCTCAAACGAAAGACTGAAAAAGAAGATCAGAAACGCCCAGATAAACTATATTCCTTTGATCGTCACGGTGGGGGAGCAGGAAAAAGCCGACAGTACCCTGGCGGTAAGAACCCTTGACGGAGAAGTGAAAATGGGGGTTCCCATACAGACGTTTATTGAAAAATCGCTCCGGCACAGCCGATCCAGATCGATAGAGAACATCGAATTGTAGTTTTTTACGATCCCGCCACCTGCCCATGCGACAGGACAACTTCACCGTGTCAGGAAGATCTGTCCGGTTTACAACCGACGCAAAATCTGTAATACTGATTTTTAACAGGCCCGGCAGCATTTCACCGACGCAATTCCACCCGTCCGGCGACGGTCTGGACTTCAGGCAGGCAAATCGCTTCGATCCCGGTCACAGGGCGGGAAAGGGAAGCGCCTCAGTGCGTCGAGCGCTGCGGCCGCAGGCGGACATTTCATGCACGATTGGCGGGTAGCCTGTCGACCGGTTTCTAGAGGGGGGGAACATATTATGGATTTCAAGGAAATGGCATCAAATCTGGGGATGGCGGAGGACGAGTTTGAAGAGCTCGTGGACCTCTTTGTCGCAACCACCCGTTCGGATATTGCAAAGATGGAAGGCGCGATTGAATCAGGATCTTCTGAAGAGATTGCCCGGGCGGCCCACTCGGTGAAAGGGGCGGCCGCCAATCTCGGATTTGAAGCGCTCGCCGGCACGGCAAAAGAGATTGAAATGAAAGCCGGGGCCGAGGATATGGACGCCGTGCTGGACAGCCTGGATCTGCTCAGGGAAAAACTGGAGAAAATCGCAGCGGACGGGTGAAATACTGCACGTGAAAGGAGAACAGGTGTGGGAAACCCTCAGCCTTTTACCATTCTTGCAGTGGACGACAATCTGCTCAACCTGAAACTGATAGAGAAGTCTCTGACAAAAGAGGGATACAGGATCCTGACCGCCATTGGCGGCAGGGATGGACGCGCCCTTGCGTCAAAAGAGAAACCGGATCTTATTCTTCTCGACATCCAGATGCCGGGAGAGGATGGATTCGAGGTCATCAAACAACTCAAAAAAGACAGTACCACCGAGACCATACCGGTTATATTTATTACCGGGGTGAGCGACGTCCACGCAAAACTGAAGGGGTTTGAGCTCGGGGCGGTGGATTATATAACCAAGCCGTTTCATCCGCTTGAAGTCCTGGCAAGGGTGCGGCTTCATCTCAAGCTTTCCATCGCCACCAATTCTCTTATCGCCGGCCAGGCCCGAAAGCTCAGGCAGGTAACCGAAGCCCAGACGTCGATGCTGCCCACCAGCGATGATATGCCGGAGGCCTGTTTCGGGGTATATTACAGGGCGCTCGAGGAGGCGGGGGGCGATTTTTACGATATACTCAGGATCTCTGAAAATATTACCGGGTATTTTCTCGCCGATTTTTCCGGTCATGATATCAAAACCAGTTATATGACATCATCGGTGAAAGCACTCCTGGCACAGAACTGCACCCCGGTATATGCGCCCTATGAGAGCATGAAGCTGGTCAATGACGTACTGGTGGAAATTCTGCCTGAAGGAAAATATCTGACGGCGTGCTATCTGCACATGAACCGGAGCACCGGCAGGCTCACCATAATCAATTCGGGCCATCCGCCGGTTGTGTACCTGCCGTGCGGGGGGGACCCGTTTCTTGTAAAAATCGACGGGGATATCCTGGGGATGTTCAAAGATGCGCATTTCGGCATTCAAAGAATAGACACGCATAAAGGCGACCGGTTTTTTCTTTATTCCGACGGGCTTGTGGAATCCTCGGCAAAAAAAATCAACTGGGTAGAAGGCGCCCAGGGACTTTTGCCCGTTTTCGGCAGGGTCGACGGCATTCCTTTCAGGGAGGCGCCGGCCGAGGTGATGGGTCATCTTTTCAACAAAGAGGATCCGCAGGAGGACGACATAACGCTTATCTGCGTGGAAGTTTAAGGGGATAGGGGCCATGGCTTCTGAATCCGATGTATTCGAGTGGCAGAAAAACGGCAGCCTTGTGATAACTTTCGGCTCTACACTGCAGAATGTCGACAGGGCCTGCCGCCTGGCCATGGCCTATCTGGTTGAATATCTGCCTGAAATCAGGCGGATCGGGTTTTCGGTAAACCTCGTCATGCGGGAAGCGCTCGTTAACGCGGTGCAGCACGGAAACCGGAACGACCCTGAAAAAATGGTGGAATTTGAGACAACACCGGGGAAAAAGTCGTTTCGGTTCAGGATAAAGGATCAGGGAGAGGGGTTTGACTGGCAGACGGAGGCCGACCGCGCATACGAAGAGGATTTCGAACACGGCAGAGGACTGAAAATAATAGAAGCATACGCCTTTCAGTACATGTTCAACGACAAGGGCAATACCATTTACCTGGAAAAGATACTGCCGTTCTGATCACACAGCTTACAGCCACAGGGCGGCCGCATTTTTTCCCATAATTTTCTCTTTTTGATCCGGCGACAGGGACGTTTTTTTGATATCCCGGTAATATATACCGGGACCGAGCAGCGGGAAATCCGTTCCGAACAGGACCTTGTCCACAAGCCCTGTTTCCGCGGCAATGTCGTATACCGCGGGATCGTACAGGAAAGGGGACGCGGCCGTGTCAAACCAGATGTTGGCAAAGGTCTCTTTGACCTCTTTTTTCATTATATTGTAGAAAAAGATGCCGCCTCCCCAGTGGGCCAGAACAATGCGGTTCTCCGGGAAAGCTTTGGCGACACTGTATATCTGTCCCGGCGTGACCGGGGTCTTGCCGGGATATGTGTGCCCCACGGGTTCGTTCGTATGGATGAGGCAGGGTTTGTTCCCTTTTTGCCTCAAAAGGGCCATGACCGGTTCCAGGTGACGCAGCGCGGCGTCATCAATGCCGGAAAGATAGAAGGCGAGTTCTCCCGCCCCGGAAAGACCGGCATCAATACACCTTTCCGCTTCTTTTGCCGCCCCTTCCCACAGGGCGTCAAAACAGGCAAGCCCCAGGATCCTGTCCGGGTGTTTCAGGTGCGCGTCAATTATGTAGTCGTTGTTTTCCCTTGCCAGGTCCGGTGTGCGCCAGGGAAACCCCGATGCCACCGAAATGGCGACACCGTGCTTGTCCATGGCGCCGACAAGGTCTTCAGTGCCTGCTATCCTGGCTTTTGGTGACGAATAAAGCAGTCTGAATTCAGGTTCGGCATCGAAAAATTTTTCTCTTTGAGTCTGCACCCTTTTCTGAAAGAGGTGCACGTGAGAATCTATGATCATTAAAATCCCCTTTCTCAGGGCAAATTATTTTAACGCCCTGTCAGTTTCCTGTGTCGTATTGAGATGTCCCGACAAATTCACCGTTTTCACCTGCCCATGGCATAGAACAAATGAGCCGTGTTCATCTGCCGAATACGATTGAAAATTATCACCTTATAATATATAGTATGAATCTTTTATAAACAAGGAGAAGTCAAATCGGGTCTGGCCACCCGTCAACGGATTGCCTGTAAGATGACGTATTATCCTGTCAACCTTGATGTGAAAAACAAAGTCTGCCTCGTCGTGGGCGGGGGGCGCGTGGGGGCGAGAAAGGCCGCCACCCTCCTGGAGTGCGGGGCCGTGACCAGGGTGATAAGCCCCCGGTTTTCACCTGACTTTGCCGCACTTGAAGAACAGGGGGCGGACCTGATAAAAAAAGGATACAGCAGTGAGGATCTGTCAGGGGTTTTCCTGGTTATCGGCGCGACCGACAACCGGGATTTGAACAGCCGGATAAGCGATGATGCCCGGGAAAAAAATATTCTCTGCAATATTGTCGACCAGGCGGAGAAAAGCAGTTTTATCCTGCCGTCCACGGTCAGAAGAGGGGACCTTGTCATCGCCATCTCGACAGCCGGCAAAAGTCCGGCCCTTGCGAAAGTATTGCGGGAGCGTCTGGAAAAGGAGTTTGGCCCCGAGTATGAACAATTCCTCTGGCTGATGGGGGAAATAAGAAGGCGGCTTCTGGCCGAAGCCCATGATCCCGACCGTCACAGAGAGATTTTCAGGGGCCTTATCGAAAAAGGGCTTTTGTCGGCCATACAGGAGAACGATGAACAGAGAAGGGACCGAATTCTTTCTGATGTCCTCGGCAGAGGGTACAGCTTTGACACATTGACATCCGGAGGCGGGAATGTGGGAAAATAGTGACATGCTGTTTTATATGGCGGGTGCGTCCCGACTGTTGGGGTGGGGGGCGACCGCTCTCTACATTGCGAGCATGACCGGGTATATAACGTATTTGTTTGTCCAGCGGGAAAAAATTCAGGACGTCGCTTTTTTTCTTATCAGCCTGGGATTTTTCCTGCATCTGGCATCCATTGTTCTGAAATCGCTTTGTATCGGGAGTCTGCCGGCGTTCAATCTCGAACAGACACTCCTGATAGCGGGGCTGGCCCTGGCCGGTGTGTTTAAAATCACCCGGCGCCGGCTGGAGGTGAAAGTGCTCGGGGTTTTTGTCTCACCGTTGCTGGTACTGATAATGATAGCCGCCATACTGGTGCCGGCCACACCGGCTGAAAAAACCACAATTTTGAAAGGATTCTGGCTTTATTCCCATATTGTGCTTGTTTTCATCGGGGAAGCGGCCCTGGCTTTGGCCTGTGGCGCGGCCATACTCTACCTGATACAGGAAAAAGGGATAAAAGCCAAAAAACAGGGATTTTTCTTTAAAAGGCTGCCGTCACTGGATCTGCTGGACAGTGCCAGTTACGTTTTTGTCCTGACCGGTTTTGTCATGCTTACCGTGGGACTGATAACGGGGTTTGTATATGCAAAGGCCGTATGGGGCACTTTCTGGAGCTGGGATCCCAAGGAGGTGTGGTCAGTGGCTACCTGGCTGATATATGCGGCGCTTATTCATTTCCGTTTTGTTTCCGGGTGGCAGGGACGCAAATCCGCCATAATGACCATCGCGGGGTTCTGCGTGCTCATGTTTACTTTTCTCGGGGTTAATCTGCTGATCGGCGGCCATCATCAGACGTTTACAAAGTAGCAGAGGAACTATGGCCCGGATTTTTCTAATAGGCTTGAATCATAAAACCGCGTCGGTAAGCCTGAGAGAACGGACGGCATTCCTGGAAAGTGACATACCGGATGCGCTTGGTACCCTTCGCCGGAAACCGCATATCCGGGAAGCCTTTCTTTTTTCCACATGCAACAGAACCGAGGTGCTGTATACGTCTGACGACCCTGACAGCGTGCACTCGGTGAAACGGTTTGTTGCCGATTTCAAGGACATCCCGCTTGCTGAATTTGAAGAGGCCCTTTACGTGTACACGGATGACGAGGCCGTCACCCATTTTTTCCGGGTGGCGGCCAGTCTCGATTCCATGATCGTGGGGGAGCCCCAGATCCTGGGACAGGTAAAGGCGGCTTACAGGAATGCCGTGGCCGGCAAGACGTCAGGGGTGGTCCTGAACCGGTTGCTTCACAAGACCTTTCACATTGCCAAAAGGGTGAGAAAGGAAACCGGCATCGGCGATAACGCGGTGTCCATCAGTTATGCAGCCGTTGAACTGGCCGGAAAAATTTTCAATGATCTCTCGAAGAAAAAGGTGATGCTGATCGGTGCCGGCGAGATGGCCGAGCTGGCGGTGGAACACCTGATATCTCAGAATGTCGAGGAAATCGTTGTGGCCAACCGGACCTTTAAAAGCGCCCTGGCACTTGCCGAAAAATTCAGGGGCACTGCTGTTAAATTCGAGGAGATGCCGCTGATGCTGAAACAAGTCGATATCGTTGTCAGTTCCACCGGGTCTTCCGATTACATTCTGGGCAGCCGGGAAGTCAAGAAAATCATGAAAACCCGGAAAAACCGGCCGCTGTTTTTCATCGATATTGCCCTGCCCAGGGATATCGATCCGGCGGTAAACCGTATTAACAATGCCTATCTGTACGACATCGACGATCTGCAGAACATTGTCAGTGAAAATATCGAGCAGCGGGAGAAAGAGACCGTCAAAGCGGAGCGGCTCATAGAGGAAGCCGTGGTGAAATTCGGGAAGTGGATGGACAATCTGGACATCGTCCCCACCATTGTGGAAATAAAGGAAAAGATAGAGGATATCACGGAAATTGAAGCACGGAAAACGCTGAGTGCCATGAACGGTCTCTCCGAAGAGGAGAAAGAGGCTGTCAGACGGATGGCCAAAGCGATTGCCGGCAGGGTCATCCACGATCCCATCATGTTTCTCAAAAACACGGGCGCCCATCGGGATGATTCGTTCTACCTGAATGCGGCCCGGCAGATTTTCAATCTGGACCCCCCCGAGCAAAACAATAACAATCCGGAATAAGTATCCGGCCATTCTATCGCCTTTATTTTCGGGATAAATCATTCCACCTTATAATCAGAAGAAATCACCGTGATTATTCTACTTGACAGTTTTACCGTCCGGATATAAAAGAGCCTAATGCGGACTAAACAACAATTATTTCGGAGGATTGTCATGGGAAGGAAAATCGGTGTTATTGTGTTTTGCTGTCTCTTTTCGCTCTTGTCAGTGGGTACTCTCTGGGCTCAGGATAATTCCATTACAGGATTGTGGAAGACAATAGACGATGAAACCGGCGATGAAAAGTCGATCGTCAAACTTTATGAAGAAGACGGGAAGTATTTCGGCCGGATCGTGAAGCTTTTCAGGAAAGCCGGGGAGGAGCAGAATCCGGTGTGCGATGAATGCCCGGCGGATGATCCCCGCAAGGATCAGCCCCTTATCGGCATGGAAATCATTAAAAATCTTGAAAAATCCGGGGATGTTTACAAGGGCGGCACCATTCTGGATCCCGGCAAAGGAAAAATTTATAAGTGCAAACTGTGGCTGGAAGAGGGAAAGCTCCAGGTGCGGGGATATGTTGCGTTCTTTTTCCGTACCCAGACCTGGCTGCCGGTGGAATGATGCATCTGCAAGGGTTTTGACGGCTTCGGGCAGGGCCTGTGCTGCGGGTTGAAAGGGTTTACATAAAACAGGGGGGGGTATGGGCCAGGAGCTGCCGGTCGTGTGAAGGCGTAAAGAGGCGCCCGCCGGATGACCTTCGGCGGGCGCCCGGGGGGCTGTAACCAGTTACTTGATGTAGTAGCCGGCCACCTTCCAGGCGTTTTCCTGTTTTTCATACATTGGCGTCACCGTCTCTATTGCCGATTTTTTGTTTTCAAAGGCGGTTTTAAACCGTATCACCACGTACTCCCCGTCAGGGACGCCGGGCAGTGCCGTCTTGTAGGTGGCACTTTTCAACTCCCGCGATACCACGCCGCCAAGGTGATGGGTGATTCCCTTCAGTGAGTGTATCCATTTTTCCCGGTTCACCGAACTTTTAAAAAAACGCGAAGCGGCTTTCCAGGTCTGCTCGTAGGCCCCCGACTCCATGAGGGAGAGCCATTCTCTGGCAGCCTTGACCGCGGCTTTTTCTTTCTCCGGGCCCTGGGCACAGGCTGCATCGGCAAAAAGCACACCGCCTGCCAGAAGAAAAAAGAGCCCTAAAAATTTCATCGCACCTCCATTTCGAGAACCCGCTCTGCAGGTAGCCCCGTTGACTCAAGATGTACCTGTATAATCTGCGGTACCGATTTTAATTGATTACGCTGTTTTTGTCCATCCGGTTTTTTTCCCTGCTCATAAACCATATCGGACAGGCGGTGCGGAACTTGCAGTAAAGTTCCGGATCACGGCATTCAATGCACGCCTCGCACATATAGATGTTGTATTTTGAACACAGAAAGCTGGTCTCTCTTTCAGGATGATTGATACATTTTCCCATTATTTGCTCCTGTTGCGCATTTATCTGTCTGTCTCTTTCATGTTTTGACGGATCTGTTCCACAAGGGTTTCCTGTTCGTCTTCAAGCGTTATCAGCTCCGCCATGATGCCGGGTTTCACTGAATGGGCAGGCATGCGGCTTTTTACTTCGGTAATCTTTTTTTCCACGGCTTTCAGCCGTTCTTTCAATTGTGTGACATCCGGTTTCATTCCTGTCCGCCTTTCTTGTACATGTATGATCGATTACTGCAACTTGTATTACGTGCCCGTGACGGTTTTGATCTGTTGTTTTCAAATGAAATGCAAACAGAATGCCTGCCCTGTTAAAGAACCAGGGTGCGTTTTTCACGCGGACGTTCCCGGCCGGTATTAAAACAGAAAAAAGCCGGACAGGCAAGGCTGAAGGGAAATACTGTTTTGTAAATTTATTGGTTGTTTCAAAACCGGTGGCTATGCCCCCGGTTACAACCGTCAACGATTGAAACACGGACGTGTTTTTGTTCTTCCGGCCTACGGCCGGGTTCGGTAGAGATGCGACTGCATACATTCCAAGCCACCCGTTTTGCGGGTGGTCGTTGACTCCGTGTCTGTCTGAAAAGCATAAAGACACACAGGGAACGGCAGGGGGAGTTGAGATGCCGCTTTCACTGAAAAACAGCCTACGCATGCGTTACCGTAACGTTACTCAGCCCGGACAGCCGCTCTGGGGACAGACTGTGACTCAGCCGTGAAGCGGGGTGCCGGCAGCTTTCAGACTTGTTTCCAGCATGATTTCCGCCAGTGTGGGGTGCGCGTGGATGGTTTCGGCCAGATCGTTTACGGTCAGGCCGTTTTTAACGGCAAGGGTGCCCTCGGCAATAATGTCGGTGGCATGGGGACCTGTGACGTGCACACCGACAATTTTACCCGTTTCTTTTTCTGTAATGATTTTGGCTTCTCCGGCAATTTCACCTTTGGCCTGGGCTTTGCCGAGTACCCGGAAATTCACGCTGGTACTTTCCGCATCGATTCCCTTTTCCTTTGCACCGGTTTCCGTCAGCCCGACATTGCCGACTTCCGGTGAGGTAAAAATCGCGTTGGGGACGGCCCCGTAGTCCATTCGGGTGTCAAGGCCCATGGCGTTGTCAGCGGCCACAAATCCTTCATGGGAGGCCACATGCGCCAGCATCGTCCTGTCGGGGCCCAGGATATCGCCGATGGCAAAAATATGATCAGCCGAGGTCTTCATGCGGTCGTCCGCTTTGATCCATCCCCTGTCGTTTGTTTCGACGCCTGTGTTTTCAAGCCCGATCGCTTTCGACAACGGCGACCTGCCGATGCAGACCGCCATGGTACCGGTTTCCAGGACATTCTGTCCCTTTTTTCCTGCCGGGGTCTTTTCCGTAAACGGGGAGGCGCCCAGTTTGAGGGAGAGTGTGCTGCCCTTTTTTTCCGCCTGTTCAACAACGGTATCGGTTAATACTTTTATTTTCCGCTTCTTCATTTCCCGCTGCAGCAGTTTGGAACAGCTTTCGTCCACCGAGGGCAGGGGCAGGATTCGGGACATGGCCTCCACAACGGTTACTGCCGACCCCAGAGAGGAGAGAATAAAGGCGAACTCGCACCCGATCACGCCGCCGCCCACAATCGTGATCCTCTCGGGCACTTTTTCGAGACACAGAAGATCGTTGCTCGACAGAATGGACTCATGGTCAAAGGGGAACGCGTCAATGTTGAGGGGTTTGGTGCCGGTGGCCACGATGAGCCTGTCAAAGGGCACCTCTTTTTCCCCGCCTTCGTTGAGGTGGACGGTTACAGCGCCCTCGTTCTTTATCACACCAGTGCCTTTTTCCAGGGTGACCCCTCTTTTCTGGAGCAGGGACGCGATGCCCTTTCGCTGTGTGTCAAGGACCTGTTCCTTTTTTTGCATCAGAGCGGCCATGTCACAGGCGATATCCCCTGTCACATTTATCCCGAAATCCCCGGCTTTTTTGAATTTGTCCATCAGGTCGGCAGAGGTTTTCATTATTTTTGACGGGATACATCCCCAATTCAGACAGGTGCCGCCCAGGTTCTCTTTTTCGATGAGGGTTGTCCGTGCGCCGAGCATGGCCGCTTTCAAAGCGGCTGCATATCCGCCGGGCCCGCCGCCGAGAACTGCAATTCTGGTTGTCATATTCTTTTCCTTGTTTTGGCGTGATTTTATCTGATCCATTTCCAATATCTATGTTTATACGAAATAAAATTATAATAAATTGAATTTTTCACAAATTTTAATTTATTTTATTTGACATTAGCATTATTCCTGTGTAATTTGCAAGTATTAAACGCATATTTTTTGTTTTTTCCAAATTTTATACGCTGAAAAAGGAGTTTCAATGAAAATTGATGAAATCAATATTGAAATCATAAGGGATCTGAAACAGGGGCGAAAATCTTTCAAAAAAATTGCGGACAAGCTTTCGATAACTGAAAACACGGTCAGAACACGGGTGAACAAGCTTATAGAGGACGGGGTCCTGGAGATCTGCGGACTGATCGATCCGTCGGCACTGCCCGGCCATCATGTGGCGTTCATGGGTATCAAACTTTCCGAGATGGATATTGTTGAAAAAGGCAAAGAAATCAGCCGGCTCAGGGGGGTGGTTTCCGCAAACGTGGTGACCGGCAAATACGATATCATCGCGATGGTGCTTTTCAAGGAGGGATTCGGCCTGCTCGAATTTTATACCGAAGAGATATCCGATATCAAGGGCATTAATTTCGTTGAAACATTTGTGGTTTACAAATCGTATAACCTGAAGGTGCCGTATATACATTAACAACCTGACACTTTATTTGTAAAGGAAAGAAAAATGGAAGAACAACTGACAACAACACCGCTGAACGAATGGCACAGAAGTGCCGGGGCGAACATGGCGGATTTCGGCGGCTACGACATGCCGCTGTGGTATGAAACCGGTGTGAAAAATGAACACCTGGCCGTACTCAAATCCGCAGGTATTTTTGATACCAGTCACATGGCCTGTATTACGGTCAAAGGGACGGGCGCTTATGACCTTTTGCAGAAATGTTTTACACGGGATATCAGCGGCCTTGAAAACGGGCGTTGTGTGTACGGGGCGTTTTTGAACGAAAAAGGCCATTCCATCGATGATGCCATTGTGTACAAATTTGCGGCCGACGATTACATGGTCTGTGTCAATTCAGGCATGGGCAGCGTGATCGCAGCCCATATGGCGGATCACGGAAACGGCCTCGATGCCGATATTGCCGATCTCACCGGCAAGGTGGCAAAAATGGATGTCCAGGGTAAAAATTCGGCAAGGATCCTGTACAAGGTGTTGAAGAACCCGGATACCGTATTTGAAAAAATGCCCTATTTTTCTTTCAAGGGGCGTTTTGATGCGACCTCTGATGTACTTCTTGCCGACGGATCACCCGTTCTGCTTTCAAGGTCCGGATACACCGGTGAATTCGGTTTTGAAATTTTTCTTTCCCCGGACCGCATTGCAAACTTGTGGAAAGAAATCCTGGAGGCGGGAGCCGAATATGACGTCACCCCCTGCGGTCTCGGTTCAAGGGATTCCCTGCGGGCGGGGGCGGTGCTTCCCCTTTCCCACCAGGATATCGGGGAGTGGAAATTTGTCAATCATCCGTGGGATTTTGCCCTGCCCTACAATGAGGACAGGTCCGGGTTTACCAAGGAGTTTATCGGGAAAGCGGCGGTTTCCGAGGGATCGGACCGGTATACCTGTCCGTTCGCCGGGGACACCCTCAAAAAAGTGGGAACCGGCGGGGACGCAAAGGTGCTTGACGGGGAGGGAAACGAGATCGGCACGGTTCTGACCTGCGCGACCGACATGGGGATCGGCTGGCACGGCGATAAGATTTACAGTATCAACTCGGAAAATATCCCGGAGGGGCTCAAGATCAAAGGGATAAGCTGCGGGTTCGTCATGGTGGACCGGCCGCTCTCCTACGGGGACCGTTTGGTACTCCACGAGAAGAAGCGGCGGATCAATGTCACGGTGGTCAATGACATAAGACCTGACCGAACGGCAAGAAAGGCCATACACAATTTTATTTAGTTTCAGCATTCAGCTGATAACAAAGAACTAAACAGCTAACAGCTAACAGCTGACAGCTAACAGCTAACAGCTAACAGCTAAAAGCTAAAAGCTAACGGAAAAGGAGGTATTATGAAAGAGATAGCGGATCTCAATTTACCCGGGGATGTAAAGTATACCAAAGATCATGAATGGGCCCAAAAAACAGATGGAAACGTCAAAATGGGCATTGACGACTATGCGCAGGATCAGCTGGGTGAAATCGTTTTCGTGGAGATGCCGGAAGTGGGGGACAAGCTGGTCCAGGGGGATGAGCTTGGAAGTGTGGAATCGGTCAAAGCGGTTGCGGAAGTGTACGCCCCGGTCTCCGGAGAGGTGACCGCCGTGAATGAAGCCCTTGAGGATTCCCCCGAGCTGGTCAACGAATCGTGTTATGAAGAGGGATGGATCGTTGAGATCAAACCGGATGATCCGGCCCAGCTTGACAATCTCATGGACAAAAAGGCATACCTCGAGATGCTGAAAGGATGACAGCCATGCGTTATCTTCCACATACCAAAGCGGATATCGATGCCATGCTGGAGACAATCGGGAAACCTTCTCTCGATGCGCTCTTTGGCGGCATACCGGACAAACTCAAAACAAAAGAGGAGATGGCCCTGCCGCGGGCGCATACCGAATGGGACCTTGATGCCCATATGCAGCAGGTTGAAAAGGAGATCATCGCCTCCGGCGATTGCGCGTATTTTATCGGGGCGGGCAGCTATGACCACTTTATCCCTTATGCAGTGAAATACCTGATTTCAAGATCCGAATTTATGACCGCCTATACCCCGTACCAGCCCGAGGTCAGCCAGGGAACCCTTCAGGGGATTTACGAGTTCCAGACAATGATCACCGAACTCACGGATATGGACGTGGCGACCGCTTCCCACTATGACTGCGGCACGGCCCTGGCGGAAGCTTTGCTGATCGCCCTGAGGAAGAAAAAAATGAACAAGGTCGCGGTTTCCTCCCTTGTGCATCCCGCACACCGACAGGTGATCGAGACATACCTGAGACCGCTTGCGTTTGAAATCATTGATATCCCCTACGACAGTGACGGCCGGACCGATTTCCCGAAACTCACCGATACGGATATCGCGGCGGTTGCCGTGCAGTCCCCCAATTTTTTCGGTAACATTGAAGATCTGGCACAGGCCAGACAGGCCTGTGATGATCAAAAGGCGTTTTTCGTGGCGTCTTTTACAGAGGCGCTCTCTCTGGGACTTTTGAAAGCTCCCGGCAGTTTCGGCGCCGATCTTGTGGCCGGGGAGGGACAGAGCCTTGGCTTGGCGAAATCATTCGGCGGGCCCGGTCTCGGCATCCTTGCCGGTACCAGCAAGCAGATGAGAAATCTTCCCGGCCGTCTTGTGGGAAAAACCACGGACACGAACGGCGACAGGGGCTACGTTCTGACGCTTGCCACGCGCGAGCAGCACATCCGCCGGGAGAAAGCTTCTTCGAACATCTGCTCCAACAACGGCCTGAACGCCATGACGGCGGGCATGTATCTGGCAAGCGTCGGGAAAAAAGGCATACGGGAGATCGCCCGGATAAATCACGACAAGGCGGTTTACCTGAAAAACACCCTTGCCGAT
Organism: uncultured Desulfobacterales bacterium; assembly: GCA_964478245.1. Lineage (GTDB taxonomy): Bacteria > Desulfobacterota > Desulfobacteria > Desulfobacterales > Desulfobacteraceae > CAYZHB01. The sequence continues at coordinate 4,637 of CAYZHB010000042.1, read as the reverse complement.
GCCGGTTTCACTTTCCCGTTTGACACCCCGTTTTTCAACGAGTTCGTGGCAAAAGCGCCGGCGGGTTTCGAGGAGACGAGAAAGCGCCTGATCGAGGAACGCTGCATCTATGCCGGTCTGGCATTAGAAAACTATTTTCCCGAGTTAAAGGATCATTACCTTTTTTGCGCAACTGAAAAAGCCAAAAAGGCGGATATGGACAATCTTTCATTGGAGGTCAAATCATTATGAATCATCCAGGAACATCCGGACTTGTCTTCAGGGAACCCGAACTCTGGGAAAAGAGCAGGGAAGGGAGATGTGCTGTCTCAATCCCGGAAAGCGACGTGGAACGGTCGGAGCTCGACACGGCGTTGGTCCGGGAGGACGCCGCCCTGCCGGAACTTTACGAGGTCGACGTGGTCAGGCACTATACCCGCCTTTCCCAGTGGAATTTCGGTATTGATTCGGGGATGTATCCCCTCGGGTCATGCACGATGAAATACAACCCGAAAACAAACGAGGCCCAGGCCTCGAGAAATGCACTGACATCGGTCCATCCCCTGGCAGGCGAGGCCTATGCCCAGGGGGCGCTGAAGCTGATGTACGATCTTCAGACGTTTCTCGGTGAAATAACCGGGCTGCCGGCCGTGACGCTTCAGCCTTCCGCCGGTGCCCATGGGGAGCTGGCCGGCATGCTGATGATTCACGCCTTTCATGCCAAGAACAACGATCAGCGGAGAAAAGTGATCATGCCGGATACCGCCCACGGGACCAACCCGGCCAGCGTCACCCTCTGCGGTTATGAAACGGTGAATATCGTCTCCGGCAGGGAGGGCATCCTGACGCCCGAGGCCGTGGCCGAGGTGATGGACGAGGACACGGCCGGTATAATGGTAACCAATCCCAACACCCTCGGGCTCTTTGAAGAGAACATCAGAGAGATCGCGGATATCGTTCATGACAAGGGGGGCCTGGTTTACGGAGACGGCGCCAACCTGAATGCCCACATGGGGATTGTCAAGCCGGGCGATATCGGGATCGACATCATGCACCTCAATCTGCACAAGACATTTTCCACACCGCACGGCGGCGGCGGCCCCGGGTCCGGACCGGTGGTCGCCCGCGAGGAGTTCAGGCCCTTCCTGCCGGTTCCCGTCGTGGAAAAAGCGGGGGATACCTACCGGCTGAACAGCGACTGCCCGGATACGATCGGAAGACTCCACACCTTTTACGGCCATTTCAGTATCATGGTGAGGGCCTATTCCTACATCCTGTCAATGGGGGCGGCGGGTCTGAGAAAGGCCAGCGAGTTCGCCGTCCTGAACGCGAACTATATCAAGGAGAGCCTCAAGGAGACCATGAACCTGCCGTATGACAGGACATGCATGCATGAATGCGTTTTTAACGACAAAAAGCAGGAACCGTACCATGTTGCCACCATGGATATTGCCAAGAGACTTCTGGATTACGGGTTTCATCCGCCCACGGTCTATTTTCCGCTGGTGGTCGACGGCGCTTTTATGGTTGAACCCACTGAAACGGAATCCAAAGAGACCCTGGACCAGTTTGTCAACGCGGTAAAGGCCATTGCGACGGAAGCGGCTGAGAATCCGGAACTTTTGCATTCAGCGCCTCAAATCACCAAGGTATCGCGGCTTGATGAAGTTGGGGCGGCACGGAAACCATGCCTGAGAGGATAGACACCAGCAGCGGCACCAGGCAGACACTCCTGTGTCTGAATCTGGGGCAAACGGAGTACACAAGGGTACTGGAACTCCAGCAGGATATCGTTCACGCGAAAAATGACCAGGTTCTCCGCCATGACCGGGTGATCCTCACCGAACATGCCCCGGTGTTCACCGTGGGCAAGCATGGCGGTGAGGAGAACCTGGTCTGCTCCAGGAAATTTTTGAAAGAGCGGGGCGTTGATCTCGTGCACACGACCCGGGGCGGGAATATTACCTACCACGGGCCGGGCCAGATCATCCTTTACCCGATTCTGGACCTGGAGCGGTCGAAAACAGGTGTCCGGGAGTTTGTCTCCCTGCTGGAAGAGGTGATGCTTGACACGGTTTTGAAACTGGGTGTCAAGGCGTCCCGCAGCAGCAGGAATCCCGGCATATGGGTTGGGGACGCCAAGCTGGGCAGCATCGGCATTTCTCTTAAAAAGGGGGTCTCGTTTCACGGGCTTGCCCTCAATGTCAATCCGGATCTGACGCCTTTCAAGTGGATCAATCCCTGCGGCATGAACGATATTTCCGTCACCTCGGCGGCAAACGAGTTAAAAAAGAGAGATCTGCCCATGCCGGATCTCTCTTTTGAAAAAGTGGCGACACTTCTTGTGGCCTCATTTGAAAAGGTGTTTGGGGCCCGGCTTCAATACAGCGATACGCAGCTCATGCCGCAGACGGGGATTCACGCAAGGAAAAAAGGCAAACCCACCTGGCTCAGGACCCGACTTCCCAGAGGGGAGGGGTATGAAAAGACCCGAACGCTTCTGTCGGCGGGCTGCCTTCATACGGTGTGCCAGGGGGCCAACTGTCCGAACAAATTCGAGTGTTACGGGAGGGGCACGGCCACTTTCATGATTTTAGGGGACCGGTGCACACGGAACTGCCGCTTCTGCAACGTGCCGACCGGCGACCCCGGTCCGCCTGATCCTGAAGAACCTGCAAGGGTCGCCCGGGCGGCATCGGAAATGAACCTTTCCTATGTGGTGATCACTTCCGTTACCCGGGATGATCTCGAGGACGGCGGCGCCTTTCACTTTGCCCGTACCGTCGATGCGGTAAAAAAGATTTCCGGCGGCGACACAGCGGTAGAAGTGCTGATACCGGATTTCAGGGGGAAGACGGAACACCTTGAAACCGTGCTTAAAATGATTCCGGCGGTTTTAAACCACAACATCGAGACCGTTCCGTCCCTCTACAAAACGGCCCGCCCGCAGGCAATTTACGAAAGATCCCTTGAGCTGCTTTCCGCCGTTTCAAAGACAAACAGGGCCATTCCTGCCAAATCCGGTATAATGGTCGGGCTGGGGGAGACGTTCACCGAGCTCTACCGGACAATGGCCGACCTTGTCGAAACCGGCTGTTCCATCCTCACCGTGGGTCAGTACCTTCAGCCCACAAAAGCGCACCTGCCGGTCAAGAAGTACTATACGCCCGAAGAGTTTGCAGAGATCGAGGCGGCTGCCGTGCATCTCGGATTCAGACGGGTGGCGTCCGGCCCCCTTGTCAGGAGTTCCTACAAGGCGGAAGAGCTTTCCCGGCTGCCGGAAGCGCCGCGTATCCTGGATTCACACCTGTAATATCGTCTGATAATATCCTGATTGGTTGTTTTCAAACCGGGGGCTATGCCCCCGGTTACAACCGTCAACGATTGAAACACTTACGTGTTTTTTTCCGGCCTATGGCCGGGCTCGATAGAGATGCGAATGCATACACGCCAAGCCACCCGCTTCGCGGGTGGTTGTTGACTTTAAAAAAAGATGCCGGCCAAACCCGGCATAGAAAGCACCCCGCCATCTGCCTTTCCAAAGGTGACCCGCAGAACAAATTAGCCGTGCACAATTGTTTGATGAGGATTGTGTCAAGACGTCTGTTCTGTTACTATGTGTGAGAGTGTTATAGCACTTCAGGTCACCGTGCGGCATCGCATTTTAATGTCTTAACAGTTGAATTTCAGAAAACAACCTGAGATGGAAAGGAGACCTCGTGAACGAAAGTACCATTAAAATAAGGCTCATGCAGCCTGAAGATTTTGATGCGGTAGTGGGTATTGATGAGAGAGTTCTCGGGTATTCGCGTCGGGAATATTATCAGATGAAATTCGATAAGCTCGTGAAATCAGCCGACTACCTGCCGACATCCCTTGTGGCGGAAAAAGCGGACGGCACAGTGGCCGGATTTGTAATGGGAGAGCTTTACATGGGGGAATACGGCATTTATCAGGATGAAGCCACGCTGGATACCATCGGTGTGGATCCCGATTATCGGTTTAAAGGGATCGGTAAAAAGCTGATCGATGAGTTTGTGGACCATTTGAAAAGGCTCGGGGTTGAAAAACTCAACACCCTGGTGGCGTGGGATGACGCCAAACTGATCCGTTTTTTCAGCAGCAACCGGTTCATTCCCTCCAAAAACATTAAACTGGAGCGGAGCCTTTAATGCCGGCAGGGATTCGTGTGCGGCAGGTATTGTTTGCTGTGCTGGTATTCACTGGCTTTTTGCTTGTACTCCTGTCAGGCGTCCGGTTTTACCTGGGAACCGATCATGCCAGGAATCTGGTTCTGGACAGAATAAACCGGTCAATTCCCGGCAGTCTGAATTTCGAGAAGTGGTCTTTCTCGATAGTTTCCTCAACAATGCATTTTTACAGGGTTTCAATTCGCGATGAAACGGGAAATACCGTGATGACAGTTAAAGAGATGCACATGAGATTGGCTTTGAAGGCGCTCCTGGACAGGGTGGCGGCATTTGAAAAGGTGACGCTCGTGGCACCGCAGGTCAATCTCGCCGTAAATGAACAGGGCCGGGTGAACATCGCCGGCATATTCCGGGAAAAGGAGGCGGTCTCCTCCTCCCTGCGCAGTAACAAAGCAGACAATGCCGGATTGCCGTTCAATATTGTGGTCAGGCGGGCGGATATTACCG
>CAYZHB010000041.1:12175-24098 GCA_964478245.1 uncultured Desulfobacterales bacterium | reverse complement strand
ATGCACTGGGTCTGAATGAATTCGGCGCCGGCGGCCACTTTTTTGGCCAGACGGGGCACCCTGATTTCATACGGGTCAGCAAACGGGTTGGCGGCGGCGCCCACAAAAATATCCGGCGGCCGCTTGATATCGTCACCGCCCAGAAATTTTCCCTCGTCCCGCATGCGGCGGACCGTCTGGATGAGCTGCATCGAGTCGATATCGTGAACGTTCTGGCCCTGCGGGCAGTCGCCGAAACTCTGGTGATCCCCTGAAAGGCAGAGCATGTTGTTGATGTCAAACGAGGCGGCACCCAGGATATCGCTCTGGAGGGCGATCCGGTTTCTGTCCCGTGTCACCATCTGAAGAACGGGATCGAGCCCCATCAGTTTCAGATGAATACAGGCGGCCAGAGAGCACAGCCGGGTCATGGATGTCTGGTTGTCGGTGATATTAATGGAATCCACGTAGTCCCTGATGAGTTCGCCTTTTTTGGTGATGGCTTCCGGATCGCTCCCGCGGGGCGGGCCGCATTCCGAGGTTACCGCCAGATGCCCCTTGCTCAGTATTTTTTCAAGCTTGCTAGACGTTTTCACACTCATACTTGCACATCCTCCCTAACAGTTTTTCTGGGTCCGCCGGCTCTTTCAGTCGACCAGTCTTTCAGGGGCGCCAGCTTCTCGTAGTCCGCCAGTTTTCCCAACGCTTGCAACCGGTCGATTATAAGCTGCCATGCACAATCCAGTTCTTTATTGATCTCGCATTTGCCGTCACTTGAGCCGCCGCACGGTCCGTTGAGCAGGCGTTTTGCACATCTTGAAACCGGACAGATGCCGGCGGTTTCGGCAAGGATGCATGAGCCGCAAGCCTGGCATCTTTCCGTCCAGACGCCGCGCTGTTCATTGGCGCCCAGACAGGTCGTGTTGACGCCGGGCAGCAGGGGCGTATCATGATATTTCTCGGCTGCGAACTGAACCCCGACCCCGCAGGCCAGTGACAGTACCGCATCGTACTGATCGATCACATCCCGGATCTCTTCCAGGTATTCATGGTCGCATTGCCGTTCAAGGGTCCTTTCGTCTATGGTTACCTCTTCTCCTTCCTTGATGAAATGCATCCTGAGCGCAGATGCAAGTATCTCCACCTCCTTTTTCCCCCCGGCCTCACAAACGGTAACACATTCATTGCATCCCAGAACGAGGAGCCGTTTAAACCCGGTAACCTCGTCTATAATTTCCTGAATTGGTTTTTTTTCTGCAATTATCATAATCAAGACCTCTTTACTGTTTTGTTAATATGTTAAGCTGCACGCTTCTTTTTCCCGAGTGCCATCCGTATCGGACTGGGGCCCAGCGCCCTTATGTTTTTATCCATCTCTGCCGCGTACTGGGCAAACAAAGGGCCTTCCCCTGATGAAAGGTTGTACATTTTCACACGCTCACCTCCCACCCCGATGTCATCGAGAATCTTTGCCGCCTGCTCGATCCGTTTCCGGGCTTTGAAGTTGCCGGTGTTAAAATGGCATTCCCCTTCCATACACCCGACCGCGTATACGCCGTCGGCCCCTTTTTCAAAAGCCCGCATGATATGAATGATGTCGAGCTTTCCGGTGCAGGGGAGTCTGACAATTCGAAAATTTGAAGGACATTTCAACCGCATGGAACCTGCCAGGTCCGCTGCCGAATATCCTCAGTAGTTACAACAGAATGAAATAATGACCGGTTCAAATTCGTTTGTCATACCAGTTCCTCCATTAAGGATTCAATTTTGCTCAATAACTGCACATCCTCGTACCAGTTCAGCTTGATGGCCTTGGCCGGGCATTCGGATGCACAGATCCCGCAGCCGTGACACAGAGCCGGATCAATTTCGCTCTTCCCGTCTTCATTGATCACCGGTACTTCATAAGGACATGAACGGACACAGATAAGGCATGAAGCACACTTGTTCTGATCCACTTCCGCTGTCACGGCGGAAAGCGTGAGGTATTCCTGGGAAAGGAAGGTGGTGGCCCTGGATGCCGCCGCCATTGCCTGGGCAATGGTTTCGGAAATCAGTTTGGGACCGTGGGCGGTGCCGCAGATAAAGATGCCTTCCGAAGCGGAATCGACCGGCCTGAGTTTGACATGGGCCTCAATAAAATACCCGTGCGGGTCCCTTCCTGTTTTAATGATCGAGGAGAGCTCTTCCGTATCGGCAGGTGTCACACCGGCACTCAAAACAAGCAGATCCGGGTTGACTTCAAGTTTTTCCCCGAGAATATGGTCTTCAAAAACCACTTTCAGACCGCCGTCATCGGTTTTGGATACGTCGGGCGGATTCTCGGCATCAAACCTGAAAAACAGCACCCCTTTTTTCCGGGCTTCGGTGTAGTATTCTTCCAGCATCGCATATGTCCGGATGTCACGGTACAGGATGTACACCTCAGCCGCCGGGTTCTCCTCTTTGATGTGAAGCGCGTTCTTTATGGCGCCCTGGCAGCAGACGCGGGAACAGTTCGGATTCTCTTCATTTCTGGAACCGACACACTGGATCATCACCACCTGGTTCAGATCGGCAGCCCCCTCTTGTTCGATTTTTTCCGCAAGTTCCAGCTGGCTCAGCACCAGATCGCTTTCATCGTACAGGTATTCATGGGGGGTGTATTCATTCGCCCCGGTCGCCACGATCAGTACCCCGTGATCGACCTTTCTTTCGTACATGCCCGGCCCGACAACCAGTTCCGTTGTAAAATTCCCTTTATACCCTGTAAAATTGACAATCAGGGCCTGTTTCAGGACTTCTATCTTTCCGTGGGCCTGGATTTCTTCGGCCAGGGCCGTGACATACGCTTGGATATCGTTGCCTTCAATGGTCCGGGTAAGCCGGTTTCCAAGGCCCCCCAGCCGCTCTTCTTTCTCTACCAGCACCACCTCATACCCCTGATCCCCGAGACCTTTCGCCGCGGTCATGCCGGCGATACCGCCGCCTATGACAAGGGCCCGGCTGGTGACCGGTATTCTCTTGTCGATCAGCGGGTTCAGCGTGGCCGCTCTGGCGACCGCCATTTTAACGAGGTCCTTGGCCTTTGCCGTGGCCTTTTCCGGTATGTGGAAATGCATCCACGAATCCTGGTTCCTTATGTTGGCCATTTCAAACAGGTATTTGTTCAGTCCGGCCTGTTCCAGGGTGTCCATGAAAATCGGTTCGTGGGTTTTGGGGGTGCACGAGGCCACCACCACCCGGTTGAGCTGGTGCTCGTCAATAACCTCTTTTATTTGGTTCTGGGCGTCTTCAGAGCAGGTAAAGAGGTTCTGCCCGGCATATACGACATGGGGAAGCGCCCTTGCGTATGCTTCCACCGTCTCCACATCCACGACACCGGCAATGTTGATGCCGCATTTGCAGACAAAAACCCCGATCCGGGGGTCTTCCTCGCTTACGTCTCTCTGGGGCGGGACCGCCACACTTTTCGTACAGGTGTTCCGTGCCGGGGCCAGTTTCATGCCGGCGGCACAGGCGGCGCCGCTCGCTTCCGTGACAGACGCGGGAATGTCTTTGGGGCCCTGGAAGGTACCGGAAACAAAAACCCCTTTCCTCGAGGTTTCAAGCGGGTTGAACGGGTCGGTCAGGGCGAAGTTGTACCGGTTCAGGTCGATACCGATCCGCTGGGCCATGGCAGCGGTTGATTCACTGACTTCCAGGCCCACGGACAGAATGACCATGTCAAATTCTTCCTGGTGCATTTGGCCCTTTTCGTCGGCGTAGTTGAGGATCAGGTTCTGGTTGTCCCGGTTCTCGTCAACACTGTGGACCCGTGATTTGATAAACCGGATATTGTTCTCGTCCCGGCCTCTCAGGTAGTATTTTTCATAATCCTTTCCGAATGTCCGCATGTCCATGTTGAAGACGGCGCAGTCGAGTTCTTTTTCGGAGTGCTCCTTGGCGATCATGGCATCTTTTACCGCGTACATGCAGCAGACAGAGGAACAGTAGCCGTTGTTGCACCGGTTGGTGTCCCGTGAGCCGATACACTGCAGCCAGGCGATTTTTTCCGGCTCCTTTTCATCGGAAGGCCGTACAAGGTGCCCCATGGTGGGACCGCCGGCGCTCAGGATTCTTTCAAACTCGAGACTTGTCATGACATTCGGCGATCTCTTGTACATGTAGGTGTCATCGAGGTCCGAGGGGTCATAGGTCTGGCAGCCCGCGGCGATGATCACCGATCCCACTGTGAGCGCTTTGGTAGCGGCCGTGTCGTTGTGGATTATGGCCTCGGCAAGACAGGCCTCGACACATTGGTAACACTCGGAACAGATGCCGCAGGACAGACACCGGGCCACTTCGGCTTCCATTGCCTCCCGGCTGAATCCCGAAGTGACTTCCCTGAAACTGCCTTCCCGGTCGGCAACGGCAATCTTTTCCGGCGCCATACGCTTTTTGAAAGGTTCTCCGGCCACATCGGGTTTTTCGAATGTCAGATCCTTTTCCCGGTCCTTTTCCAGATCTTCATCGTGAATGAACCGGTGAATGCTCTCTGCGACCTCTTTGCCGCAGGCGACCGCATCCACCACGGATTTGGGGCCGTAAAAAGCGTCTCCGCCGGCAAACACCCATGGAACAGGTGTCTGGAAAGTGACGGGATCCGCCTCGAGCCCGCCTCTGCTGCCGACGGTAATCTTCTCGGTGTCGGCAAACCCGAACTCACCCGACTGGCCGATGGCGACGATCACATAATCGGCATCCATTGTGGTGAGATCACTTTCGTCATATTGGGGATTGAACCTGTTCTGGTCATCGAACACGCTCGTGCATTTTTTGAATTCGACGCCGGACACGCTGCCGTCCTGTTCAAGGATCCGGGCCGGGCCGAGACTGTTAACGATCTCCACCTTTTCTTCAAGCGCTTCTTCGATTTCATAGTCCCACGCGGGCATTTCCTCTCTTTTTTCCAGACAGACCATGGTGACATCGTCCGAACCGAGCCGTCTGGCGGTGAGTGCCACGTCCACGGCCACATTACCGCCGCCGATAACGACGACTTTTCCCTCGAGGGTATCCGTTTTTTCAAGCGCCGCATCCCGTAAAAACGAGATACCGGGCAGGACACCTTTGGCGTCTTCGCCTTCCACGCCAAGTTTTCTGCTCCCGTGGAGCCCGGTCGCGAGAAATACGGAGGCAAATCCGTCTTTTTTCAGGCTTTCCAAAGTGATGTCTTTGCCGAACTCAACAGATGTCTTGATCTCTACGCCGAGTTTTTCGATGACGGCGATTTCCCGTTCAAGCTCTTTTTTGGGCAGCCGGTACTCGGGGATTCCCACTGTCATCATGCCGCCTTTTACCGGCAGTTTTTCAAAAACGGTGACCGTGTACCCCCTGATGGCGAGATAGTAGGCAGCGGTTAAGCCGGCGGGACCGGACCCGACAACGGCAACCTTTTCATCCTGTTCGCCTTCTGTTTCCGGCACGAACGGGTCTTCTGAATCCAGATCCAGATCTGAAATATACCGGTGAAGATGCTGGATCGCCAAGGGGGCATCCAGATCTGCCCGGGTACACTCGGATTCGCAGGGGTGGTGGCACACCCGGCCGCAGGAACCGGGAAACGGGTGTTCCTGCTTGAACAGTTCCAGGGCTTCTCTGTGCTTGCCCTGGCTCATCAGGGCAATAAATCCCTGGATACTCACATGGGCGGGGCAGGTGGATTTGCAGGGGGCGGTGGACCGTTTCGATATGGCGTACGCGCCCGGGATGGCCTGTTCATATTGTTTGAAAACAGCTTTCCGCATGGAAAGCCCTTTATTGTGTTCGCTCGGCACTTCTACAGGGCAGACACTGGCACATTCGCCGCAGCTGGTGCATTTTTCAAGATCCACATATCGCGGCGCCTGTCTGATTTCAGCCGTAAAATTTCCCTGCTCGCCGTCAAGCGCCAGAAGTTCACTGTTTGTTAAAAGTTCGATATTAAGATGCCGGCCGACCTCGACCAGTTTAGGTGAAATAACTCACATGGTACAGTCGTTTGTGGGGAAAGTCTTGTCCAGCTGGGCCATCATACCGCCGATGGCAAACGATTCTTCAACCAGATAGACATAGTAGCCGGAGTTGGCCAGATCAATTGCAGACTGCATTCCGGCAATACCGCCCCCGACCACCATGACCGAGCCTGATAAATTATCCACTTGTATCGCGTTCTCTGCCATAAAATATGCCTCCTATCCTTTTAGCCCGTCCATAATCCCTATCAATTCCGGCAGGTGCTTTTCCCATCCCATGCAGGAGATGTTGACGCCGCCAAAATCATCCTGTTTCACTTCCTTTATCAGCTCTTTTGCAATATTTTTGCACTCTTTCACTTTGTCAGGCGCTTTCCGGATGCGCTCAACCAGTGGATCGGGCAGATTCAGACTCTCGATGTTGCGCGCCATGTATCTTGCCATACCGAGGGATTTCAGAAGTAAAACGGTGGGAATCACTTTTACATTGTTTTTTTGGGCGACATTTACAAAAGCCCGGGTCATGTCGAATTCAAACAGGGGCTGGGTGACGAAAAACTGAACGCCCAGGTCGATCATTTTTTTCATCTTGTCAAGCTCTTTTTCACGGTCGGCCCCGCGCATGCAGGTGTTGAGCGAGGTGCCCTTCAGGAACTGCGGCGCACCCGAAAGCGCCACACCTGCCATATCCTTTGCCTGTTCAAGTTTTCCGATCCCCTCGAGAAGCGTTTCCATGTTAATGTCATACACCGCTTTTGTTTCGTGGTGATCGCCAAAGGACGGATCCTGGCCTTTTTCGACCATCAGGGCGCTTATCCCCAGAGCGGATGCCGCAAGGATATCGCCTTGAAGGGCAAGTCTGTTTCTGTCCCGGCAATTGAACTGTACGACGGTATCCATTCCCTGCTTCTGCAGAACCAGCGCAGCCCCCAGAGAACTCATCCGCATCACGGCATTGCCCATCTCCGGTACGATAAAGGCGTCCACATCGCCTTTGACACGCAACGCATCCGAGATGAATGAAGCGACATCGGTTCCCTTGGGAGGTTCAATTTGAACAAGAGAGGCAAATTTACCTGCTTCAAACTGTTTCTTAAACTGCATAAACAACCTCCGAAATAGAGTAATTTAATAAAACAATGTATAAGAACTAATGTAAATTAGAATATATATAAACAGGCTTTCCGGGACAGTAAGTAAAACAGTAGCTGACAACACATGAGGTTCAGAAGCAAGAGCCTATTCGGAATCGCGGGGGGTTTTCCGGCGATCCCTGTTTGCAATTTATATTGCACGCTTCATATTTTACTATTAAACACTTTTATGGATAATAGGGTAGCGCTTACCGTTTGTCAAGAATTATTATTTATGGCTGTATGGCTTTTCAGGGGCGCGTCTTCAAGTTCTTCGGCTTTTTGAGCGGGGGACCGAATCCCGGTGTTCCGGAGTAAAGGCACCGGCGCTCCATGGCTGCCGGTTCCGGTTTTCAGCCAAAACAGGGGCCGGTGTGGCGGTTTTTGCTTTAAAGACCCCCCTCAAAATCACAATGCCGCCTTGTAAGTGATATAGGAAAAGAGACATCCGTATCCTGACCACACCGGCCCATAGAAACCAGTGGGGACGTCCGGTCCGGCAGAAGGGATGACAAACGAAAAAAGGCTCTGGTGATCGGCTTCACCAGAGCCTTTCAAGATAACCGGGTCAAACGGTTAGAGGTTTTCTGTAAAGGCGGCCAGTGATTTGGTAAAATCATCCGCCATATTGGATGCAATATGGATAAATCCGACTTTTTCCGGGGAGATGCCGATTGCCTCGAGTCTTCTGGAAATGTCGGCAGAACGCCATTTTGCATACGTATTGCCTTTTTCCGATTTGCAGTTTCCGTCATGACAGGCCGCAATTACCACACCTGCCGCTCCTTTCACCAGCGCCTGCCATACAAATGCCACATCGACTTTGCCCGCGCAGGGCACATGGATGATTCTGACATTCTCCGGCAGCGTCATTCCCAGATTCCTGGCGCCGTTGTAGGCCTGCAGGGCGGAATTCTCGCAGCAGAAGACCACCACCGCCTTGTCCGAATCAACGGCCGTGTCAATCGTTTTCCGGAGGCTGTCATCCCCGAAATTCTTGATCTGGATGGCGTCCATCGGGCATTCGCTTGCACATACCCCGCAGCCCTGGCAGGCAACGGGTGAGATTACCGCCGCCTCGTCGTTCCAGTAAATAGCGCCGTGGGGGCAGCAGCGGTAGCAGGTGAGGCAAAGCACGCATTTTTCAGGGTCCACCACCGCCTTGTCCGCTTCTGCACTTACGGTCCCCCCGCCCAGCAGTTCTTTTGTCCGCAGGGCGATATTATCCGCATCTGCCGGTGTGTGCGCCACATATATGCCTGCCCGGTTTGTTTCCACAGGGAATCTGTGCACGTTGTTGCTTTGGAGGAATCCCTCGAGATCGGTATCTATCCGGAGGATTGATTTCAGCGCATCGGATTTTTCATCCGGCTTCCGGCATTCTTCTATCACGATATAATCCGGAGAAAAGCTTACCTCTTTCTGCATGACCGGATCAAGGAAGGCAATGGAGAGGTCATTTTCAGCCTGCTGGATATCGGGCATCTTCTCCGGCTTGAAACACAGAATTCCCCGGTGCCGTCCCTGTGTGAAACGCTTTTCAAGATCGTCGGCCCCGACCTTGGCGTTGTTGACGACTATATAGGCACTGCAGTTTTCAAGGTCTTGGATTTTCTGCGCTGCGGTCAGGATCCGCTCAAAGTTTGCAGGCGAGCTTGCTTTCCCGTAGTCCGAGAGAAACGCAACCGACGCGCCCTGAGCGTTTACCAGTTTCTGGGTCTGCGACGGGTCTTCAAGGATCTCCTCGCACCGTGTCTGGGTGATAACCTTCTCGCTTAAATTGAGACCGTATATTTTATGCAGGGGCTCCCGGGTGTAATCCGGAGCGGCGACCACCGCCCCGAAACGTTTTGTTTCTCTTTTCCCGTCTTTGACGAGATCCGCGGTAAAGTCCCCGGTGGCACCGAGGAGCCTTTCAAGCACAGCCGTATCGGGTGCGGTTTCCCGGCCGAACGGGATATGGGTGACCGGGTAATCCAGATCGGCGATTTTTTCGGAAACCGCCAGTCCGGCAGCTCCTGCTCCGATAACAAGGACTTCTCTACTTACATTGATATCTGTCATTTTATCACCCCCAGATATGTCATTGTTTCATATGCGGCTTTTTCAGCGTCCGCCATGGTATCAAAAATGTTCCCGGGTCCTTTGGCGGTGCCGGCGGCAAACACACCCTGACCCCCATCGGCGAGGAAGCCGTGTTCATCCACGGCGATGCCGAACATATCGGACAACGGCCGGGTGTCGCCACCGGGTGTCATGCCGACGGAAAGCACAACAAGATCATATTCTTCATGAAGCGGGGTGCCGGTTTCTTCGGGCATATACCGCAGGCGCAGGCGGTCATTGTCAATCTGGTATATATCGACGGGCATGGCCCTTTTAAACGTGATATCCTGACGGGCCTTTTCATAAAACAGTGAAAATTCCTTGGGGGTATTCTGAATGTCGATATAAAAAATGGAAAGGTCGGTCTCTTGTTCTTTGTGTTTCACAAAGCCCGCCATCCGAATGGCGTACGGACAGCAGACCTGAGAACACCACAGGTTGCCGAGCCGTTCGTCCCTGGATCCCACACACTGGATAAACGCCACTTTTTCGGGTTTTTCACCGTCTGACGGTCTCTGCAGCACGGATTTTTCCCGCAGTATGTTTTCAAGTTCCATGCCGGTGATGATGTTTTTATGTTCCCCGTACCCGAACGTGGATTTGATTTTCGGATCGAAAGGCGCAAACCCGGTGGCAATTATGACGGCATCCACCGCGACATTTTCGTCGGTGCCGAGCGTGTCGATTTTAACAGCGCCGTCCTGCGTGTCGGACGCGTTTTTCCCTGCCACATACAGGGGGGAATTGTATTGGGAAAACCCTTTTAAAATCTCGGTTTCATTGACGTCCACGTCGCTTTTTCCCAGCTGGACCCGGGCCTTTTCACCTGTTTCAAACGATTTTACTTCAGTCCTTAGATGGACATTGATTAACGGTTCGCTGACGACATTACAGAGCATCTGCTCCGCACTGCAGGCGCCGCACTGTCTGCATTCATCAGTTGCCTTGCAGGTATAGCCGATACTGTGGCCGCCGAGAAAACAGCTTTTCTCAACAAGTTCAACATTTATGCGCTGTCGCGACAGTATCCATGCGGCTGTCAAACCTGCAATGCCTCCACCAACCACCATAACCGTATTATTGCTCAATTGGTGCCTCCTTTATATTTAAAGGTGTTAAACCTCGGGTCTCGGTAACATTCCGGCTCTTTCAGCAATTTCAGGCACTCTGTGTTCCCACTCAATTGCCATGAGATGGATGCCGGCAACCCCCGGCATCTCCTTGAATTCCTGAATCTGCTCACAAGCCATTTTAATGCCTTCTTCCGCCACTTTGCCTTTTCCGGCGCCCTGCAGCCGTTTGATTACGGATTCCGGCACATCCATTCCCGGGACTTTGCTTTTCATGTACTTTGCCATACCCACGCTTTTCATGGGCGTGATACCGGCCAGGATATACGTTTTTTCGGTAAGGCCCATGTCCCGTGCCCGTTTGACCCATTCCCGCATTTTGTCCATATTGTAAATACACTGGGTCTGAATGAAATCGGCACCGGCCGCAATTTTTTTGGCAAGGCGGTGAACCCGCCATTCGAAAGGTTCGGCAAAAGGATTGGCTGCGGCCCCGATAAACATTTTCGGCGGCTCGTCTATATCCGCACCGCCCAGGAATCTGCCTTCGTCTCTCATTTTTTTTACCATGCTGACAAGCTGTATCGAGTCTATGTCAAAAACCCCTTTGGCATTGGGATGATCCCCGAACATCTGATGATCCCCGGAGAGACAGAGGATGTTTTTCAACCCCAGCGAACAGGCCCCGAGGATGTCCGCCTGCATCGCAAGCCGGTTGCGGTCGCGGCACACCATCTGGTAGTTGGGTTCAAGCCCTTGCTGCAGGCAGATAAGGCAGGCGCTCCAGCTGGACATCCGGACCATTGCCGTCTGGTTGTCGGTGACGTTGGCCATATCCACCATCCCCTTCAAATGGGATATTTTTTCTTTCAGTGCCTCGACATTCGTTCCCCGGGGCGGCCCGACTTCACCTGTAAAAGCGAAATGACCGGCCGTGAGAACTTTTTCAATATTGCTTTCTGACTTCATGATATCTTCCTTTTCTAATCCAGAATTAACACCAAAATGGCCATCATGACTCTTTGAAGGCGGCGGACCTTTCTTCATAACCGGGCTGGACCGTGGTTCTCGGTGCCTGATTCTGCCAGTCGTTCGGCGGTGTAATCTGGGTTATCAAGTCAAGCCTGCCCTGGGCGGCAAGCCGTTCGTAAATTTTATACCAGGCACAGGGCTGGTCCGTGTGTATTTCACAGCTTCCCTCGTTGGTACCGCCGCACGGTCCGTTAAACAGGCCCTTGGCACATGTGGTCACCGGACAGATGCCGCCGGTTGTTCCCAGTACACAGGTCCCGCACGCACGGCATTTCTCTTCATACACCCCCACATCCCGGTTGGCGCTTATTGAGACCGTGTTAACGGCAGGAAAAACAGGTGTTTCAGGGAATCTTTCAGCGAGGAACTGGACACCCGCCCCGCAGGCAAGCGACAGGAAAGCATCATAATCGGGTGCCATGGTATCCAGTTCGGATAAAAATTCCATGTCACACTGCCGTTTGATTGTCTCCTCGTCAAATTCAGGTGCGCTTTTCCCGAAGGCAAGCTTCAATTCGGCCGCCAGGGTTGCCACTTCTTTGGAACCGCCGGCCAGACATACACTGACACAGGTGCCGCAACCCAGAACCAGTATTTTGCGATACGGTTCTATCATGCGCTTTATTTC
>CAYZHB010000041.1:0-12165 GCA_964478245.1 uncultured Desulfobacterales bacterium | reverse complement strand
CAAAAAAATCATGTTATGACGGGTTGTTTTCGAACCGGATGCTGCCGAGGTTTCGGTCGTAAGCCCGAAACCCGGGCGGAGCGCATCTTTCCCGGTCGTTCATTCATATATATGCCCATGCCGATGCAGGTACGCATATACAGATCAGCCATAAGTTTTCAAAAAAACAAAAAGAAGTCAAGAAAATTGCGCGATCAGGGCAAACTAATGCACTGATATTTATTGAATTGCATTCATTTTGCAGCAGGGGCTCCCGGGGCCGCGAACCACTCTTTTTTCCGGTACACCAGATTCTGGGTTTTGGCCACGCGCGTACCGGTCGTTTCCTGTCTTATCTCGATGTTGTAAAGGGCCGTCCGGCCGGTGGCATGTGTTTCTTCAGCCTCGGCCACCAGCCGGTCTCCTGCCGTTGCGGCACTTAAAAAGTTGATCGACACGTTCAGGGCGACCGCTGTCCGGCCGTAAGAATTGCTGGCGGCGGCAAACGCGATGTCGCTCACGGCAAAAATGATTCCGCCGTGGGCCATGCCGTGAAAATTGGTCATTTCCGGCGTTATTGTGAGGTGCACCCGGCTTTTGCCCGGTTCGGGAATAAAAACCTCGGCGCCGAGGTGATTGGCAAAGGGATCCTTCAGGATATGATCGGTGATGACCTGTTGTCTTTGGTCGGTCATGGGCCGCCTTCCTGCTGCAGAAGCGGGACGGTAAGCCCGCCGTCCATGAGAAAGAGCACGTCCGCGGATTCTCCCTTTTCGAGGATGGCGGCATCAAGCGCCTGCTGCAGCGAGTCGAACGGCTTGATAAAGAGACGGGAAACAATATCGGGCGCAATGCCGGTTACCGCCCACATTTTTGCCCAGGTACTGATTTCCGCCATTTTGCCCGCCTTGTGATAGCCCAGTACATATCCGCTCTCTATCTTGTCAAGGGTCTCTTGGGCCGTGTCGCAGCTGCTTAAAAGGTCGGCAAAGGTCTTGCCGCCGATGCCGTCCCGGCATTTGGCCACAAGAATCATGATGCCGTTTTTTTTCAGGGCGAGTTTGGCATTGTCGATCCCTTTCTGGGCCTGGTAAAGATCGATATCCTGGGGATACTTTACAACAGAGACCACGATATCGGCTTTTCTGTCCAGCGGGGCGGCAAACACCTCGTTGGCCCTGTGGACGGCCGTAGTGAAAGCGTCGTCGATATGGCCGGCCGTGGCGGCGTAGACGTTGTGATGCTTGTCCAGGACGGTCATGATGGAAAAAATCTCTTTTTCAACGGTTTTGATGGCATCCACCATATCTTCGTGCACCGGGTTGCCGTCCAGGGCAAGTGCTTTTGCCGCCGGCTCAAGGGCGAGCCTGTGGTTCTGTTCCACTGTTTCGAAAGCGGCAATTCCGGGCAGGAAAGATTTCCTGCCGCCGGTATATCCGGCAAAGTAGTGGGGTTCAACCGAACTGATAATCATTATCTTGTGGGCGTCGGCCCCGGCCTTGTGAACGTACATGGGAGTGCCGTTGGAAGAATCGCCGAGATAGACCATGTCCTCGTCTTTGCGGGCATCATGCACCACGATCCGATCCTTGATTTTTTCATAGTACGAGCCGAATATCTGGCGGAATTCCTCCGGTGTGGGGCCTCTGTGCACCCCTGTGGCGATGATGAAGGTAACATCCACTGCTTTTATCCGGTCGTAGACCGCATCAAGGACTTTTTCCGTGGGAGTGGGCCTTGTGGCGTCATTGACGATCACCAGAAGGTCCCGGGCATCGGCGAGAAAATCGCCTAGTGCTTTGCTGTTCATGGGGGCGGCCACGGCATCGGCAATGATGCGATCTTCCGGTCCTATTGCCACGTCGTTGGCTTCGAGGAAGCGGGCGTTTACCGTGTCGCTTATTTCGATATTCTGCTGTCCGTCTTTGTCATACGGTATATCAATTTCCATAAGTAATGGTCTCCTGTTATGTAATCGGTCCTTTCTGCTTGATTGTCTCCATGAACATATCGATCCGGGCTTCAAATTCGGCTTTGTCGCCATGGGGAATCTGGACCAGCTGAACCCTGTCCGGGTCGATGCCCATATCCTGAAGGAGTTTTTTCTGGGTTTTTACAAGCAGCTTGGCCTTTTTATTGCCGTCGTGTTCACATTCATCATCCGGGCAGCAGGCCACCATTACGCCGTATGCGTTGTGCAGGAAGGGCGCCATCAGGACCGGCAGGTCCAGCCGCCCCCCGCACATGTTCACGAGAATTTTGTAGGGCCGGTCCTCGGTTTCCGATTCCGGGAGTACGGACGATTGAAGAAACGGATAGTAGGACCAGTTACAGGCAAAGACAATGGCCCTGGCCGTGGGCTTTTCCATGAATTTGCCGATTTCGGGGACCAGGTCCCGGCGGGCACATCCGAAGTTGTTCTCTATTTTCGCCGCGCCGGCCGGACATACTTCAACGCATATACCGCAGCCCTGGCACATGGCCGGATCGGTCACGATCCGATTGTCGCTGTAGGTCCTGGCGTCGTGCGGGCACGCTTCGATACACGCCAGACAGAGGGCGCAGTTTTTGTGGGTGACGGATGTGGTGCCCGGGCCTTCGTAACCCGCCGCCACGAGGTCTTTCTTGGCGTCCGTGAAAATCTCCGTCAGGGGGACGCCGGAGGAGCAGGCCGCCTCGCACCGTTTGCAGTAAAAGCAGGAAAAGACCTTGGCGGCGACATAGTCGCTCGGTGCCAGATCGCCGGACAAAAGTCCGTAAATCATGATCAGCCTGGCCCGGGGGGCGTCCGACTCCCACCCCGTGTACTTGACAAGCGGGCAGTGTTCAAAACAGTATCCGCACCTGATACAGCTTGCGAGCGTATTCTCCCATTTTTTGATGTTTTCGCAGACAAGTTGTTTTTTTTCTCCCATTATTTGTATCCCTTTTGTTAGCTGTTCACGGTATACCGTAAGTCGGTGGCGGTCACCCAGTCGTCGGGCGCCTGCATGAGCTTGCCCGGGTTAAGGATGTTGTTGGGATCCAGCGTCGCTTTCACCCGCTTCAGTATATCGATGGAGTCCGCTTTTTCCGCCTTGAAAGATTCGGCTTTTGAAAGCCCGATGCCGTGCTCCGCACTGGTGGTTCCCTTTATGGAGCGGACGTAGTCATATATTTCGGTGATGGCCTTTCGGGCCGAGTCCCACTGGTCCTGCCGGTTGGTATCCATCAGTATTTTGGTGTGCATGCACCCCGAGCCGCAGTGGCCGTAAGCGGTCATGATAATGTTGTTTTTCCGGGCCACTTCATGGATTTTGGCAGCGGTTTCCGCCATTTTGGAATAGGGGACCGCCATGTCATCGGCAAGGGATGTGCTGGCCAGGCTGTCATCGTATTTGGAAAGGGCGGGGAACAGTTTTTTTCTCCCCATAAAGATTCTTGCCCGCTCTTTTGGATCATAACTGCTTGTCAGATCTTTCCCGCCCTGCTTTCTGCAGATCTCCTGCATTTTGCCGATCTCGTAATCCACCGCCTCTTTCACCATGCTGTCCGCCTCGTAAAGCAGCACGGCTTCCACTTCGGCAAGTCCCAGGTTCATGGTCTTGTTGACCGCTTTAATCGCCACACTGTCCACCAGTTCGAGCATGGAAGGGGTGGTGCCGGAGGCCATGATTTGGGCAATGGCCTCTCCTGCATCCTTCAGGGAGTCGAAATTGGCCGACCCCAGACACCGGAATTCGGGGATCGGGACAAATTTCAGTATGGCCTCCACTACGATGCCGAGCGTGCCTTCCGACCCCACGATGATTTTATGGAGCTGGTAGCCGGATGCTTCCACTTTGGTGGTGGCCCCCAGGGTGACAAGCTCGCCCGTGGGAAGCACCACTTTCATGCCGAGCACCGCATCCCGGGTCGCCCCGTACTTGACGGACCGCACACCGCTGGCGTTGTTGGCGATTTCCCCGCCGATGGTGGCGATTCTGCTGGAGGCGGGCGTGGGCGGGTAGAACACCCCGTAGGGTTTCAACGCGAGGTTCAGGTCATCATCCACAACGCCCGGTTCCACCCGGCAGTAGACGTCGGGCATATTAATCTCAAGAATGCGGTTCATCCGTTTCAAATCCAGGATAATACCCCCCTGAATCGGAACCGCCTGTCCGCACATGCCCGATCCGCCCCCCCGGGTGACAACCGGAATAATCTCGCTGTTGGCATATGTGACAATTTTCTGGACCTGTTCCCTTGTGTCCGGTCTTACCACCACCCAGGGCAGGGCACTGTGGACAGACGAATCAGAGCCGTATATATAGAGATCGGCCGGATCTGATTTGACATTGTCGGCGCCGACAAGATCCTTTATTTTCGCTTCATCAATACGTGCCATTTTATCTTCCTTGCAATGTTGTTAAAAGCATTCCTACTGTAATAGAAAATATATGGCTGCCAAGTCAAGGAAAATTTTTTCTGCGGCAAAAAAGTGCGGGCCAGCAGCAAGCCATCTGTTCGTAAAGACACAATCGGGCAGTCAATCTGCATCATGAGGCGGGGGGCATTTAAGAACTCATTTAAAAAACGGCAAAAGCAAAATTAGGATGTATCTTATTTGAGTTTTGAAGTGGCTATTAAAGAATCTGACTTAAAAACAGCTTTGTCCGCTCGTTTCTGGGGTTGTTGAAAAACGCTTCCGGTGAGTTCTCTTCGACAATCATGCCTTCGTCCATCATCATCACCCGCTGGGCAACGGTTTTGGCAAATCCCATCTCATGGGAGACCACGATCATGGTCATGCCTTCTTCACTCAGCTGGACCATCACATCAAGCACCTCTTTGATCATTTCCGGGTCAAGCGCGGAAGTGGGTTCGTCAAACAGCATCACTTTGGGTTTCATGCAAAGGCTTCTTGCGATGGCGACCCGCTGCTGCTGACCGCCGGAAAGCTGACCGGGATATTTATGGGCCTGTTCGGCAATATTGACCTTTTCAAGGTAGAACATGGCGTTTTCTTCCGCTTCTTTTTTCGGGGTTTTGCGGACCCATATCGGTCCCATTGTCAGATTTTCAAGGATGCTGAGGTGGGGGAACAGATTGAAGTGCTGGAACACCATGCCGACTTCCGCCCGTATTTTCTCGATTTTTTTCAGATTGTTGGTCAGCTCGATGCCGTCGACGATAATCTGTCCCATCTGGTGTTCTTCAAGCCGGTTGATACACCGTATAAGGGTTGATTTGCCGGAGCCGGACGGGCCGCAGATGACAATTTTTTCCTGCCGTTTGACTTCCATATTTATCTGTTTCAGGACATGGAAGTCGCCAAACCATTTATTCAAGTCTTTGATTTTAATAACTGTTTCATTGTCAGTCGGGGATTGATTCATAATTTGCTATCCTGTTTTTAGTACCTGTCTCCCGTGTCCAGATCCGCTTCGAGTTTCCGCGAGAAACTGGACATTGAAAAACAGCCGAGAAAGTAGATCAATGATACGAAAAGATAGACTTCAGCGCTGAATCCCATCCATTCGGGTCTTGAAACAACGGACTGGGATGTTTTCAAAATATCGTAAAGGGCAATGATCACCACAAGCGAGGTGTCCTTGAATGCGGTGACAAGAATACCCACTGTCGGCGGGATCACCATCTTCAGGGCCTGTGGGAGAATCACAAGCCGCATGGTCAGGTAATAGTTGAGCCCCAGCGAGTCGGCCGCTTCATACTGACCTTGGGACATGCCCTGCAGCCCGCCGCGGACAACTTCAGCAATGTAGGCCCCCCAGAAAAGGATAATCGCCACCTGGGCCCTTAAAATTTTATTGATGGTCACGCCTTCCGGCAGAAAAAGCGGGAAAATGATGGTCGCCATGAACAGAAGGCTGATCAGCGGTACGCCGCGGATCAGTTCAATATAAATAATGCACAGATACTTCACAAAGGGCATTTTGGACTGGCGACCGAGCGCGAGAATAACACCGAAGGGGTATGCCGCCGTACACCCGAACAGGGTGAGCAGCAGGGTCAATGGCAGGCCGCCCCACTGCATCGTGGTAATGCGTTCCAGACCGAGAAAGCCGCCGGTCATTAAACTTCCGATGATGACAAGACCGGCCGCCCATGCATACACCAGGCGTTTGGACCAGAATTTCCGGTGGTAGGTAAAAAACAGCAGCGCAAACAGCAATATCATCGAGGTGATCGGCCGCCACCTCAGTTCCGGCGGAAAGAAACCGAAAATAATGAACTTGATATTCTGGGTGACAACCGACCAGCACGCCCCGTCCGTCTGGTGGCAGATTTTCCCGGAAGTGAAGACGGCTGCATTGAAGACGGCCCAGTTGATAAAAACGGGAACGGACTTCAGGAGAAACAACACAATGACAATGGTCATTACGGAACTCATCAGGCCGTTGAAAAGGTTGTCTTTTATCCAGCCGATTGGCCCTCTTTCAAGGGGCGGGGGTTTCAGGTCCGCCACATATTGTTTGTCTTTGCTGGTTATTTCCATGGGAATCTATCTTTCCACAAGTTTTTTCTTTTTATCATACCAGTTCATCAGCAGGGAGGTTGACAGACTGAAAATCAGATAGCAGGCCATTATCAACGCCACCCCTTCGATGGACTGGCCTGTCTGGTTTATGGTGGTGTTGGCCACCGCCACAAAGTCGGGGAATCCAATGGCAATCGCAAGGGAGCTGTTTTTCGTAAGATTGAGCATCTGGCTTGTAAGCGGCGGGATAATGACTCGCAACGCCTGGGGAAGAATCACCAGACGGGTGATGTGCCCTTTTCTGAGGCCGATCGACATGGCGGCCTCGTACTGCCCCTTGCTTACCGCCTGGATACCCGCCCGGACAGCTTCGGCAACAAAGGCGGACGTGTATATCACAAGCCCGAGCAACAATGCGACAAATTCGGGGGACAAATAGGCGCCGCCTTTGAAATTAAAGCCTTTTAAAACAGGCATGCTCATTTCTGTGGGGGCACCTGCCAAAACCCACACAATGAGCGGCAGACCGATAATGATACCGATCGATGTATAAAGCACAGGAAAAATTTTTCCGGTTCGTGTTTGTCGTTTTTCCGCCCATTTTTTCAGGAGAATCGTAAGGACAATTCCCAGAATCAGGGCAATGAGAATAAACTTGTGCACGGGATGGGATTGCGGTATGGCGAAAATCACCCCCCTGTTGCATAAAAACAGTCCCTGGAAGGGATTCAGCGACTGTGCCGGGGACGGGAGGTTCTCATAAAAGATGGCATACCAGAAAAACAGCTGGAGAAGAACAGGGATGTTCTGCATGATTTCGATATAGATGAGCGCCAGTTTTGACAGCAGCCAGTTTTTCGACAATCTGGCAATCCCCACAAATACGCCGAGAATGAGACAGAGGACAATACCGAGAAAAGACACTTTCAACGTGTTTAAAAAACCGACGAGCAGGGCTTTGGTATAGGAGTCCGCAGCGGAATACGGAATCGGGCTTTCCCCGATTTCAAAAGAGGCTTCGCTGGAGAGAAATCCGAAACCCGAGGATATATTCTGGCTTTGGAGATTGACCACGGTATTGTGGACAAGATACCACGCCAGCAACCCCACCATGAGAAGGGTCATTATCTGGAAAAAAACGGCCCTTTTTTTGGGATCGAGCCAGAAGGGGACCGATTTTTCAGCAAAGTTGTTTTGCATAACTCTGATTTGCGGCTGATCGAAAATGTATTGTAAAGGCGCCCTGAAACAGGGCACCTTTACAAGCTGTTGATGAAGACAGTTTCCTTCTATCTATCTTGCTGCCACTACCGGATCGGTGACGCATACATAAGTCCGCCGTCCGTCCAGAGGGCATTCAGGCCCCTTTCCAGTCCCAGCGGTGTATCCGGGCCGACATTGCGGTTAAAGATTTCTCCGTAGTTGCCCACCTGTTTGATGATGTTGTAGGCCCATTTGTTGTCCAGGCCGAGCTGTTCTCCCATATCGCCGGTCACACCCAGGAAACGCTGTATGCCGGGGTTTTTGCTTTCCATGAACTCGTCAACATTGTCGGAGTTAATACCGAATTCTTCCGCCTGAATAAGCGCGAACATGGTCCACTTGACAATATCATACCATTCGTCATCCCCGTGTTTGACGACCGGGGCGAGGGGTTCTTTGGATATGATTTCAGGAAGGATCTCATAGTCATCAGGATTGGCTGAAGCGGCCTTGTGTCCGGCAAGCTGAGATGTGTCGGACGTAAGACAGTCGCACCGTCCGGAGAAAAACGCCTTGTTGAGTTCGGACGTGTTTTCAATCACAACCGGGTTCCATTTCATGTCGTTTGAACGGAAATAGTCGGCGGCATTCATTTCGGTGGTCGTCCCGGGCAGGACACATACGGTGGCCCCTTCAAGCTGTTCGGCACTGTCGACGCCCAGTTTTTTCGGCACCATGAAGCCCTGGCCGTCATAGAAATTGACCGGTGCGAAATTGAGCGCCGCTTTGGTTTCCCGGGTCAGGGTCTGGGTTGTGTTTCGGCAAAGGACATCCACTTCCCCTGACTGGACTGCAGGCAGACGCTGCACGGCTGTCAGTGCCGTAAATTTGACCTTGGATGCGTCCCCGAATACAGCGGCGGCAATGGCTTTTGCCGTATCCACGTCAAGGCCTTCCCATTCGCCGTCTTCATTGGGCATGCTGAAACCGAAAACGTCCCCGTTGGCCCCGGCTTTGATGTAGCCCCTATCTTTCACTTCCTGCAGCGTGCCGGCCATGGAAACGGCAGCCAATGCCAGGACGGTTAAACAGACAACAAAAAACTTGGTGATTTTCATTTTTTTTCCTCCCGGTTATTAAATTAATGTTCCCTTTCGGAAAGGCGGCAGGTTTCCTCAACCCTTCCATGCTGTTACCCACATTACCTCTTTTCATATATACCACAAAATCTAATAGCACAATCCAAATTAATTTAAAATATTTTTTTCCCTTTTTACAACAACCCGTCGGAAAATTTTTCCGGAGACCGCACAAATTCCGGCCATTGCCGGAAATATGAACCGGCACCGGGGACACAAGATTTGTTTTCTATTCCCCGGTGCCGGGACACGTATTGCCGATAAAAAGGTGTTTAAAATATCGGGAGAACCTGTTACTTTTAAAACGGCCTGGGCGGGACGGGCGCGCCGGGGCACGCTGCACCGGTTGCCGGCCGGCAGTGGCGGGTCCTGTCAAGGTCCGGCAGCTGTGGAGACGGTGTTCAGGCAAATTGGGTGAAAGCCCGGGCTTATTGGAAGATGTGAATGTTCGCAAATTTTATATACTTTCTGGTGGCGCTGATTCTGTATACCACCTGCCGGTATCCCGAAGGGGTTGAGAATCTGCCTGAAAACGCCGTTCTGAACGCGTTTCTTCTTGGTGTGGCCTTTGTGCTGCTGTGCCGGCTTACGTTCAGAAGAATTCTGAAAAAAACTGCTCTGAAAGACAGACTCAAGTGCGATCAAAAATTGAACGCCGCCCTGACAAGGCTTTCGATTCTGGCTGTCCTGGTGTTTGCTGCGGATCTTTATCTGTTCAGGCTGAAAATTTTGGTCTCAGGACTCTCCTTTTTCAGAATTTTTCCGACATTCGGGGCACTTGTTTTTCTGTCGCTTTTCCTGTTTTATCTTGTGGTGGTATGGGATTCGGCCTGGCAGGTTCAGAAAAAGATGTTTCCCGGGGCCATTTCAAGAAAGAACTTTGTCCTGTCCAATATCGCTTTTTCCCTGCCGGCACTGATCCCCTGGTTTGCGATTTCCATCGTTGCCGACATTATCCAGATACTGCCCTTCAAGCGGGTATCCGGTTTTCTGTCAACGCCGCTGGGGGAAATATGCTATCTTCTGATTTTCCTGATGGCGGTTGCGGTTTTCGGCCCGCTCCTTATCCGGAAACTGTGGCGATGCTCCCCGCTCGAACCCGGTGCCGTAAGAAATCACATTATGCGGATCTGCGAGAAGGCCGACCTGAAATTTGCCGATATTTTAAAGTGGGAACTTTTCGGCGGCACCATGATAACCGCGGGTATCATGGGACTTGTCGGCCGGTTCCGGTACATTCTTGTGACGCCGGCGCTCACAAGGTATCTTACCGAAAAAGAGACAGAAGCGGTGATTTCCCATGAAATCGGCCATGTGAAAAAGCATCATCTGGTGTACTACCTTCTTTTTTTTGTAGGCTACATCGGATGCATCTATTTTCTGTTCGACCCCCTGATACTGACGATTTACTCGGCCAGACCGGTCCACTGGGCTTCCGCCTTTACCGGGATCAGCCACGACACCTCGGTGACGCTCTTTTTTACGCTCACTCTGGTGCTTCTGTTTGTGCTTTATTTCAGGTACGTGTTCGGGTTCTTCATGAGGAATTTCGAAAGACAGGCAGACACCTATGTACTGACGCTGATGACCGACGCGGCCCCCCTTGTGACCACCTTTTTCAAAATCGCACGGTACAGCGGACAGTCTCCTGAAAAGCCCAACTGGCACCATTTCAGCGTTAATGAGCGGATCGCCTTCATGGAAAAGTGCCAGGAGGACGGTTCCGCCGTGAACGCGCATGACAGGAAAGTAAAGAAGATGATCGCCGGATATTTTTTCATTATACTGATAGTGTTTGCCGGGGGGTATTCGGTCAATTTCGGGGAGGGCCGGGAAGTTTTCAACACCTACATCGCCGAAAAGATACTGGCTCAGGAGCTGAGAATAGACCCGGGCAATTCGGATCTCTTCAGCATGATCGGGGATCTTTATTTCAACAGGGGGCAGTATGAAAATGCCGCGAGGGCGTGGGAGAATGTCCTGCGTATCGATGCCGGCAACCTGCACGCCCTGAACAATCTTGCCTGGCTCTATGCCACATGTGAAGATAAATCCCTGCGGGACCCTGAAAAGGCCTTGAAACTGGCGGAAAAAGCGGCCGGCATCAAAAGGGCGCCCTATGTGCTTGACACCTACGCCCATGCCTGTTTTGTCAACGGGAAGCTTGATATGGCGGTGGCGCTGGCAAAGGAGGCGCTGGCAAAATCCTCTGCAGACAGAAGGGCATACTACAAAGAGCAGCTGGAGAAATTCCGGCGGCAGGTAAGGGAGCGCGGCAACGGGAACTCAAGGGCATCGATACCCCGGCTGACTGATCAGCGCATGCCGCCGTTTATTCCGAGTACCTGGCCCGTGATGTAAGCGGCCTCAGCGGAACACAAAAACGCGACAGCCGCGCCCACTTCTTCAGGCCGGCCGAGTCTGCCGCAGGGAATGGAGCTGATGATCGCTTCCTTTTCCATCCCTTCCAGCATCTCCGTTTCGATGAATCCGGGAGCAACCGCATTCACTGTAATGTTCCTGGACGCCACCTCCTTTGCAAGCGCCTTGGTGGCCCCGACGATGCCGGCTTTTGAGGCGGAATAGTTCACCTGGCCCGGGGCGCCGGCCAGTCCGGATACGGAGGTGATGTTGACGATTCTGCCGAAGCCGTTTTTGATCATGTTTTTCACCACGGGTTTTGACAGGTGGAAAAAGGCGTTCAGGTTGGTGTCCATGACGGTTTTCCAGTTTTCTTCCTTCATAAGGGCGATCAGGCCGTCTTTCCGGATCCCTGCATTATTGATCAGGATGTCGATCCGTCCCCTTTCTTCCAGGATTTTTTTGACCGCTTCACGGCAGCCGTTGGCGTCTGTCACGTCAAACCGGCACATCCCGGCTTCTCCACCGGCATCCCGTATTATTCGGCAGGTGTCTTCCGCCGCCTGGGTTGCCGTGTGATAGTTGACGCAGACAAACCGGCCGGGCCGGGCCAGGGCAACGGCAATAGCCCGCCCGATGCCCCTGCTGCCCCCTGTCACGAGTACTGTCTGACGATAATCGGTTTCCATGATAATTCCATACGTTGGGTTATATATTCAGTGGCTCTTTTTAAAACATGGGCCCTGCTTTCGGTTACAACCGCCATATTAGCCTGACCGGCCTGATGTGTAAAGAAATTTCAGGCGGCAGGGTCACACGTTGAATTTATTCTATTCCACGGGCAGGTGCCGGGGCACTTTCTCTGCCTCATTCAGACAGCCCTTTCAGGTCTGCCGCCTCATGTATGCTTTCGCATCTCTTCGAGCCTCGCAGCCCTTCCTGAGCTGCTCCGAGGTGCCCGACATCTTAAATCATCCAAGATTTTAAAAAAAGATGCCGGCCAAACCCGGCATAGAAAGCACC
>CAYZHB010000040.1:0-24205 GCA_964478245.1 uncultured Desulfobacterales bacterium | reverse complement strand
CCTTGATACTAGCAATTTAAAGCGTATTGAGGCAGCTTGAGTTCATTTAAACAACCTGTTCTACAACACCGCCATCACCACCTATCTCTGGCTGCTGTCCAACAATCCGCCAGAACCCGGTGCACCACCAGATCCGGGGAACATACTATCCTGGTGTTTGCCCGGCCCCGGAAAAAACACAACCAGTGCACAGTGCCGTTTGTGTTTTTAGATATGATATACTTCAGTAAGCGTTTCCAAAAAGATCTTACGGTGGGCGCGCTGGGTATCCCGTTCAGTTTGATGGGGCTGCTGGAGAGCCATGACGAGTTCTATGATACCAAGATGGGATCAAGTGTATCGTTGCCCGCCATGCGCTGGCCATCGATGAGAAGCGCGAGGATTTTGAACCCACGATCTGGCATTCCAGGCCAGGCGCCGATCTGAAACAGGTCTGGTTCGCAGGGGTGTGCACACGGACGTTGGCGGTTCTTACCCGCCTGACAAAGAAACCGGAATCCGGGCACCTGATACCCCTCTCAAGTAAATGCTGGACGAAGCCCGGGATGCCGGCCCCCGGCATACGCCCGGAGCCGTCCCGGCATCTGAACGTATCTTTTTCATTCATCCGTTATAACCGCAAACACCGGTTCTGGGAGAGTTCACGACATTGAGGAACATTTCCTCGTCACACTCGTGGTCTTTGATGCAGTTTGAACAAAACCAGCCTTCACCGTCCCGCTGGCATTCGGTGCAGATGACCTCAGCAGGCGCCTTGCCGCACCGGTCACAGAGAATGGGCGGCGGAACATTCCTGGCCAGAAGATGGATGGCCTGTGTCTCCTGCAAAACTCCGGGATACAGGCCCCTGGACCGGACAATGAGTTCGGTGGTATCGCCGAAATCATATTTGTAATACAGCTCATTTCCGGAATCGAGTACCCGGAACAATTTCTGACGCATTGACAGCGCGTCACCTCGTGTGCCATAGGTAAACTCACTCAAATGGCCGCAGCACTCCAGCCAGATTTTTCTGAGAAAAGAATCCAGCTCCTCCAGAGTTGTTGTTCCGGTCACAGCCAGGTGGAGAAAGTACTCCAGATTAAATGCATCATACACATGAAGATGAAAAGTTTTTTCATTGGGATTCGGAGCACATTGTCCCAGATACCCGGGAATGCAGGATTGTAAATGTCTTGTAAGCCCCCTGCCTGTAAAACTGTTCTTGCACAGCCTGCATAAGGGTTTTTGCATCGGATATCCTCCTTGAAATTCGGCAATTTTGACTCCATGATACACGGCACTGATAAAAACACGTCCGCATGAAAATGTCAAATTACTACGGCGTGCCGACCATCACATGAATCTTTTTATCTTGACAAGCATCGTTATTTTTGTCAGCAAATGATCCATTTAAAGACCATAAAGCTATTTTAGGATCTATATACAAACCAAGAGGAAGGATGCCAAAATCTGTTCGTAAAAAGAACAATTTAACAGCAAATCTAACATCACCCCGTTAAAAACAAAGGGGCCGGCGTGAATCACGTCGGCCCCGCAATTCTTGCTGGTGGCGGAGAAAGAGGGATTCGAACCCTCGATGGAGCGTTAACCCCATACTCGCTTAGCAGGCGAGCGCCTTCAGCCAGCTCGGCCATTTCTCCGCATCGGTTTTACTGGTGGCGGAGGAGGTAGGATTCGAACCCACGGAGCTTTTACACTCAACGGTTTTCAAGACCGCCGCCTTAAGCCACTCGGCCACTCCTCCTTATTTATCCGGAATAATGTAACACGTTGGGTCTGCCCGGTCAACAGGTAGGCCGGGCATTTTTTTTGAACGCGTTCTTTCTTTTGGTTGACACAGGAAATTGGTGCGATATATTTAAAAACTTATTCTTCTGTATTATAATTCAAATTTCGACATGAAATTTGGCAATCTTTAGGAGACAGACATGAAACGCAAATATAAATTTGAAAAGGACTTGCAGGCGGATTCATTGGCCATACTGGAGTCAGGGGAAGTGGATCCGGCCACTTTTCTGAACCTGTACGCAGAGAGCCTGAGTTTGAGCCGGTTACAGGAGGCTGCAAAAGCGGGCGCCGAAAAGTACACCGAAACGATCCGGACCAAAAATTTTTTCCCGGCGGCCCATCTGGCAAACAAACTTTACGAGCAGTCGTATGCGTTCCTTTTCGATGATGAAACACAGCAGATTGTTGTGGAATACGATGATGCCGAGGCCCTGCCCATGGAACCCCATATCGAGACCATCGAGGACGAGGAGGAGGAGGAGGAGGTTGAAATCGACAGCCTGTTAAAGGATGACAAGGATACGGACCTTCAGGAGGATGAAATCAAAGAGATCGACGCGGAGGATGACACCCCCCGTTTTCAACCGGATGATGATTCAGAGCATGAGAACTGAAGAGGACCATGAAAGACACAATAAAGGAACGGGTTGTCGCCGCCGCTCGACAGGCATTTCAGGACGGGCTTTTAAATTCCGATGACATACCGGAAATAGAGATGGAAACTCCCCGGCATGAATCACACGGGGACATTTCAACCAACTGGGCCATGATTTCCGCCGCCGTGCAGAAGATGGCGCCGAGAAAGATTGCCGAGGCCATCGTTCCCCTTATTGACGGCACTGATATCATAGAGCGGATTGAGATCGCGGGGCCCGGCTTTATCAACTTTTTTCTGTTCGACCGGACCTGGCACGCCGTTATACACCAGGTATTCCGGAAGGATGAGGCCTACGGCGCTTCCGATTACGGCCGCGGGCAGAAAGTCCAGGTGGAGTTTGTCAGCGCCAATCCCACCGGGCCGCTGCACATCGGTCACGGCAGAGGGGCCGCTGTCGGCGATTCAATAGGCAACATTCTCGCCTTCAGCGGTTTTGATGTGCAAAAAGAGTATTACATCAACGATTCCGGCCGGCAGATTGCCACACTGGGCCGGTCCGTCTGGCTGAGACTCCGTGAGCTTTCCGGCGAAAAAATCGATTTTCCAGACGACTGCTACCAGGGCGATTATATCAAGGCGCTTGCCGAAGAACTCCATGAAAAATACGGGGAAGCGATTTTTTCAAAATCCGGGGCAGAGGCTTTGGACATATGTGCCGCCTATTCGGCGGACAAAATTCTTGAGGGCATTAAAGCGGACCTGGAAGCTTTCGGGGTGACATTTGACCGGTGGTTCAGCGAACAGAGCCTTTATGACAGGGGTCTTGTGGAAGAAACCATCGCCGGATTCCGGTCAAAGGGAACCGTTTATGAAAAAGACGGGGCCATGTGGTTCAGAACGTCGGATTACGGGGACGAAAAGGACCGGGTAGTGGTGCGGAGCAACGGGGAGACCACCTATTTTGCCTCGGACATCGCCTATCACATGGAAAAGTTTGACCGGGGGTTTGACCGGGTAATCGATGTCTGGGGGGCGGACCACCACGGGTACATAAAAAGAATCAAGGCGTCCATAACCGCCCAGGACCGGGACAGCGACCAGTTTGACGTCATGCTTGTCCAGCTCGTCACCCTTTTGAGAAGCGGTGTCCCCTGCGCCATGTCCACGAGGGCCGGTGAATTTGTCACGCTGCGGGACATAGTCGATGAAGTGGGGCGGGATGCGGCCCGATTCCTTTTTTTAAGCAGAAGCTACGAGGCCAACCTCGATTTCGACCTGGAGATAGCCAAACAGCAGAACGCCGACAACCCGGTCTACTATGTCCAGTATGTTCACGCACGGATTTCAAGTATCCTGTTGAAAGCGACGAACGAGGGTCGGATCCCGGAAAAAGAAATCGCCCTCACCGAAGATGCGGCCCGCGCCATCGAAACCGTTAAAGAGAAAGAGGAGATCCATATCTTAAAACTTCTCTGGCTTTTCCCGGAACACGTGGAAAAAAGCGCCGGGACGCTTCATCCCCACGTGATTTTTACCTGTCTCATGGAACTTGCATCCGCCTTTCACGCCTACTATAATAAACACAAAGTGATAACAGAGGATAAGGAACTCACATTGGGAAGGCTGTGCCTTGTCTCGGCCGTGAAAAAGGTGATCCGCAACGGCCTTCATCTGCTCGGGGTCTCAGCGCCTGAAAGGATGTAACCATGCCGTCGGTTAAAAAGGGAGTCACGTTTTTCGCCCTTTTTTTCGTAATCGGCTGGATGTTTTTTCTGGGCATCCTGGTGGGCCGGAAGACGGCGCCGGTCCATTTTGATACAAGGGGCTTCCAGGAGTGGCTGGGGGAGGTGGCGCAAAAATCGGGGAAAAAGAAAACGGATTTGAGCCAGACAGACCTTCAGTACTACAATGTCCTGCGCAAGGCCATGCCGGAGGAGAAGGTGGGAGACGGTACCGCCGGCAAAAAGGAAGAGATCGTGCCGATTTCGGCTGAAAATGAGGATACCGGTGAACCCGTGGCTGTCAAGCGGAGCAAAAAAAAGATGACGTTCGACACCACCTCTTCAAGCAAGGTGGTTGCACCGGTTTCCGAAAGACAGGAGCCGTCCCCGGCGGCGTCTTCGCCGGCGGAAAAGTCCGAAGCTCCCGCGACGCCGGAAAAATCCGCGGCACCGGATAAACCGGCAGCGACTGATGAGGGGGCGTATACCATCCAGATAGCGGCCTATAAGGATTTCAAGGATGCCCTGGCCCAGATGAAGCGCCTTGAATCAAAGGGGTACAAGCCCTACAAAACCATGGCCAGAAAAGACGGCAGTGTCTGGCACCGGGTAAGAACGGGCTCTTTTTCAAACATGACCGAAGCCCGGGCCTGCCTTGCCGGGCTTAAAGAGATCAGCATCAGCGGCATAATAATTAAAAAGGATAAATAAAAAAATGAAAATCACCCGACAGGAAGTGGAAAACATCGCCCATCTGGCGAGGCTTAAAGTCGATGACGCCCTCATTGACACATATGCCGGGCAGATAAGCGATATTCTCCGGTATATCGACAAGCTGAAAAACGCGGATGTAACGGGCGTGGATCTGGTATCGGATGCGGCATTCAATACCAACGTATTCCGGTCCGATGATGCCCGGGACGCAGCCGGTCCCGAGGTCACCCTTAGCAACGCGCCCGAAAGAGAGGACAACTTTTTTATCGTACCGACAACCGTTAAATAAAGGTGGCCGTAAAATGACACTGCATGAACTGACAGTCGCAAGAGCCGGTGATCTGCTCCGTTCCGGTGAAATCTCGTCCAGAGAGCTGACAGGCGCTCTGCTGGACCGGCTTGAAACGTATGACGACCGCATCGGCGCCTATATAACGGTGAACAGGGAAAACGCCCTGAAGCAGGCCGAGGCTGCGGACAGAATGACGGCGGCGGGTGACGCCACGCCGCTCACCGGTATACCCCTTGCGGTAAAGGACATTCTGTGCACCAGGGGCGTCCGGACCACATGCGGCTCCCGGATTCTGAAAAACTTTATCCCGCAGTACGATGCCACCGCTGTAACAAAGCTCCGGCAGGCGGGGGCCGTTATCCTGGGCAAGACCAATCTGGACGAATTCGCCATGGGCTCTTCCAATGAAAACTCTTCCTGGCATGTCACCCGGAACCCCTGGAACCTGGCACATGTGCCCGGCGGTTCAAGCGGCGGATCGGCCGCTGCCGTGGCCGCGGATTTCTGTACCGGCGCCATCGGGAGCGACACGGGCGGTTCCATCAGACAGCCGGCCTCCCACTGCGGGGTGGTGGGGTTGAAGCCGACCTACGGACGGGTCTCCCGGTACGGGCTGGTTTCGTACGCCTCCTCCCTGGATCAGGTGGGGCCGATCACGAAAACCGTGACAGATGCCGCGCTTCTGATGAACACCATTTCAGGTCACGACCCGAAAGATTCCACGTCCGCTGACAAAGCGGTCCCCGATTTCACCCGCGCCTTTGATACGTTTGAAGAAAGCGGGTTAAAGGGGATGAAAGCGGGCATCCCCAAAGAGTATCTCTCTGTGGAAGGACTCGATCCGGATGTGAAAGCGGTTTTTTCCGCCGCGGCCAAACGGCTCGAAGACCTTGGCGTAGAGCTTGTTGACATCTCGCTTCCCCACGCCGACTACGTGATCGCTGCTTACTATATTATTGCGCCGTGCGAGGCAAGCTCGAACCTGGCCCGGTTCGACGGGGTCCGTTACGGCCACCGGAGCCCGGACAGCAGCGACATCATCGAAATGTACAAAAACACCAAATCCGAGGGGTTCGGGCCCGAGGTACAGCGCCGGATCATCATCGGCACCTACGCGCTGTCGGCCGGGTACTACGACGAATACTACGGCCGGGCCTCCAAGGTGAGATCCCTGATAATGAACGATTTTTCAGACGCGTTCCAGGAGTGCGACATCATCCTCTCCCCGGTGGCCCCCACGCCGGCTTTTGAAATCGGGGAAAATATCGATGATCCCCTGACCATGTATCTGACCGACATATTCACGCTGTCCGCCAACATGGCGGGTATTCCCGGGTTGTCGGTGCCGGCCGGTTTTTCTTCAAACGGCCTGCCCATCGGCCTTCAGATGATGGCGGCACGCTTTGACGAGATGAGCCTGCTCAGGGCGGGCTTTGGTTTTGAAACCACAGTTTTCCTGGAGCCGCGGGCTCCGGAACTGGCATTTTAAAGGAGTAATCATATGACAACTGTACAGCCGGAAGGTGAAAGCCTGAGAAAAGCGGTGAAATGGGTATCGGAAGAACGCAAGCGGGATCCCCGGAAAGACCCGGTCGCTATTGCGGAAGAAGCCAGCCTGACATTTGATCTGAGCCCGGAAGATTCCGAGTTCCTCCTGCGGTTTGTCAAAGATCCCGAGTCTTAAAAATGGCTGACATACGGGTCCTGCCTGAAACGCTCTCCAACCAGATTGCGGCCGGGGAAGTGGTGGCCAGACCCGCCTCCGCCGTAAAGGAGCTCATGGAGAATGCGGTTGATGCCGGTGCCGACGACATTGCCGTTGAGGTGGCGAGCGGAGGAAAACGGCGCATCACCGTAGCCGACAACGGGTGCGGCATGTCCCGGGACAATGCCCTGCTCTCGCTCGAACGGTATGCCACGAGCAAAATCTTCACCAAAGCGGATCTCTTTTCCATCGCCACCATGGGGTTCAGGGGAGAGGCCCTGCCCTCCATTGCATCGGTATGCCGGTTCACACTGACCACCCGCGAACGGGAAGCCGCCACCGCCACCAAGATCGATGTCGCCGGCGGAAAAATCCTGAATGTGACTGACGCGGGGGCGCCGCCGGGCACCCTGATCGAAGCGGCGAATCTGTTCTTTAACACGCCGGCCCGGAAAAAATTTCTGAAAACCGACAAGACCGAGATGGGCCATATCTGGAACACGTTTTCAGGCATTGCCCTGGGAAACCCCGGCATCCAGTTCCGGCTCTTTCGGCACAAAACCCTTTTGAAAAATTTCGAGATCGCCGACGGCCTTTATGAACGCTCGGTCAAGATCCTGGGGGCAGACGCCGGCGGTCACCTTTTGGAAGTGGACCATACGGATGACCATATCGGGGTGTCCGGATTCGTGTCCGCGCCCGCTGTCACGAGGGCCACGGGCAGGATGCTCTGGCTGTTCGTCAACAACCGGCTCATCAGCGACCGCGCCCTTGTGTCCGCCATCTGCCAGGGGTACAGTGGCAGGCTCATGAAGGGCCGCTATCCCCTGGCGGTCCTTTTTGTGTCCCTGCCGTTCGAAAATGTGGATGTCAACGTCCACCCCTCGAAACTTGAAGTGCGGTTTTCCGATGCCGCCCGGGTCTGCCGGGGGGTGACCGCGGCAGTGGAAAAAGCGCTCCGGCAGGAGCAGAACCGGTTTCTAACGCCGACCTCACATGCGCCGGTTTCACATGAAACGGAAGGCGCCGGCCCGCCTTTTAAAGACCATTTCACCCCGGGCGAACCATGGGGCGCGGCCGCTGTTGAAGAGCCCCTGTTTGATTTAAAGGCGCCGCCGCTTCAGCATACCGGTGGCGGCGGAAGCGAACAGGCCACCAGTGCGGACAAACCGGGAAAAAAATATGCGGTCAAAGGGCAGGTGTTCGCCACCTATATCGTGGCCGAGTCTTACGACGGCATGGTGATCGTGGACCAGCACGCCGCCCATGAACGGGTTGTTTTCGAAACCCTCAAGAAACAAAGCGGCGTCTCGGGCCGGCAGTCCCAGCATCTGGTGGCCCCGGAAATACTGGAACTCGGATATGCCGATGCGTCCCTGCTCGAGGAAATTGTACCGGATCTGGCGGCGCTCGGCTTTATCATCGCGCCTTTCGGAGAGGAAACCTTTGCCGTCAAGGCGGTGCCGGCACTCATCGATACCAAAGCGGTCTGCCCGCTCATCATCGAAATCCTGGAAAAAATACTGGAGAAAAAAACCGCCACCGCCCCGCAGAGCGAATGGCTTGACGAGGTGCTGACCGTAGCGGCCTGCCACGGTTCGATCCGGGCCAACCAGACGCTGAATACCGAAGAGATGGAAAAACTTTTATCCGATCTTGACGCCTGTGACAATCCCCTTTACTGCCCCCACGGCAGGCCGACCATGCTGAAATGGAAGGGCGCCGACATGGAAAAGCTTTTCAAAAGGGTTTTGTAGCGGCAGAAGATATTTCTAATCCCAGAATTTCCAGAACATCCAGAACGGCTTGTCTTTTTCCCGGGCTTTATTCTGCTGGTAGGGCATCATCTTTTCCGGATTCATCCGTTTCAGCTTCTGCTCCGACATCACCTCTTTCTCCTCGATCCTGGCATACGTTTCTGTTGTCCTGTCGAAAACCGTCTTGCTGATTCTGGCCGCCACCAGGCTGAGCTCGGGAATGATCCGGTCCATCGCGGATGCCTGGGTGTAGAAGACCGCCGCCTGGTCCCCCTGGGCATCGTATACCGCGGCATCGAGACTGAAAGCGCCGCCGAATTCGGTGATACTGCCGTAAAGGACATAGTCGGCCCCGGCCTCACGCGCGATCCCTTTCACCATCCGGGCCTTCGAGAGCCCGCTGAATTCTTCAAAAGACCTGTTGACATCCCTTTTATCCGCCACCGCCACACGATCTTTCCAGAACAGCCGCGTGGTAAACATTTGTACGATCCCTTCCCGGATGTGGGTCAGCTCTTCTTCAGCGTTTATGTTGAAGGGCAGTATCACGATTTTTTTTACGCCGTTTTCATCGGCCCCGGCATCGACCGAGAGAAACGGTTCAACCTGTCCCCCTTCCCCATGGTCATGCGCGGTCTTCCCGCTTTTTCCCTCACTGTCCGCGGCCGCGAACGGCGCGGCCGCGAATACGGCGATTAAAATGAAAAGGAGCAGCTTGCCAGCTTTCCGGTGAAAGGGTTTTACAGGCCTGTGTATCAATTTGCCACCTCATTTTACAGTTTGTTTTTCAGCAGTTGGGTCACCACTTTGGGATCCGCCTTTCCGCGGGTCTTTTTCATCACCTGCCCCATGAAAAAGCTGAAAAGTTTTGACTTGCCGCCTTTGTAGGCAGCCACCTCATCGGGATTTTCCGAGAGCACTTCCCCGACGATATTTTCCAGTGCCCCTGCATCCGACACCTGTTCAAGGCCTTTTTCCTTTACAATCTCCCCGGGGAAGCGACCGGTTTCCGCCATTTCATCAAAGACCGTTTTGGCGGCCCCGGCGTTGATACTGCCGTCCTCCAGCAGTTTGAGCAGTTCGGAAAGGGAGCGGGCGGAAACGGGGGACGCCGCGATCGTGATCCCCCGGCTGTTCAGCATGCCCAGGACAGTACCCATTATCCAGTTGCTTGCCTGCTTTTTGTCGGAAAGACCGGCGGCCGTCTCCTCGAAATAGTCGGCAAGCTGCCGCGAGGAGGTGAGCACCCCGGCATCGTATGCCGGGATGTGGAACGTTTTGACAAACCGGTCCCGTCTTTCATCGGGCAGCTCGGGCAACGTCTCCTTGACCCGCGCTATCCACTCGTCATCAACGATCAGCGGCACCAGATCGGGATCGGGAAAGTACCGGTAATCATGGGCCTCCTCTTTGCCCCGCATACCGTGGGTGACATTTTTTACCGGGTCCCAGAGCCGGGTTTCCTGGACCACTTCGTCGCCCGCTTCGAGCACGTACGTCTGCCGCTCTATCTCGTACTGAATCGCTTTTTCCACATTTTTGAAGGAGTTGAGGTTCTTGAGCTCGGTCCGGGTGCCAAAGGCTTTCTCTCCCCCGGGGCGCAGCGAGATATTGGCATCGCACCTGAAGTTGCCCTCCTCCATGTTGCCGTGGCAGACATCGATATAAAGCAGGATGGCGTGAAGCTTTCTCAGGTAGGCCCCGGCTTCCCGGGCGGACCGCATATCCGGTTCACTCACGATCTCTATCAGGGGAACGCCGGTCCTGTTGAAATCCACCATGGTTTTTCCCCTGCCCGGATCATGTATCA
Source organism: uncultured Desulfobacterales bacterium (assembly GCA_964478245.1). Taxonomy (GTDB): domain Bacteria; phylum Desulfobacterota; class Desulfobacteria; order Desulfobacterales; family Desulfobacteraceae; genus CAYZHB01. The sequence continues at coordinate 13,817 of CAYZHB010000040.1, read as the reverse complement.
GTTTGCCGGCATCCTCTTCCATGTGAATCCGGGTAATGCCGATTTTCCTGGTGTCGCCTTCATCGGTCTCTATGGCAAGGGCCCCGTGTTCGGCTATGGGACAGGCATACTGGGAGATCTGGTATCCCTTGGGCAGGTCCGGGTAGAAATAGTTCTTCCGGTCAAAGCGGCTCTCCCCTGCCACGGTGCACCCGGTCGCAAGCGCGCTTTTAATCGCGAACGTGACGGCCTGCCGGTTTAACACCGGCAGAACACCCGGCATGCCGGTGCAGACGGGACAGGTGTTGGCATTGGGCGCCTCCCCGAATCTGGTGGCGCAGCCGCAGAATATTTTGGTCTCTGTTTTCAGCTGTGCGTGAACTTCCAGGCCGATTACCGGTTCGTACATATTGCGTGTTCACCCTGTTTATGTTATGCGTGTGTCTCTTTCCATGTGTCAAAGGTTTTTTTATAACCCTGATACGGATTATTATCAATACCCATTTTTAAACTTGCAATAATATCATGAAAATTATAAAAACACACTCGATGCGTAAATAACACACGGTGAATTTGTTCTATACCATCAGCAGGTGGCAGGGAACTTCCTCTGCCTCATTCTCGCAGCCCATCCAGGGCTGCTCCGAGGTGACCGACATCTTAAAATCCTCCGTGATTTTAAAAAAAGATGCCGGCCAAACCCGGCTAAGAAAGCACCCTGCCACCTGCCTGTCCAAAGGTGACCCGTAGAACAAATTTGCCGTGGTAAATAACAGCCACGGCTAATTTTTATCAGCTCAACACTTCTGACGAAACGAAAGGTAAAACTATATATGAAATTTTTTCTTTGTGTCGTGGGCATGGTCATGATCGTCGAAGGGCTCCCCTATTTCATCTCCCCCAGCAAGATGAAAGAGATGATCCTGATGGTCACCAGTTTTCCCGAAAATTCCCTGAGGTGGTTCGGCGGTTTTCTGATGGTCGCCGGCCTTTCCCTTGTTTACCTTGGAAAATGCCTGCTGTAATGCATTCATTAAGCGACTACCGGTTTCATCTCCCCGGGGAGAAAATCGCCCAGTATCCCGCCGAAAAAAGGGACCAATCCCGGCTGCTCTGCCTGGACAAACAGAGCGGGGCGGTTTCACACCTTTTGTTCAGAGAGATCGACACCCGTTTAAAAGCCGGAGATGTACTGGTGATCAACAACACAAAGGTGGTGCCGGCCCGGCTGACCGGTAAGAAATCCACCGGCGGGAAGGCGGAAGTCCTGCTGATCGACTATGCCCGGGGAATGGCGGCCCTCCGGAAAGAAGGGGTCTTTCGATGCGACTGTCTTGTCCGGGCCTCACGGCCGCCCAGACCCGGCACGACCATCCGATTCGAACCCGGCGGCAAAGGGGTGGTCACCGGCGGCGGAAACGGTATTTTCACCATCGCCTTCACCAGTGATGAGCCGTTTCCGGAATTTATCATGAAACACGGCGATCTGCCGCTCCCTCCCTACATCAAACGGGAGAAGGGGCAGGCATCCGAAAAAGACCGGGAGAACTACCAGACCGTCTATGCACAAAAAGAGGGAGCCGTGGCCGCCCCCACGGCCGGCCGCCATTTTACCGACACCCTGATCCGGTCGCTTGAGAAAAAGGGGGTCGAATTCGTCCCCATCACCCTTCACGTGGGATACGGCACATTCGTGCCGGTGAGAGTGGCCGATATCCGGGACCACCGGATGCATCCGGAGTATTTTTCCGTTGACGAAGCGGCCGCTTCACGGATCAACCGGGCAAAGGCGGAAAACAGGCGGATCGTAGCCGTGGGCACCACGAGCGTGCGCACCCTGGAATACATTGCCGATGAAACCGGCACGGTGCGGCCGGGCAGCGGCGTGTGCGACCTCTTCATATATCCCGGTTTCACCTTCCAGTGTGTGGATGCCCTTGTCACCAACTTTCACCTGCCCGAATCCACGCTGCTGATGCTGGTGTCGGCTTTTGCCGGAAGGGAAAAAGTGCTTTCTGCCTACCGGTGCGCAGTGGAACAGGACTACCGGTTTTTCAGCTACGGTGATGCCATGATGATCGCATAGAAGGGTGCAGGCCATGTTTGAATTCGAGGTGCTCAACAACGACAGGGAGAGCCGGGCGCGGACGGGAAGCATACGCACTGCAGGGGGTGTCATTGAAACGCCCGTTTTTATGCCGGTGGGCACAGCCGGCTCCGTGAAATCGCTGTCCACGGACGACCTTCACATGTGCGGTGCCGGGATTATCCTGGGCAACACGTACCACCTTTACCTGCGGCCCGGCTGCGAGGTCATACGCCATATGGGGGGCCTTCACCGCTTCATCAGCTGGGACAGGCCCATATTGACGGACAGCGGCGGATTTCAGTTTTTTTCTCTGGCAAAACTTGCAAAATTCACGGATGAAGGTGTATCATTTCAGTCACATATTGACGGCTCAAACCATTTTTTTACCCCTGAGAAAGCGGTCGATATCCAGATGCTGCTCGGATCGGACATCATGATGTCCCTGGATTACTGCATCGGACATCCCGCCGGAGAAAAGGAGACGCTTGACGCTTTGAAAAAGACCACATCATGGGCCCGGCGGGGATTTCACCACTGGCAGGACAACGGGGCCGGAAACGCCCTGTTCGGTATCGTACAGGGGGGTATGTTCCCCCATCTCCGCACGGCCTCCGCCGAAGAGATCTGCGGGATCGATTTTCCCGGGTACGCGATAGGCGGCCTGAGTGTGGGCGAACCCAAGCAGATGATGTACGACATGGCCGCCCATACCCTGCCGCTGCTTCCCGGGGACAAACCCAGATACATCATGGGCGTGGGCACCCCCGGGGATATTGTCACGCTCGCCGGCATGGGAACGGACATGTTCGATTGCGTGATGCCCACACGAAACGCACGGAACGGCCAGCTTTTCACCTCGGGCGGCACACTCAACATCGCCAACAGCCGGCATACCTTTGACAGCCGCCCCGTGGACAGCGCGTGTTCGTGCTACACCTGCAGAAACCACTCCCGCGCCTATCTCAGGCATCTTTACAAATCGAGGGAACTGCTTGCCTATCGGCTGAATACCATCCACAACATCCATTACTATACCGGTCTTGTCAAGCAGATCAGGGAGGCCATAAAAGAAGGCCGGTATGCCCGGTTCCAAAAACAGTTTCACGAAAAAAGGAGAGACGCGTAAATGACCATCGCAAAAAGGATCGAGGAATCCATTGAAAAGTCTTCCTGGATACGGAAGATGTTTGAAAAAGGGGCCGAGCTCAAGGCGAGTCACGGTGAGGATAACGTGTTTGACTTCAGTATCGGCAATCCCAACCTGCCGCCGCCGAAAGCGTTCCAGAAGGCGCTCGAAGAAGTCGCAGCAGATGATCGCCCGGGTATTCACGCCTATATGCCCAACACGGGCTATCCCCACGTGCGGGAGGCGGTTGCCGGGACCCTGAAAAAAGAGCAGGGCGTTTCGGTGGAAAAGGACGATATCGTGCTGACCTGCGGGGCTGCCGGCGGTCTTAACGTGATTATCAAGGCGCTTTTGAACCCCGGCGAGGAGGTGCTGGTCACCCGCCCCTTTTTCGTGGAGTACGCGTTTTACGCGGAAAACCACGGGGGAGAGCTCAAAACGGTTCCCGCCACAGATGATTTCCTTATCGATATAAAGGAAATGGCCCGCCATATTACGGAAAAAACCCGGATCGTGCTTGTCAACTCGCCCCACAATCCCACCGGCAAAATCTATCCCGCAGAAAACCTGAAGGCGCTGGGGGATCTTCTGTCGGAAAAGAGCCGGCAGCTTGGCAAAACCATTTACCTTGTATCAGATGAGCCCTACAGGAAAATCGTGTTTGACAATGTTGAGGTGCCCTCGGTATTTGACTGCTACCCCGACACCATCGCGGCCAATTCCCACTCAAAAGACCTCTCGCTTCCCGGGGAGCGAATCGGTTACGTGGCCGTGGGTCCGGAAAACCGGTACAGAGAGAAAATCCGGGAGGCCGTGGCCCTGACCAACCGGATACTCGGTTTTGTCAATGCGCCGGCCCTGATGCAGCGCGTGCTGCCGTACATCCAGGACGCCACCGTGGATATCGCCGCCTACAAAAAAAAGCGGGACATGCTCTGCCGTATACTGACCGATGCCGGGTTCGAGTTCGAGATTCCGGAAGGGACGTTTTATGTCTTTCCCGAATCGCCCCTGAAAGACGATGTCCGGTTCGTGCAGATGCTCCAGGATGAACTGATCCTGGCGGTGCCGGGAAGCGGTTTCGGCGGACCCGGTCACTTCCGGCTCAGTTTCTGCGTGCCGGACAGCACCATAGAGAACGCGGCCCCCGCTTTTCACCGGGTGATGCAGAAAATTTAATACCAGGAGACCGGCTTATGCATGAAATGGGAATCGCCCAGCAGATGGTGACCATCGCGCTTGAATCCATACCGGAAGACGAAGAGACCCCCCGGGTGCAAACCATGAACCTCAGGATCGGGAGCATGGCCGCTGTTGTGGAAGACAGCCTGCGGTTCTGTTTTGAAATTATCACCAAAGACACGCCGCTGGAAGGCACGGCGCTTGTGATCGAGCACGTGCCGTTGAAACTGCGCTGCAGCGCCTGCGGCAATGAATGGGAGACGGAAACGCCCGCCTTCCGGTGTCCGGCATGCAGCAGCGGGGAGGTGGAAATTATCGCCGGCAGGGAACTTGACATCGACTCCCTTGAACTGGCAGACTGAACGGAACAAACAACCACGAGGAAACAGACATGGAAATCAATATTCAGAAAAGGGTTCTGGAGGCCAACGAAAATGAAGCGCAGCGACTGCGGAACGTGTTCAGGGAAAAAAACGTGTTTGTGCTGAACATGATGAGTTCGCCGGGTTCCGGTAAAACCGAGACCCTTATCAAGACCCTGGACCGGATCATGCCCGGTATCCGAACCGGTGTGATCGTTGGTGATATCTGTACGACAAACGACGCGGACCGTCTCAAATCCACGGGTGCGGCCGTTACCCAGATCAACACCGACCAGTTCGGCGGCGACTGCCATCTGGCCACCCATCTTGTTGAATCCGCGACCCGCCGGTTCGATCTTGACAACCTCGACCTCCTGGTCGTTGAAAATATCGGCAACCTCGTGTGTCCGGCCGAGTTCGATCTCGGAGAAGATGCCCGAACCGTCGTGCTCAGCGTGACCGAGGGGGAAGACAAGCCCCTGAAGTACCCCCTGATGTTCCGGCTGGCGCAGAGCGCCATTTTAAACAAGATCGATCTGTTGCCGTACCTCGATTTCGATGCGGATGAAGCAGTGAAAAACATAAAAGAGATCAACCCGGACATGGCGGTGTTTCGGGTCTCCGCGACAAAAGAACAAGGCCTTGACCCCTGGATAGACTGGCTGAAAACCGGAATCGGTTCCAAGCTGGAACCTCAAGGAGGACATCATGGAAAGGAAAAAAGCGGCGTTTAAGGGCGCCTGGTACCCGGACAGCGCCAAAGCGTGCAGAACTGAAATCGAAACCTATCTCACCGAAGGGGACGGCATTATCAAAGGCGCATTTGCCGGCGGTGTCGTGCCCCATGCCGGCTGGATTTTTTCCGGGAGCCTGGCCTGCCGGGTAATCGCCTCGCTGAAAGCGGAAAAGAATGTGAATGCGGTGGTGATCTTCGGGGTTCACATGCCCCGCGGGGGCGATCCGTTTGTGCTCTCCCACGGTGCGTGGGAAACCCCTTTCGGCGACCTGGAGATACATGAATCACTTGCCGCCGGCATGGCCGAAAAGGGCGGGATCAAAAAAAGGGGGCCGGCGCTCTTTCCGGATGAAAACACCATCGAGCTGCAGCTGCCGTTCATCAAATACTTTTTTGACGGCACGCCCATTGTTCCCGCTGCCGTGCCGCCCTCCCCCGATGCCGTAAAGACGGGCGAAGCCGCGTTCCATGCAGCCGAAGAACTCGGTCTCGACATCATTGCCATCGGTTCCACCGACCTGACCCATTACGGCGCCGCTTTCGGGTTCACCCCGGCCGGTACCGGCCGAAAAGCCTACGAATGGGTCCGGGATGAAAACGACGTACAGGCTGTCAATGCCATTCTCTCCATGGACGAAGACAAAATTATCGATGAAGGGCTTTCCCGGCACAACATGTGCTGCGCCGGCGCTGCCGCGGCCGCATCTGTCACGGCAAAAAAACTCGGCGCCAGAAGAGGGATTGAAGTCGCATACGCCACCAGTTACGACAAATCCCCGGGCGACAGCTTTGTGGGATATTCAGGCGTGCTTTTTTCCATTGAATGAATCTGTAAGATTCCGCTCCCTGCAGATTTGTCGAGCTTGTGCCGGATCAATATCGGGGCGCTGATATTCAAAATTACATGATTTCCCCATTACCCGTGAGCTGTGCCATGGGTTAGGGTTGGAAACAACCGATAAAAAAGGGGAAAATCTGAAATGAACACATCAACGGCCGACAATTCAAAATCCAGGCTCATTATCGTATCCAACCGGCTGCCGGTTTCCATATCCCAAGACGACTCCGGCAACCTGACAGTCAGGGAAGGGTCCGGCGGACTGGTCACGGCCATGGCGCCGGTGCTCCGGGACAGGGGCGGGCTGTGGATCGGATGGCCCGGCCCGGCCGAAGGGGATAAAGCCCGGATAAAATCCCTTCTGGAAGCCTCGACCGATGATACGGGCTACCGTTTCGAACCGGTGATGCTGAAAAAGGAAGAGGTGGACAACTACTACTACGGCTTTGCCAACGAAATCCTGTGGCCCCTGTTTCACGAACTTCAAACCCGGTGCAACTTCGATCCGGCTTACTGGCAGGTATACCGGTCGGTAAACCGGAAATTCGCCCGGGTCACGGCCGACAATATCCGGGACGACGATTACGTCTGGATTCACGATTATCACCTGATGACCGCGGGAAAGGAACTCAGGGCGATGGGCATCCACTCGAAAATCGGGTATTTTCTGCATACCCCGTTTCCGGCCGCCACTCTCTTTTTCAAACTGCCCTGGCGGAAAGAAATTATCGAAAGCCTTCTGGCATACGATCTGATCGGTTTCCAGACGCATCAGGACCGGGAAAATTTTATTCAATGCGTCCAGACCCTGGACAGGGATATCGATGTGCACGGGACCGGCAGGGTGGTGACGGTGAAAGCCGAAGGACGTGATATCAGCGCGGGGTATTTCCCTATCAGTATCGACTTTGATGAATTCGCCCGGAAGGCCGCCACTGAAGCTGTCAGAGAAAGAGCGGCCGAGATCCGGGACAATATGAATGCCGACCATATCCTGCTGGGCGTCGACCGCCTGGACTACACCAAAGGGCTTCCGGAAAAACTTTCGGCATTCGAACTGGCCCTGGAAAAGTATCCCTCCCTCCAGGGCCGCATGTCGCTGCTGCAGCTCGTGGTGCCCAGCCGGCTGAGTATTCCGATCTACCAGGAACTGAAAGAGGAAGTAGAACTGAAAATCAGCGAAATCAACGGCCGGTTCGGCATGCCGGGCTGGACTCCGGTTCATTTCATGTTCAGGTCCGTGGGCAGGACGGAACTTTTGTCTCTTTACCGGGCCGCGGATATCGCGTTCATTACGCCGCTGCGGGACGGCGTGAACCTGGTGGCAAAGGAGTACTGCGCGGCCAACGTAGCGGAAGACGGGGTACTGGTGCTGAGCGAATTTGCCGGTGCCAGGGACCAGCTTGAAGCGGGGGCGATGATCGTCAATCCGTATGATCTGGAAACGGTGGCCGACACCCTTTACGCGGCCGCCCATATGGAAACAGGGGAGCGCAGGCAGCGCATGCACACCCTCAGGGAAAGCATCCGGGAGGAAGATATTTACCAATGGGTGGATGCATTTATGGAACGCGTATTCGTCCGAAAATTAGCGGGATTTCCCAAGCTGCGCAAATGAATAACGGAATAGGGGAATGCGCCCGGGAAAGAAAAAGGAAAGAAGACCGGGTTCCTGTCCCGGACGCCTTTTCAGCCAGCTACCCGTCATCGCCGATGGCCTCGGAAGGACAACTTTCCAGGGCTTCCTGACAGGCGGCTTCTTCCTCATCATTTTCCGGCTGCTTTTTTACGTAAGCATATTCGTCATCTTGCGATGCAAAATTTTCAGGGGCCGTTTCAATGCAGGTTTCACAGAACTCACAGTTCTCATCCACATAGTAGGGCCCGTCCACATTTTCAGGCACTTTGTCTGCCGGTGATGCCATTTTTTCCTCCTTGCGGTGTTGTTGGCTGTTTTCAACCGGGGTTTTGCCCCGGGACCGACCGTAACCGTTTGAAAAAACCGGTTTTCGGGCGGTCGCTGACGTCACTCTTACACCCAACGGGCATTAGCCGTTAGTTTATAATCCTATGGTATCAACCCGGCAGAACCAATGGTCAAAACAGTGTAATTCATTGTCGCAAAAGGTGTAAATTGTGGGGAAGGCCTTTTCTCTCCGGGAATTCCTTACTGCCAGCATGATTGTTCCCAACAGGTCAAAACAAGCTGCTTGTTGTTACCGGCCGTCCGTTTCCGACGCCTCGATAAGGGCCACGGCGCTGCGTATCCGCGCCACCGTTTTTTCTTGGCCCAACGCCAGGATCATTTCAAAGATGCCGGGGCTGACCGTGGTGCCGGTCAGGGCCACCCTCACCGGCTGGGCGATTTTGCCGAACTTCAGGCCGGTCTCGTCCATCACCTTTTTGAACACATCTTCCAGATCCTTCTCCGTAAAAGAATCAAGCTGTTCAATATAATCGGCCGACTTTTTCAGCGGTTCGGCAGCGGCCGTTTTTAGAAACTTGTTTTTGGCTTTTTCCTCGATCTCGATGTCTTCTTTGTAGTAAAAAAGGGCGCTGTCCGCCATTTCAACCAGGGTCTTGCTCCTGGGCTGAAGCGTGGCCACCACCTGTTGGGTAAACGGGTCGTTCCAGGCGTCCACCCCCCTTTCGTGAAGCAGGGGCAACAGGTGTTCCGCCAGTTCATAGGGCGCCTTTGCCTGGATATGTTTGGCGTTCAGGTTCAAGAGCCTGTCCGGATCAAACATGCCGGCGGATGTGCCGAGATTCTCAAGGGAAAATTTTGCCACCAGCTCCTCTTTTGTAAAGAACTCCTGGTCCCCGAATGACCAGCCCAGCCGGGCCAGATAGTTGAGCACGGCATCCGGGAGATATCCCATGGTTCTGTACTCGCCGACCGACATGGCGCCGTGCCGTTTGCTCAGCCGTTTTCTGTCCGGGCCGAGCACCATGGGCACATGGGCGAACAGGGGAATATCCGCGTTCAAGGCCTCGTACAGAAGTATCTGCTTGGGCGTGTTGATCAGGTGATCATCCCCGCGGATCACCGTGTTGACCCCCATTGTGATATCGTCCACCACAACGGCAAAATTGTACATGGGGGCCCCGTTGCTCCGCTGGATAATAAAATCGTCTATTTCATCGTTTTGGAAAGCGGTGTTCCCCTTTACCCCATCTTCGACAACCGTGGTGCCCGTATCCGGGGTTTTGAGCCGGACAACCGTTCGATGGCCCGCGGAAAGATTTCTCTCCCGGCACCGGCCGTTGTACATGGGTTTCCGCCCTTCCGCTTTTGCCTTCTCCCGCATGGCCTCCACCTCTTCGGGTGAACAGTCGCAATAGTAAGCATGCCCGTCAGCCACCAGTTTATCGATATATTCCCGGTATATATCGCCCCGCTCGGTTTGATAATAGGGACCGAGGTCCCAGTCCATGCCAAGCCACTTCAGCGAGTCCAGTATGGTGTCAACCGATTCCTTTGTCGATCGCTGGGCATCGCTGTCTTCAATCCGGAGAATGAACCGGCCGTTGTGCTTCCTGGCATAAAGCCAGTTGAAAAGCGCCGTACGGGCGCCGCCTATATGAAGATACCCGCTGGGGCTGGGGGCGAATCTCGTTACAATATTTTCCATAACCTCTCCATGATTTCATCCACACCTTAGTCAACGACCACCCGCTTCGCGGGTGGCTCGGCGTTCCGGCCTATGGCCGGGAAAAAACACGTAAGTGTTTCAATCATTGACGGCTGTAACCGGGGGCATAACCCCCGGTTTGAAAACAACCAATCAAACATGGTACCGTATCACACAAACCCGGTTTTCACAACAACATACGGTCCTTGAAACACGGTGAATTTGTTCGACGGCTCACCTTTGGACAGGCAGGTGACGGGGTGCTCAAACGGCAAGCAACCCGAAACGTCCCTCTGGTAAACGGCTACAAAAATACCGTAAATCTAAAATTCGCCGCTTATTGACTTGCCTGCCGGAAAGGGGTAGATTGAATTAATCGGCGACCGATGGATGACTTGGAATGCCCGCCGTTGCAGGGCAATACCATTTTCACAGGGAGGGAAGCGATGGGTGTCAACAACATCATATTTCTGGAAATTCTGGAGTGGTTTGACAAAACCGGGCAGGAGATCGTTCAGCGTATCCCGGAGTCGGGATCCGGCGAAATCAAGCTGGGCGGACAGATGGTGGTACGGGAAAACCAGGCCGGGGTTTTCTTTTACAACGGCAAGGCCATCCACGTGTTCGGACCGGGGCGGCACACCCTCAAAACCGCCAACATACCGGTGCTGAACAAAATCATGGCGGTGCCCTGGGGACTTTCAAGCCCCCTGAGAGCCGAGGCCTATTTCATCAACATGAAGGTCTTCACCGACCTGAAATGGGGCACCCGGGACCCGGTGGCGTTCAAGGACAGCGAGCTCGGGCTTATCCGGCTGCGGGCCTTCGGCATGTTCAACATCCGGGTCATCCAGCCGCTTCTGTTTATCAACTCCCTGATCGGGACCATGCCCTCCTTTACCACCGCGAACATCGAAGAATACCTCGGCAGCGTCATCGTCTCCCGGCTGAACGACTATATGGGCGAAAACCTGGATACGATTCTCAACCTTCCCGGCAAGTACGAACAGTGGTCGGCGGGCTTGAGCAAGGTGCTCGCGGATGATTTCAACCGCTTCGGGCTCGCGCTCACCGGGCTTTACATAAACGCCATCACCCCGCCGCAGGAGGTGCAGAAGCTCATGGACGACAAGAGCGCCCTGGGGCTTTTCGACGACATGAACCGGCTCATGCAGCTGAAAGCCGCCTCCGCCATGGAAAAGGCATCGGAAAACCCCGGCGAGGCCGGCCAGGGCATGGGCATGGGGCTCGGCTTCATGATGCCCGCCATGATCTCAAACATGTACGGTCCGGCTGCTGCACAGGGCGGTGCAGCCGGTGCGGCACCCGGAAAATCCGGGCAGGAATGCCCGGACTGCGGTATGAACGTACCGGAGGACGCCGGCTTCTGTCCTTACTGCGGCCACCAGATCATGGTGTTCGAGCAGTGCGGCGCCTGCGGTAAAAACCTGACCGCCAAAACCAACTTCTGCCCGAAGTGCGGTACCAAAGTGGACAGGGAGGCGCAGAAAAAAGGGCGGTTCTGCTCAAACTGCGGGGCGGAAAACCTTCTGAACGCCAACTTCTGCAACAGCTGCGGTGAAAAGCTATAGCTTCCGGATAGACCTCCAGTGCCCCCAGTGCGGGGCCCCCGCCGTGCTCGGGGAGGCGGAAAATATTGTCCGGTGTTCTTTCTGCCGGACCGCCAGCATCATCATTGCGCAGCCTTACCCGTGCTTCTATATGGCGCCGCGACACGAAACGCCCCCGGCCCCTCATCTCTTTTACGTGCCTTACTGGCGGTTTAAAGGACTCGAGTTCTCCATGGACGCCTCATCGGTTACCTACCGCGTCGTAGACACCAGTTTTATCGCGGTGGAAAAAACCCAGCTGCCGGCATCGCTGGGGTTCCGCTCCCAGACCCAGAAACTGGGTTTCGTGGAAAACCGGATAAGCGGCCTGTTTCTGTCCCCCTCGATTACCCGCAAACAGCTTCTCGGGCGTATTGGAAAACAGCCGCCACCGACCGGACCGGACAATGAAAAGAACCGACAGGCCCGCATCCATGTGGGCGAGATTGCCAGCCTCATTTTCGCCCCGTTTTACAAGGGAAAAAACGGCGTGTTCGACGGCCTGTCCGGCAAAAAGGTCACGGCCCCGGCGGCACCGGTATCTCCTGAAAACACCCGTCCCGGTTATCATCTGGATTTCACGCCCGGCCTCTGCCCCCACTGCGGGTGGAACCTCGACGGTGCGCAGGGGACGACGGCGCTTTTCTGCAGAAACTGCACGGCCTTCTGGCGAATCGGCAGCAAGCGCTTACGGCGGCTCAGGGTAGAATTTTTCGGCCCTGATGACGGAACCGCCCTGTGGATCGGGTTCTGGAAGCTGAAGGTGGCGTTTAAACAAATGGGCACGCTCACCTGTGCGGACATGATCGAACTGTCAAACCTGGCCCGGGTGACCCGGGAAGCCGACCGGCGCCAGGAACTCTCTTTTTTTATACCGGCCTTTAAAGTCAATCCCCGGCTCTTTTTGCGGCTTTCCCGGCAGAACACCCTGCTGCAGCCGGTGCCCGGCACCTCAAACCGCATACCCGACCAAAAGATCCATCCGGCGGACCTGCCGGTGCAGGAGGCGTTTCAATCGGTGCCGCCGCTGCTGCTGGATCTGGCCTGTGACCGGGAAGCGCTTTTCGATACCCTCTCCAACGAGAAGATGACGTTGAAAGACTTCCGCCTTGTCTATTTCGCCTTCAGGGAAAGCGGCAGCGAATTTGTCCAGGATACGCTTGGATACAGCATACCGAAAAACGCCCTGAAATTCGGGCGACAACTCTGAGTTTTCGCTATATCGCCTTCTCCCCCTGTTTGTGCGCCAGCAGTTTCACCCCCTCGGTCTGTTCCAGGAACAGCTGGAGGTGGGGAAAGGGAATCTCGATACCGGCATCGTCCAGTGCATGCTTGCACTTTTCGTTGTACTCCCACATCATGGGGTATTTGTCCATGGGATCTCGAATCCAGAAATGGAGCCGCAGCACCACGCTGCTGGCGGCAAGCTCGGTCACCCACACGCCTGGGGCCGGATCGGGAAGAATTCGGTTGTCCCCCTTAAGGGTGTTGAGAAGTATCTCTCTTGCCCTGTGGGTATCCTCCTTGTATGCGATGCCGATAAAGACCCGCACCCGGGCGTTGGGGGTGAGCGTATAGTTGATGATCCGCTCCTGGGCCAGCTGTTTGTTGGGGATCACCACCACTTCGTTGTCAAACGTAGAGAGCACCGTGGTCCGCATCCGGATCTGGGAGACGGTGGCATCGAGGCCGCCCACGGCTATCCAGTCGCCCTCGTTGAACTGGTTGTCAATAATAATGGTGATACCGGAAATAAGATTGTTGATCGTGTCCTGGGCGGCAAATGAGACGGCCAGACCCATGATCCCCAGACCGGCAACCAGGGAGGTGACATTGATGCCCAGCTGATCCGCTATGGTCAGGAACGCCAGAATATACACCACAAATTTAATGAGTCGCAGCAGAAGCCCCCGGGCCTGCTTCTCCATGTGGATCCGTTCAAACGTTTTCGAGAGAACCCGCTGAAGCACCCGGTTGATCCCCCAGAAAAGGATAAGCAGGGCCGCTGAAATCAGCGCTTTGGGCAGATACGCCACAATGTTGGTGGCGATGGCCTCAAAATCGACGAATTTTGTAAAATCGGGCATGTTAAGAATTTTCCTCCCTGTAAATTACACCATCATACAACTTTTATATTTTTTTATGGCTCACCTGTCAAGGCCTGTCCGACTCACTGAATGGTGAATTTATTCAATTCCAGATGCAGGAGGCGGGGAACTTCCTCTGCCTCATTCTCGCAGCCCGTCCTGGGCTGCTCCGAGGT
>CAYZHB010000039.1:9844-24328 GCA_964478245.1 uncultured Desulfobacterales bacterium | reverse complement strand
TTGGCCAGATCCATGACCCGGACCGCCTTGTTCAGGGCCACCGCCCGGTCCGCCTTGACAACCACGAGTTTGTCGGCCCGGCTGCCGATCATCTGCTTCAGCTTCTTAAACAGCAGCTCGTCCGGCACCGGTTTGTTGTGGATATAGGCCCTGCCGTCCCTGTCCACGTAAACGGTTATCTCTTTCTGTGTCTGGGGAGAGGAGGCCTTGGCCTGGGGCAGCTTGACTTTTATGCCTTCGTCCACCATGAAGCTGGTGGTCAGCAAAAAGTAAATCAGCAGCATGAAAACGATGTCGATCAGGGGCGTCAGCGGGGCTGACATCTGATACCGGGGCCTTTTTTTGCGGTGAACCAGCATGGATGTCCTCTCCTATTTGCGGGTTATGGTTTTCATAAAGGTGACGGTCCCTTTCTGGAGCCTTGCCTCGTACCGTTCCACCCGGGCGATCAGGTAACTGTGCATCACCATGGTGGGAAGCGCCACTGCAAGCCCCAGGGCGGTGGTCAGCATGGCCTCCCATATACCGCCTGCCAGAACGGCCGCGTTCACCTTGCCGCCCATCTCCTGGATTACCATGAACGCCTTTATCATCCCGACAACCGTTCCCAGAAGCCCGAGCAGAGGGGCGATGTTGCCGATGGTAGCCAGAGCCTGGGTATAGGAGGAGAGGTTTCGCACCTCCTCTTCAGTGGCATTTACCATAACGGTTTCCAGCACCTCCCTGTCCGAATCCTTGGCATCTATGGCCGCGGCCAGAATCCGGCCCATGGGGGAGTTGCTCTCCCGGGCGTTTTTCCGGGCCTGTTCACTTCTGCCCTTCTTGATCAGAGCGGCCGTTTTTTCGGCAAGGCCTTCTCCCCGGCTCCGCATCCGGGCAAAGGTAATGAGTCTTTCCAGGAAAATCGCCACGGTAAACACCGAGCACAGCAGTATGGGGATCACCAGAACCCCGCCTTTGGCCAAAAATTCAAATATCGGACCCATTACCCCCGTGCCTTGAGAAAGATATCCAATCATCCGTCAATCCCCTTTCCAGTCGTATCTTTTGGTTTGTGTCGCCTATTCATTGCCGGTATTCTCCCCCGGCCGGTCCGTCACATCCGGCAGCCCGTCGAAATCAAGGTCTTTTTCCCGCTTTACCAGTGCTTCCGATTCGTCGTACGTCTCCCAGATGTCCGGTTGCCCGTCTCCGTTGGTGTCTTCTTCCACGGTTGTTACCCGGCCGTTTTCGTAATAAAACCATACTTCGGTCTCTCCGTCGCCGTCTTTGTCTTTTTCCGCTTTCACCCCCTGTTCGTTTTCGTTATAAAACCACGTAAGGGTGAGCCTGCCCGTATCAAGTTCGTTTTCCTCGGTTTTCACAAGTGAGCCTGCTGCATTGTAGTATTCGATCAGGTCGGGACGCCCGTCCTTGTCATCATCGATCTTTTTCCGGCGCAGCACCCCGTCCTTATAGAAAAACTCAGCTTCGGTCACACCGTCTTTGTCCGCATCCTGTTCCACCACTAGGGACCAGTCCGGGTGATTGAACCTCTGGGTGATTTCAAAAAAACCGTCGTGATCGGTGTCCTTGACAAGGTATTCCTTGCGGCCGTCTTTGTAGATCACCTTCAGATCGACCTTTCCGTCTTTGTTTTCATCTTTTTCGATCCGGGCCACATCTTTGTTTTCATAAAACTGCCATGTGTCGAACCGGCCGTCGAAATCGGTATCGGATACCGCCTTTTTCCGCTCTTCCTTCCTGTTGAAAAAGATTTTGGTGTCAGTTTTTCCGTCCTGGTTTTCATCCAGGGTCTGCCGCTGCATCCGTCCGTTTTCAAAAAAGGTGTGCTCTTCGATGATGCCGTTGTTGTCGGTATCTCTCCTGATCTCTTTTGGCTTTGCATTTGTATCAAATCTGCAGACGTAATCGATGGTGCCGTCATAATCGGTGTCTTTTTCCCGGGACGAGATTTTTCCGTTTCTGAACACGGAGAATACATCGAAACGGCCGTCCGCGTTGGTGTCTTCTTTCCGGGAGACCGGCCGGCCCTGTTCAAATTCCGTGACAATTTCGGGGGTGCCGTCTCCGTCCCCGTCCTTTTCCGAACGAATGACATTCCCGTCGCGGTAAAGCCGGCGCGTTTCCAGCCGGCCGTCTTCCGTCAGATCATGGCGGCTTTCAGCCGGCAGCCCTTTGTCATTGTAGCGGATGATCTGTTCCGGGATGCCGTTTTCATCATGGTCCACCCGCCGCTCCACCGGTTTGTTGTCAGCATATTTTTCATGGACATCCATTGTGCCGTTTTCATCCGTATCCCGGTCAACGGTTGCAAGCGTTCCTTTTTTAAACCGGTAAAAGACGTTGAATTTTCCGCTGGCCGTGGTGTCTTTTTTCATCTCGGCCGGCTCTCCCTGTTCAGTGAAAAGTGTCACCTGGTAAATGGTGTCCGGCGGCTCAATCCGTTCCTGCCGGGTGGGTTTCCCGTCCCGGAAAAAGTCCCTGACATCGATTCTGCCGTCCTGGTCCGTGTCCCGTTCGATCTTCACCACCGATTCATCTTCATAAAACTGGCACTTGTCCATCACCCCGTCATGATCGCTGTCGATTTCAAGCTTTTCAATTTTGCCGCTTTCATTGAAAATCAGAACCCGGTCGATTTTGCCGTCGTTGTTTGTGTCCTTTTCGATCCTTTCGGCCCCGGCGGGTACGGTTGTCATGCAGAGCAAAAAAAGGACCGCTGCCAGAATCTTTAACTGTGTCATATCCCCTGCTGCAATAGTAGTATAGTCGTTCTTCCGATATCGTTTTGATATATCCCGAAAACAAAAAAGCCACGAGTCGGATACCGGTTCGCCGGTCTGCCGCCTTCGTGGCTTTTGTTCAGTATGGGATTATAAATTTTTTAATTTACATTCAAGAACCACCCGCAATGCGGGAAGCTTGAAAACACGCAGTCACCTTCTTGATGACTGAATGCATTGTAATGAAACTGTTGTTTTTGTCAATAAATTTCCGGGATTTTTTTGCATGTGTCTGCCGGGGGTTATTTCTACAGGCCTTCCATTGCCGCGGCCTTGAGTGTATCCAGTCCCACCCGTTCGATCATGAATCCGATCCGCTCGCGTTTCGAGTTTTCCCTGTAATAGGTCACCAGGTTGGCAACCGCCTGTTCGGCCTGCCCGGAAGAGAGGCCTTCGGCCAGCGTGTCCGCAAGTCTTGGTTTTGCGGAGCCTCTGCCCCCGGCCATCAGGGTCCACCCCTCTTTCGTGCCGTAAAGAGAGATGTCCTTTATGCAGTTTTCCGCACACTGGACCCGGCAGCCGCTCACGCCCATTTTCATCTTGCTCGGCAGTTTCATGCCGTGGTAAATGCTGTCCAGTTTCATGCCCATTTCCAGGCTGTCCTGAAGTCCGAGCCGGCAGTAGGTCGTCCCGGGGCACACCTTGATGCTCCTCACGCAGAGGCCGACGGCGTTTCCCGGTGCCATGCCGAGATCCTGCCAGATGTCGTCCACCTCGTTTTCGTCCACTCCGATTATGGCGATCCGGGCCGCACTGGTGATTTTAAGGGCCGAAGCCATGTATTTTTCGGAAACGTCCGCAATTTTTCGCAGCATTTCCGGTGATATCACGCCGCAGGGAACATGCGGGGCCACCGCGTACGTCTCCGGTTTTCCCTTTTGTCTGATCACGCCTTTTTCACCGTCTTTCAGCATTGGTCTCTCCTTTTCATTTTCAGTCTTTTTCCGGTTTTATGCCCTGATTATAAATGATTTTTCATCAGATTTTAAGATACATCTGGTAGTGACTGTTTTTTTGTCGGAGGCCCGCCGGTGCCAACCGGCAACAGGTGAAACCGTAAGGTGCTTTGTTCCCATCCCATTCAGCCGGGCGGACAAGCAAGCCGCCGGTTTCAGGAGCTTCCGGAAATAATGCCCGTTTTTAACGGAAAAGGGCGGTTTCCCCGCCTGTCGGCGGGGAAAATGTGACCGTTTCAAAACAGCGGTTTTTTAAAAGCCGGGCATTACTCGCTGAGGACCACGTGCACCCAGCTCTGGAAGAGCTGATCCAAGGTAATCTCGCCGTCCATCATGGTGTCAAGGGCAATAACGAAATAGTAGTCGCCGGTGGCCGCTCCTTCAAGGGAGATCGCGGGCGATTCATACGGAGGCAGGGCCGCCAGTGCACCCTGGTAAAAGGGTGTTACCGGCGGGAAAGCTTGCCAGCCGGAAGGGTCGAGAAAATAAAGGCCGTAGGGGCCGCCCTGTATGATCCAGAAATCGGATTCGTCTGTGCGTCCGTTGCTTTCCAGAGAAAGAGTGAAACCCACCTCGGCCGTCTCAGAACGGCTGATCTCGACCGTCCCGGCCTCTCCGTTGGCCAGAATCTGGAGTTCAGGGTAGTTGACCTCGGTGAACTCGTCGGCCCCCATGTCGATCCCGGTACCATGGGGCCGGCTGTCGCCGTCCATGTCCGTTGCCGGCGCTCCGGCGGTCCCGGCCGCATCGATACAGGGAGAGCCTTCCCGCAGGTGACTGTCGCTGATGGTCACGAAAGAGGGGAAGCTGTCGATGTTGCCGGTACCGGAAAAACCGCCTTGAATATTGGAATAGGTGACGGCCGGGTCATCGCTGTATTCGGTGTAGATCTCTTCAGGCGTGTCAAACCAGAAGATGGAATTGGCAATGGTGGCCGTGGATTGCTGGCAGTAGAGGCCGCCGCCGTGGTCGGTGGCGGTGTTGCCGCGGACCGTGCAGTTGACGAGTTCGGCATCGGCATAGTTGTAGAGGGCGATGCCGCCGCCGGTACCGAAGCCCGGCAGTTCCCCGAGCACCTGGTTGCGGTTCACCACGGTGTTGACAAGGGTAAGGGAGGAGGAATCCATTGCAAACAGCCCTCCGCCGTCTCCGCCTGCGGTATTCGTGCTGATGCGGCAGCCGCTGAGGGAGACATCCGAAGCAAAGTCCAGGAACAGACCGCCGCCTGCGCCGTTGACC
This sequence comes from uncultured Desulfobacterales bacterium, assembly GCA_964478245.1. GTDB lineage: Bacteria > Desulfobacterota > Desulfobacteria > Desulfobacterales > Desulfobacteraceae > CAYZHB01. The sequence goes on along the minus strand of CAYZHB010000039.1, from coordinate 19,347 downwards.
GAGTTGTCTGCCACCGTGCACTCTTCCAGTGCGGCCGTACTGCCGTAAAAGGCCAGTCCTCCACCGTATCCGCCGTATGTGGTGGTCTGATTTTTATGAACCGTTAAACCGGTCAGCTCGGTTCCGGCGGCGGCGGAGAAGAGGTAAATCCCGCCGCCGTCCAATGCGGCTGTATTCCCGTACAGGGTGCAGTCCTCGATCCGGGGGGAGGGGGCCGCGCTGTATATGGCGCCTCCTTTGTTCTCTGCCTCGTTCCCGGTAAAGGTGCAGCCCGTGATCGTCAGGCTGTCGCAGTCTTCGTCTGCCCGCACGGCCCCCCCATAGGTGCTTGTGTTGCCGTCAAAGGTGCAGTCGGTTATGGCGGCTGATGAGGATACAAGGGAGACACCGCCGCCGGTGTCATCGCTGGAGCCGTGCGTCCGGCAGCCGTTATCCGTGAAAGTACTGTCGCTCAGGGTGAGTGTCGAGCCGGTGCAGAAGATGCCGCCCCCGTGGCGGCTGGCGTAGTTGTTTTCAAAGGTGCAGCCGGTGACGGCAAGCGACCCCTCGCTGCAGTATATGCCCCCGCCGTCAAAAAGGGCGGTGTCTCCCGTGTTGACATTCCGGTCGAACGTACAGCCGGATACGCTGACAGTGCCCGAATGGATGTAGATGCCGGCCCCGTAGGCGGCCGTGTTGGATGTGAGTATGCAGTCGGTGACGGTCGGCGAGGCGCCCTCGATGTAGATGCCCCCGCCGTAAGTGTATCCCGCGCTGCCGTTCTGGAGTGTGAATCCCGACAGGACGGCAGCGGCTCCTTCACCCCCGGTGAAACTGACCACCGGCCCGTCATCGCTCCCGTCGATGATGGTGGTGTCCGGTCCGTTTTGAGATATCAGCGTGATGTTTTTTCCCAGAAAATCGATGTTTTCATAGTAGGTGCCGTCACATACCTCGATGGTGTCTCCGCTCGCCGCGTCATCGATGGCCCTCTGGATTTTGGTGTACGTGCACCCCGAGGGACAGACATCGCAAGCGTCACAGGTGGTGACTGCAGCAAATAATACAACAGCGGCAAATAGCACATATTTTCCTGTTGATTTTTTCATTTTGCTTCTCCTTTGTTATGATACGTCAATAAGTCCTCTCTCCTGAAGGAACTTGATAACGCGCGTGGTTTCTCCGGCCGCCATGGTCCCGCCCAGGCTGATCGCCACCGAACAGGCCTCCAGGATTTCCGCCACGCTGGCGCCCAGGTTCAGGGCGTGGTCTGTCTGGAAAAGGATGCAGGCCCGGCAGCCGTGGACCAGTGATCCGGACAGCGCCATCAGCCGTTTCACCTTTCCGCTCAGTGCCCCGTCCTTGTAAACTGCCGCCGGCAGCACATCGTATGCGTCTCCCACTGCCGGCATCAGTTTCCGGTAAGCACTGAAAGTTGTCATTACTTCCTCGCGCAGGTCGGTCTGGTTTTCAGTCGTCATGATCTTCCTCCTTTTTTTGGGGGGTTACGGCGTTATTATAATATACCGGTTTTATAAAGTCCCGGTAAAAAGGAACATGTTCAACCACATGGCCGGCATGTGTGCCTGGTGGGCCGCAGGATGGAGCGGTTTTAAGTCACTGGGAGAAGGTGATAAGGAGAGAGCAGGGCAAAGGCACACGGTACCAGGATGATGCCGGTATACTACCGAAAACAATCACATGGGTGCGGTTGTGAATCATTACCGTCTCAGGCTCCCCGGGTAAGGACCGCGTTGATCAGCATAAACAGCGCGGCAAGCCAGTTGGTCCAGGCAAACAATGTCTTGAGGTTTTTCGGTTTTGTGCTCAACGCCAGTTTTCCGCCCGCCAGGCCGCCGGCCACGGTAACAGCGGCCAGAGGCAGCGCCCATGCCGGGTTGAAATCGCCCTGGAGCGCATGTCCGGTAAAGCCCATGAGAGCGGTGGCCGCGATCAACGTCGCGGATGTGCCGACCGCCGTGTGCATCGGGACACCGCAGGCCACGACCATGAGCGGCACCAGGAAAGATCCGCCGGACACCCCCACCATGCCGGCGCCGAAACCTGTCAGGACCATAGCCGGGACGGCGATCCACAGGTTTACGCTGTAGTCGGTCCCGGTGCCTGGAGACGGCACCGTGAGGACACCGAAACGGTTTTTTTGGGGCCTATGATGTTTTTCGGAAACCGGCATCAGCATGACGGCACCGGCGGCCGCCAGCATCGCAGCAAATATCAGTTTCAGGGCAAACCCGCTGAACAGAAAAGAGAAATACCCCCCGGCCAGTGCGGACAGGGCAGTGAAACCGCCGACCAGAAACGCCATGGGCCATGATATCGACCGGTTTTTCTGGAAGACGATCAGGGCGGCGACTGATGCGGCAAAAAGGATGAACTGGCCGGTCGTCGCCGCCTCGTGCATGGGAACACCGGCAATTGTCAGAATCACCACGTAGAAATTGCCGCCGCCTTTGCCCACCATGGTCATGAGGGTGGCAACAACCAGGATGCACGCCGCCGTGATGAAAAGGGTGGTCATTTATGAACCGGCCTGTCCGGCACTCAGGGATGCCTTCAACACCTTTCCCGGCAGCAGTGCCTCGGTGAGAGCGGGGAAGCCGCCCACAATCACACGTACATCCGGAAAACCCTTTGACAAAAGCCAGGCATACACGATCGAGGACCTGACGTTGGCCTGGCAGAATACACCGATCGGTTTGTGCCTGGGAATTTCCTCCATGCGGTCCGGAATTTCGTCAACCGGAATATTCCGGCATTCGATATGGGGATGGCACCCCATCTGAATGGCTATGGACTCGGCTTCTTCCTTTGACCGTACATCCAGCAGGAATCCGTTTTCCGTTTCAAAGAAGGCCTCGGGAGAAACCTTGTATTTTCCCCGGCCGAAAAATTCCAGTGTCAGTTGTTTCATCGTTTCTTCCATTTGGCTGCCTCATCTGTTGTTTTTGTCTGTTGGTTGCCGGGACAGTATACTGCTTCTCCGGTGACGCCGTCAAGCAAATACCCTTTCGGCCTGTTTGTGACGTATTTTATGGAACCGCCGGTCTTCCCTGAATTTCGCCCTTGCCGGATTGCCTTCGGCCCGGCCCATTTTACCGGTGGAAATGTCGAACAGGCTGGATCGGATCGTATCAAATTTCCGGCGGCAGATGAGTTGCCGGGCGGGTCACTCTATTGAGCGGTGTATCATTTTGTCTTTGTGAAACAGGCCGTTGAATGTGGTACCGCCGAGCAGCGAGGCAAACCAGAACAGGCAGACCACGATAAAGAAAATCACCATCACCTTTAAAACCGGTTTGGGTCTGAAATACAGAAGAATGGCGCCGATGACCAAAACGGCCGCCGCGATGAACGGTTGTGATGCCAGCAGGTCAACAATACTGTGGACAAAATCCGGAATTGCCAAAAGTCTCTCTCCTCTTATATTATTCTGTTTGGGCCGTTATCAGAAAATGTTTTTCAAGGCCGTTATCAATATGAACGTTTTGAAATCCGGTATTGATCAACTGTTCTTTAACTTTCTCAGCTGAACACCTGATCTTTTCCGGCGGGCCGTCCGGCATCTCCTTTTTCTTCCAGTCCGCAATGAACAGGGCGGCGCCGGGTTTCATGATTCTGAAGGCTTCCGCCAGTGTTCCCGAGGGGGTGTCCAGTTCATGATGGAGGTTGATCATATACACCAGGTCGGCAATGCCGTCATCAAGCGGTACCCGATCCTTGCCGGTTTTCACGGGCACGATGCCGGGATGTACCGGCACGACATTTTCCCTGACCCAGTCAAGCATCACGTCAGACACGTCACAGGCATAAATTGTCGCCCCTTCTGCGTGTTCCAGAAAGGCCCTGCAGAAAAAGGCGGTGCCGGCCCCGATTTCAACCAGCACTTCCGGGGTCTCTTTCTCTATATCCAGCCTGTCCCATATATAGTCCGGCGGGATATCGATCAACCGGTCCGGGTCGTTTAATTTGTGAAGTTTCTTCGGGTCGAATTTTCCGTTTTGATTCATTGGTAGTCCTTTGCGTTCAGCGCTCTTGTTCTTTCCAGCTGGTAAAAGGGAGTAGAAAGACACCGTTCATGAGGCACAGGGCAACCAGGCCGTGCAGGACAAAACCGAGCCTGAACAATCCGTGATCGCCGAACCAGCCGAGGACGGACGGTACGATGCCCGTGCCGGTGATAAAGGCCAGGGGAATGATGAGCGAGATGGCCAGGCTCCGGTTACGGGCATCGAACAGGTGCGAGATGCCGACGAATCCGGCCGGGAAGAAGGCCACCGCCAGCATGGGCTGCAGCAGCACCGCCACCTGCAGCAGATGGTCCTGCAGAATCCCCACGGCCACGGTCAGGAGACCGGCCGTGCTCAGGGCAATGAAGATAGTCGCCCTGGCCCCGATACGGTCGATCACAAGGCCCGATCCCAGGGCCACGAGCAGGCAGGGCATCCGGGAAAACGAGATCAGCTGGTTGGCCCAGGCCTTGCTCAAGCCGTGTTCGCTGACAAGGTAGAGCGGCAGCATGCTGAAATTGCCGAATGTGGTGCCCACGCCCATGGCGAACAGGGCGGTAAATATCCAGAACCGGCCGGTTTTCAGGAGCGAGAGAATGTTTTTCGGTTTCGGGGCCTGCCCGGAAAAATTGCCGCCCCTGCCGAAACGGGCGAAAGCGAGCGCCATGATGATGGACCCGATGCCCAGGAACAGGAAGATGTCCCGCCAGGAAAATATTCCCTCCACAGTCGCGGCGATGGCCGGCGCCAGGATGAAACTGGCATTGGGGGCGATCTCGTGGACAGCCAGTCCTTTTCCCCAGTGCTCGGCCGGCAGCACCGACGTGATGATGGTGATGCCGGAGGGCAGGTACAGACCGCAGGAGAACCCCAGGCAGAAAAGCAGGGACTTGAGCCAGAGAATGGAAGGGGTGAAGTACAGCAGGATCAGGACCACCCCCAGCATGCCGGGAGAGATGATCACCGTCCTGGCGTGTTGGAATTTGCCGGCCACGAACCCGGACAGAAAGAGGGCCAGTCCGAATCCCACGGAAATGAACAGGAACAGCTGTCCCGCCTGGCCGTGGGAGATGTTGAATTCATTTTCCACCTGCACCATGAACGGGGCCAGGTTCAACCGCGCCAGGAAATTGAAGAAAAATACCGCCGTCAGCAGGAACACCGTGGCCAGGGCGGCACGATTCGAGTCACTCATGGGGTGCACACCGCCTTGACGTGGTAGAAACTGGACAGATCCCCGTCGCAGACGAATCCCAGCTCCAGGTTGACCCCCCAGGCGGTTAAATGCGTACACCGGTCAGCGCTCCACAGAAATTCCTGGCCTGTATGGAAAGCCGGTTCAATGCAGTGATCCCGGCCTGTTTTCGGCGGGGAGAGGATCGTGGAAAGTTCATCCACAGTGGGCAGCCGCCAGTTGTCCCGCTGCCTGTACCGGTCCCGGGCGTTTTTCCGGTACACCTTGAGCGGTTGGGTTCTCGGTGCGGTCCGATCCAGGAGTTTGAGGGCGCCTATCTTGCCGGTGACCGGGTATTCGATCTTGAATACCTTTGCCATTCCGCCTTTGCCCAGAAGCCCCCTTACACGGTATTTTCCCACTGTTTTCATAGTATCAGTACAATTTTTCCGCAAAAGACGATGGCAGACCGGCCCGGATGATTTTTTCCGCCGTCTCCCTGTAGGGATAGGTCACGAAAATCACATCGATTGAGTTTTGCACCGTGTCATAGAGCACCATCTTGGCCTCGTTGGTCTCATCCCGGGGCTGGCCGACGCTGCCGGCATTGACAATGTACCGGCGGTCCGGGTCCAGCAGGACCCGTTCTTCTTTGAGCGGCCTTTTTTCCAGGTTTTCTTTCTCGTCGAGTGTCACCAGTTCGAGTTCATGGGTGTGGCCCACGAAACAGAGCGGCTCCGGCATAGTGATCATCTTCTGGACGAGGTTGTTATCCGGCAGCTGGAAGAGATACAGAAAAGGCGATTCAAGGGGGGCGCCGTGAACGAACCGGATGTTGTCCTGCACCAGTGCCTTTTCCCACGTGCAAATGGTCTCGATATTTTCAGGGCTCAGGGTCTCCATAATGTGCAGAGCGGATTGTTTTGCCACCGGGTTGAACCACTTGAGAAAACGGCGGTCTTTTACCGCCATCTCGTGATTGCCCAGCACGGACACGATTTCCCTTTCTCTTACAATGTCCATGACCCGGTTGGAGTCCGGCCCGTACCCGATGTTGTCGCCCAGGGAAATCACCCGGTCGGGCGCGAGGGTGTCAATGACCTCGAGTACGCGGTTGAACGCCTCGAGATTCCCGTGAATGTCTGAAATAACCGCTGTTCGCATACTGTGTGCTATTTACCCAGTTTCAATATCCGGAATGCCCCGTGCATTACCAGGACAAACACAACCGCGCCGACTGCCAGGTCGGGCTTGTTCGACTCCAGCAGACATACAAGAACCCCTGCCGCGATTACCCCCAGGTTGATAATCACGTCGTTGCTGGTGAAGATCATGCTGGCCCTCATGTGCGCCTCCCGGCTTTTGGACCGCTGCAGCAGATACAGGCAGGCCGCGTTCGCCGCCAGGGCCAGTGCGGCCACCCCCGTCATGACCCGGAATTCCGGCAGTGTGTCCACCATAATGAACCGGCGGATCACCTCGGCAAACCCAATGCCCGCCAGCACCATCTGGAAGTAGCCGCTCATCCGGGCGATCCGTTTTTTCAGGACCGCAGTACCCCCAACCGCAAACAGGCTCAACCCGTAAACCAGTGAATCCGCCAGCATATCCAGGCTGTCTGCCACAAGCCCCATGGACCGGGATAAAAGGCCGGTTGCCATTTCAATAACAAAGAAACTGAAATTGATAATGAGCACGGCCCGGAGAATTTTCTGCTGGTCCCACCGGTTTTCCAGTATCATATCGCCACCCGCCTGCCCTGTATACAAGAGTTCAGCCCCGAGGTCAAGGTGGTCAATCGCCGATGCAATCTTTTCAGGAGAACCGGTATGGTGTACTGTCATCTGCCGGCCGGGGATATCGAAGTCGAGGGTTTGGATGGACCCCATGCCGGACAGCTGCATCCGGACCAGATTTTCTTCGGCCGGGCAGTCCATTCCGGCGATTTTAAACACGGTTTTCTTCATTGTTTCCGCTGCTTACAGTAGTCCACAGCACCCTTTCCCTGGCCAGACAGTGTTGGTTGTTTTCAAACCGGAGTGATGCACAGTTACAGGTCGTCAATCCGGCAGCTATGCCCCCTGCCGGCCACACACCAGAACCGGTTGTCAAACCCCTTTTCCCGCAGTCGTTTTTCTGCGGTGCGGTTGAATTCGTACCGGCCGAAGGCGTGGATTGGCACCAGTAGCCGGGGATTGAAATGGCGGGCGAAAACATGTATGCCCCCGTCTCCCTTGCCGTCCAGCCGCGGGTCGCACACCTGGAACGCAATATCCATGGGCGGTTCCCGGGGGATTTCAGACAGCACCGTCCGGATGTAGATATCATCGTCCAGATCCCCGTCCCAGTTCCAGAAGGCATTGTCCCCGGAAAAGTAGATATAGTATCCTTGGTAAAACAGGGAACAGGCGACGCCTGCATCCGTGGAGGAGTAGGCCGAGATTGCCATTCCGCCCGTCTCGAACGATCGGCCCGGTTTCATGCCAAGGGCGGTTTCCGGCGGGTCGGGGATCTCGTGGGAGAGCACATAGGTGATGTTTTCAATAGTGTCGGCCCAGGAAAAGATCTCCCGGTTGAAATGGTCGGCGTGGCTGTGGGAAATCACCACGTAAACGGTTTCACCGGCGAGGTCCTCAGGTCTGACAATCCCCTGTGCCAAACCGGCTCCCTGTTCCGCAGACCGGGCCGGTTCCGGGTAGTCGAAAATAAAAACCTGTCCCTTCAGCTTCAGCAGATTGCTGCTCTGGGTCAGGTGGTACAGGGTATTGTCCGGGATCGTCATAAACTGCACCTCCTTGTTGCGTAAGCGGCAGGGCGAATTAACCGGGGCGATGATCCGCTACACAGCCGGCCTTTCCTGTTCTTCACAGAGGCGGATGGAAATCATGCACAGGGCATCGCCGCCTGCCGTCACCCCTTTTTCGTGACCAGCATGGTGGTCTGGTATTCGATTACCTGCTCGTCCCGCTGGTTGTAAGTTTTGTTGCTGTAGACGAACAAAAACCGCTCCGGGTTTTTGGTGGGTCTGAGATCCACGACTTCAGCGTCCGACCTGAGGGTGTCTCCGAACAGGACCGGTGCGGTAATCTTCATGTTGTCCACGCCGATGTAGGCGTAGATTTCAAACCCGTCCGACGCCAGCAGTTCGGCCACGTTGTCCGCGTGGTGGACCAGACCGTCGGCCACGGCGAAAATGACCGGCCCGGCCAGCGACCGCTCCTTGAACCAGGTGTTCCTGGCATATTCGGCATCGCTGTGAACCGCCATGTTGAACCATGTCAGCTGGTGAAGGATGGAGAAGTCCCCCGTATCCAGTGTCCGTCTTACCCGGCAGGGAATTTTGGTGCCGGCTGTCAGATTGCCCATAAAATGATGGCTCCTCTGTATAGTGTAATATATTCAGGTTCCTTTTTCCTACAATAAATCAAAATTGGTTATTGTTCAAACCGCCGTGCTTTTATCCGGAAACCCCTCGATCATAAAGCTCACGGATACGTCTGATCACGTCCGGATCGTTTCCGGGCGGTTCCGGGTGCTGGAGCACCGTATCCAGTTCGGATTTGTATTTCAGGCGGATGCCCTTGTCCAGCAACACTTTTACCGCCTCGATACGGCCGTGGCGTATGGCCCGACGCAGGGTGTTCTGCAGATACACGGGCGGGAATTTTTCATGAGGGCCGCTTCGGTTCAGTGCTGTCCGGATTATATCAGCATAACCGTTTTCCGCACAGAAATAGAGGGGCTGGAGACCTTGCCAGTCTTCCAGATATATTGGTGAACCGGCGGATATCATCATCTTTAATGCATCCTGTCCTTCCGGCACCATGGCATAGGTGACGGGGTATCTGCCGAATGCGTCTTTCCGGGAAAGCGCCAGTCCGTATTCGAGAAAAAGCGACAGCAGTTCCGGTGACCCCACGGCACGACGGAGCATGTTGGCGTCATCAGTCCGGGCCGGGTCGATGGACGCGCCGGCGGCCAGCAGAGATTCGACAATCGCGGGATTTCCCGCTTTTACAGCGTCGTTCAGGGCCGAGGGGGCGCTCCCTGCCTGAGATCTGCCGGCATCGGGATGAGCACCGGCATCCAGAAGCATCCTCACCAGCCCGGTGTCATTTTTTCTTGCAGCGTAGTGAAGGGCGGAGAGCTGGTTGGCGGTTGTGTGGTTTACGTCCGCCCCGTGATTGATCAAAAGCCGGCTCATCTCTGAAGCCTCTGCCCGCACTGCGAATATCAGGGCTGTACGGCCGTAATTGTCGGTTATATCGGGATCCGCACCGTGGCTTGTCAATGTTGTCGCTGCCTTGACCTCTGCCGCGCCG
>CAYZHB010000039.1:0-9834 GCA_964478245.1 uncultured Desulfobacterales bacterium | reverse complement strand
AAATGGCCGGTCCGGGATAATTCCGGGAGGCCAGCAGTAAAAGAAGCGTCTGTCCCTCTTCATTCCGGATATCCGGCGGGACCCCGATATCCAGGAACAGATTCAGGCCCTGCCAGTCCCGGTTGCGAATGGCGAGAAACAGGTCATTGAATGTGTCCTCGGTGAAACGGTCACCGGGCTTCGATATCGGTGGCGCTGTTTTAAAAAGCGTGAGTACACCTGACAGATCCTTTGACCTGGCCAGCATGAGGACGCCTTCGTCGTCCTTCGTACGGCCGGCCGCTTTACCGCCCGCACGGATCAGGACCTCGACGCAGGGAACACATCCGGCCTGAACCGACCGGATCATGGCCGTAGACCAACCAAAGGACTTTAGATTCGGGTCGGCCCCGGCATCCAGAAGGAGTGCCATGATATCTATATTCCCTTTACCGGCCGCCATCTGCAGCGGCGGGATGCTTGATGTCGGATGCAGGTCCGGCTTTGCACCGCCATCGAGCAGGACGGCCACTGTGTGTATATCTCCTTGCTTGACCGCCGTCATCAGGGGGGTGTATGGATTGTATTTTGCGTGATTGGGGTCGGCTTCGAGCTTTAACAGGGTTTTCACAACCGACGTGTGTTTCTGCCTTACCGCCCGCATCAAAGGAGAGGCGGACGATCGCCCATTGCCTTCCACATCGGCCCCATGGGAGACCATGAGACGGATCAATTCCGGGTCATCGATTCGGGCCGCCCTGCAGATCAGGGGCAGACCCTCGCCGGGCGGCCGGTATGTGACGTCGGCACCTGACAGGATCAGCGCTTTGACCTCGGACAGGCGGGAAGGATCCACCGGATATCCTCCCACCGCAGTTGTGTCCATCCGGGTGATGAGATCGGCCAGGGCGGTTTCCTGCGGTTTCTGAACGGCATGCAATTTCTGTTGTGCAGCGATATCCAGCCCGCTCATCTTCACGTAAAGGTACCCGTTAAAAGCCCAGAAGAGAAAGAAATAGAGATAGAGCCAGGAAAATCCGAGGTGAGAACGGCTTTTGAAGGCACAAATCAGCGCCGGAACGGTCACCACTACATGAATAAACACCGCAATGATCCAGGGAAAAATAATCCCCAGTTCTTCCATACCGCTTTGTGGTCCGAAGATGCGCCATAAAACCAGTATGAACGTGCTCAAAGCTGCGGGCACGAAAAGAATAGTTGCCGTACGTTTATAAAAGCCGCGTCTGTTTGCGGGATCGGATGCGGTTGAATTCATGTCCGGTTTTACCTTTCAGATCTCCCGTTTGCGGGTGGTATCGGCATTCAAGGACTGGTTTTCAGGCATTGACATCCACCACGATGTGGCCGGTGATGCCGTCCGACAGGATTTTTTCCGCGTACCGGGGCACTTCGGCAAGTGAAATGACCTTGTTGATTTTTTCCAGGGCGGTATCCGGCATATCCGATACCAGGCGATCCCAGGCAGCAATCCGTCTCTGCTTGGGACACCATACCGAATCCACCCCTCTCAGGCTCACGCCCCGCAGGATGAACGGCATGACCGTGGTGTGCAGATCGGCACCCCCGGCCAGACCGCAGGCCGCTGCACATCCGCCTTGCTTCAACTCGGCGAGCACCCGGGCAAGCACCTTGCTGCCGACGGTATCGGCAGCGCCGGCCCATTTCTGGGATTCAAGGGGTTTGGGGTCCTGTGCCCATTCGTCACCACCGGTGATCGCACTGGCGCCGATTTCCTTCAGATATTCGTGGGAAGCGGCTTTTTCCCCTCTGGTAAGGGCAGTTACCTCGTAGCCGAGGCCGGAGAGAATGGCCACCGCATTGCTGCCCACCCCGCCGGTAGCACCGGTGACGAGGACCGGACCGCTGTCCGGAGTCACCCCGGCTTCCTCCAGGGTCATGGCCATGAGCATGGCCGTGTAACCGGCCGTACCGAGGAACATGGCCTTCCGGGTATCCATACCGTCTGGCAGCGGGATCAGGAAGTCCGATTTGATACGGGCCATCTGGGCATATCCGCCCCAGTATCTTTCTCCCACGCTCCAGCCGTTCAGGATGACCTTGTCTCCGGCCTTGAATCCGGGAGACGCTGATTCGGCAACCGTACCGGCCAGGTCCACACCCGGCACGATGGGGAAAATGCGGAATATATTGCTGCGGTCGGCAAACCCCAGCCCCTCCTTGTAGTTCAGGGTGGAATACTCCACCCGGATCAGTACATCCTCATCGGGCAAGTCCGCCACCGTCAGTTCCTTGACCTCCGCGGAAAGACCTTTGTCCTCCCTGTCGACTACCAGTGCTTTAAAGGTATCCTGGTTTGTCATGCCGTATCCTCCTTTTGAAAAACGATTGAAATTGATGGGTACCGGACAGTGAGGTTCCCGCCATCGCGTATTGCCTTATGATAAAGTGAATTCCGACCCAACTGATTCTTACATACGCAAAACCGGAAGGCGGTTTTACTTCTCCGCCTTTTCAGAGGGAGGCACTGCACAGGCGATCTGGCAGTGTTTGCAGCCGATACACCAATCAGGGGTGACAAAAACGGTTTTCATGTTGTCAACTCCTTTCTCATGCGGCGGGATAAATGCCCGTCGGCAAGTGGTTTTTTCCGTTATCGATACGGGACGCTCCCGGACCGACGGTAGGCTGGCCCGGGATATCGGGATTTCCCGGGCCCCGTCATCGTACAGTAAACTTGTGTCACGGCCCCACCCGTGCCACGTAAACACACCCTTCAGACGAGCCGCCGGTTAAAGGATTGTCGAATTCAATGGTATGAGCCCGGGCGCTTTTAAATACCCTGCCCAGCAGATCGGTAAAGGCATCTTCCGGGAAACCGTCCGCCCAGAGGCCAAATACGCCCCCCGGTTTCAGGTGCCCTGCCAGCTCTTTCAGCCCTTGTTCGGTATAAAAACGGGTGTTTGTCTGGTGCAATACGTTGGTCGGCGAATGATCGATATCCAGAAGAATGGCATCATGCTTTTTTGCGGGATACGCCGGGTCAAAACTTTTTGATACGGTACGGGACAGGGCAAAAAAATCACTGTTCACCAGCCGGCAGCGGGGATCTCCCGTTATGGTCTTTCCCAGCGGGACAAGCCCTTTTTGATGCCACTCGACCACCCCCTTTAAATATTCCACAACAACGAGCGATTTCACCCGGTTGTCTTCCAGTGCGGCAACAGCCGTATGTCCGAGGCCGAGTCCCCCGATCACGACATCGAGGTCTTTTTTGTCAATGTCGCCAAGCCCGAGCCTGGCAAGCTGAACTTCCGCTTCGTGAAACAGGCTCGTCATCAGAAAATATTCGCCCAGCTTGATCTCATAGATATCGAGTCCGCCGAGCTGAATCAAGCGACGCCGCCGCAGAATCAAGTCCCCGAGAGGTGTCGGCTGAAAGTCCAGTTCCTCGAACATCAAACTCATTTTATTTCCTTTTCAAAAGAGCCGGTTTTTTGAAGCGGGTAATGCGTCTATAATAAAACGCAGGGCAGGTGACCGGTTCTCTTCAGAAGAAGTCTTTAAACATTCTTCTTGAATTTTTTCATCTCGTTTTTATGATAAAGATCGAAGAAGATGACACTGTTGTCCGGAATGATCTCGCAGTCATCGCATTCCTTTTCCAGCCGCCGGTTCTCCTTCCGGCACAATTTGCACCAGTAGTAAATGATCCGGTAGTCCCGCCGGCCCACATATTTTTTGTACCGGCCCTGATAAAGGCCGTGCATTTTACCGTCTGCATCGTCCGGGTCTGCCATCAGGCGGCCGACAACCTGCATGATCCGCTTATAACCGAGAGGATCGGACTGTTTCACCTTTCCCATTTTTTTTGAAAACTGCTCGGTCGGCCGGTACAGATGGGTATTGAAACTAGGCGTGTTTGCAGACATCGATCCACTCTTTGTAATTTGAGAACCTTTCGAGTTCCTCTGTCGTCAACTTTATGGAAGCGTTCCGGCTGCCTGCAGCCGGAATAACTTCCGGGTGCTTTTTCAATGTGATATCCAGATAGACATCGATGGGGCTTTCCAGACCAAACGGGCAAACGCCGCCTATCTCATGTCCGGTATGTTCCAGTGCTTCATCAGCACTCAGCATTTTTGCTTTTTTGGAAAACAGACGTTTGAATTTCTGATTGTCGATTTTTGCCGTTCCGGCCACAACAATCAAAACCGGTGTTTCCCCCAGTTTAAACGAGAGGGTTTTTCCAATCTGATCCGGATTTACCCCGTGTGCTTTTGCCGCCTCTTCAACTGTGGCGGTGGAATGTGCCAGCTCCATAATCCGATCCGCCATACGGTATTGTGAAAAATACTTTTTTACTGCTTCCAGTGACATTTCCAAACCTTGTTCTGTTCCAGCCGGCCTTTGTCAGTCATATGCGTTCTGTTGGGAGTTGCTGCCGCCTGATGTTTGAATCATGTGACTCATGCCGGTTTTTGTTTTGTTAGCATAAGTATTCGCCGAAAACAAGGGCAGAACCGGGACCGATTATTTTTTCCGGGGAGTTCCCAGATGATATCGGGGCATGTCTCATCCGGGTCTTTGCTTCATTACAGAGGGGCCCTTCCGGCCTCTGTGCCGGGCTCGAAGAGATGCGAATGCATACGCGCCAAGCCACCCCGCTTTTCGGGTGGTCGTTGACTCATCGCCCGACAAGGCATATTGTCACTTTGTCGAACTGGTTGTTTTTCACCCACCGGTATTTTTCGAAAAAGAGTGTGTCACTCAGGTAAAAATCGTCTTTTTCCAGTCGTCCCAGAAATTTGTAAAACTGGCCCGGCCCGCCGTTGTAAAGGGCATACAGCATTCTTGCCAGGTTGTCGTCGTTTTCGAGTTCTTTGTATCTTTGTTTTTTCATTTTTCTGAAAATGTATCTTTTCAGGTAGAGCTCGATGATTTCACACCCGGCATCCGCATTATAGTGAATGTCCCATCTCAGTTTGTCCTGGCTGTATATCCCCCGCCATACCCGTTCATTGATCTGCATTAAGCCGACCGAAGTATTGTTGTAGGACCTCAGATACTGAATTTTACCCTTTTTGACCCGAAACTGCCTGAAGCAGCTTTCCTGCCAGGCAACCGCATCCGTAATCATCATGAACAGGTCATGATGTTGGGTCGCGAGTTCCCCCTTTTCAAGAATTTTTTCACCGGCGGCATTTAAAAGTTTTCTTGTCTTTTCCACAAAAGCGAGCACATTTTTTTCCGGCGGAACCCAGACCTCAAGCGCATCATTATTTTCCCGGGCCGTGTCAGCGGCTGTTGCTGCTGAAATGGTAAAAAAACGTGAAAGGTTCCGCAAAAATTCACCGGCAGAGCCGCTGCCTGGGCTGTCATTGTTTTCATGAAGCGGCCTTTTTGATCGTTCCATGACCGGCTCGAGCCCGAGTGTTTTTCTCAGATCGGAATCGATTTCTTCTGAATAATACAAAGCCGGTTCTCTGGTTAAGGAGATCTGTCTTAGAAGTCTTATAAGTCCGTTGCGGCTTATGTCGATGCCCACGGCGGGTCCGATTGCATCGATGGCTTTCAGGGCGTCCATTGAGGTGAAAAAGGCTAGATACCCCAGCCAGGAATCGGAACGGTCTTCCTTTTTCAGGTGATTTCTGAAAATGACGGAAAGCCTGTCCCAGGCGACAATAAACTGATTTCTGACAAAGTCCTTTGAATGTACCGGTTCCTGGAGTTCCCGGATAAACCGGTATCTTGTGTCCAAAAGGGTTTCGAAAATGATCTCCTTCTCCTCCCCGGTGAGCAGTCCGTCCGGAAGAGCGGTTATCAGGTGGACCATGAATGCATCCATGGATTCCCACGCCTTTGTAAAAGACGTCATTTCAGTTTCAGAAAGTTTTTCAGGCGTTGACGTTCTATCGATGTCGTAGACCGAGTCGATTTCAGCTGCGACACTGACTTTTACAGCCGCTTTTTGAACGGATACGTCTGAAGGTGTCACGCTGTCGAGCATTTTTTGAGCTTCCGGCCTCATTTTGAGAGGGAACATTTCGGCAAGGAATGATTTCATCTCATCCACCGGCGGGGCAAGATCGATCCGTATCGAATCGATATGCCGGTGCACATTGTCTTTAATAAGTTTCCATAAGGTGCCGGTAATCTTTTCGGGTTCACGGTTTTCGTTCAGGAGAATGGAATCTTTTGTTTTGAAAGAAAGCGTCAGGGTGTCGGGGTCAATGACAGGCGTCTGAAAAAACACAATATGCCCTTCCCACGTGACAGGGAATCGGCAGTCCTGGAAAATCGCCAGTCCGGCTTTGGCCCGGACCTTTATTTCAAACCGTAAAAGCGAATCGGCATGACCGAAGTGCGGATCGCTTATGGCGACCTGGTTGCAGTTATACTGGTCATTTGCCAGGATTTTTTCTTTTGAAGGGTCATTGTCAAACGCCTGGGATACCACAACGGATCTCAAAAGGTCATAATCGAGCGTGACCGGGAAAGTCACTTTCTGAGCCGACAGCACCGCCGGCCAGAAAAAAAAGAAGACAAGCAAGGATAAAAATGTCGTTTTATTCATCATTAAAGCCGGTTGATCCCAAAACAAGATTCAAGCAACCCAAAAAACAACGGGAAAAGGCCGAAACGCATGGCAATAAAATGTATGTTCCCTTTGACAGAATGTAAAACCAATATGAAAAACCCTTTCGAATGAATACAAATATCAGTAAAAATTAACAAAAGGCAAGAAAAATCTAACGGTGTCGTTTGAAAAGCCGTGGATTGCTCTTAATGAACGCACGAATCCACCGTTCGAGAAACGATTCGTCCCTGGCCGTTTTGATATAGCCATACCCAAGCACCGCGATTACCATGGCGCCTAAAGTATCAACAATCATATCCCACATTGTGTCGGTCAAACCGGAAGGATCATCGAGCATTTCCTTTTGCATGTTCATGCCGAAGAAACTGTCCATACCAAACTCTAAGATTTCCCAGAGAGCGCCCATTCCGACTGCAAACAGGAAGGCAAATGAAGCAACAAAGACTGGTTTCATGTGTACGCCGATGTCTTCCGTTTCGTTTAATAGGTGTACCAATAGAAAGCCGATAATGCCAAGCAAAAATCCAGATCCGGTGTGAAGGACGATGTCCCACCACCAGTAACGGGCGTAGTACCCATGAATTTCACCAAGAAACAGCGACGCAAAGACGAAAGTAATCGAAAGAAGCACAAACTCAGGCGGGATATAAACGCGAAATTTCTTTTCCAGAAACAAGGGGGCGAATGTTATCAAAATTATGCCACTTGTGATCACGGCGGTAAACCACTGCTTTGCCCAGACCTCTGCGATGAACCCGACAACCAGAATTATCTGGAGAGCAAAGGTCAATCGTCTGTGTATCATATGCTCTCTCATTTGTCCCTCCAAAACATATTGGTCGACTGTGGTTGTGGGTAAAAATCCGTTACCATGCTGCCCCATTATTGTCTTCAAGGACCTCACGCAGCTTTGCACCTAAATCCTTCGAGGAAAACGGTTTCCGGATGAAATACACGCCTTCGTCCAGCACGCCGTGATGGGTAATGACGTTGGCGGTATAGCCGGACATGAACAGGCGGTGGCGTCCGATGGATTTGAGGATAATCCCGTCACGATTCAATTCGGTCAGGTCGCCATATCCCTGGTCATGGGTCTCTGTCTGAACTTCAATATCCGAAATCGGCTTTCCGGACAGCATCCATTCAAGCCGTTTCAATTTTTCACTGGTCTTTTTTTGTTCCGTAATATCCGCAATGAACCCTTGATACGTCACGATCCGCGTACATGAGGATTTCAAACTTTTGCAGCAACGCAGCAGATGGGTGCGTTTTCGTCCAAGCACTAAGTAGTTGATTTGCCTTCTTTTAGACATTCAGTCATGCAACATCGGGTCGCAAATACCGGTTGAGTTGAATTGCGCGGCCAAGATCCTTTGAGAAAAAGCCGCTCCGTTTCCCCCGGCTACCCGGTTGTGTGTCTCTTTCTTTCATGCTCACTAAGCAACATCTTTCTCAAACGAATGGATTTGGGCGTCACCTCAACATATTCGTCTTCATTAATATATTCCATGGCCTTCTCCAGTGAGAACTTCAGGGACGGAGATATCGACAATTTTTCATCTGAACCGGAAGCCCTCATATTCGTCAGTTTTTTTTCCTTGAGCACATTGACGACCATATCCTCCTGCCTTGTACTCTCTCCTATAATCTGGCCCGCATATACTTTTTCATTCGGACCAATAAAAAATTTGCCCCTGTCCTGCAGTTTATCAATTGCATAAGGAACAGACGTTCCTGTTTTCATGGCGATCAAAGAGCCATTTCTCTCATTCTTTATCTGACCTTTCCATGGTTCATAATCTTTGAACCGATGCGAAATCGCTGCTTCACCCTTCGTGGCTGTGAATATGATTTGGGTAAGCCCGATCAACCCCCTGGCCGGTATTTTGAATTCAAGATTTATTCTGTCATCCTTTGGCACAATATTCAGAAGATCCCCTTTACGTCCGGAAACAATCTCTATGACTTTCCCGGAATATTTTTCGGAAACATTTATATACAGCAGTTCGATCGGCTCATACGTAAATCCATTAATGTCCTTGATAACCACCTTGGGCTGACCCAGCTGGATCTCATATCCTTCTCTTCTCATCGTTTCCACTAAAATGGACAAATGAAGAGTTCCTCTGCCATAAACCATCAATTTGTGGGCTGAATCCGTTTCTTCAACCTTTAATGCCAGGTTCTTCTCCGTTTCCTTAAACAATCGTTCTCTGAGATGCCTTGATGTAACGTATTTTCCGTCTGTTCCAAAAAATGGTGAGTCGTTAATGGTGAAAAGCATACTCATCGTCGGTTCATCCACAGAGATGGGTTTTAAAGCTTCCGGTTCTTCAAAATCAGCGATCGTATCCCCGATGTCGAAGAGCTCAAGCCCCATTATGGCGACTATTTCACCGGACGTAACTTCTTTTTTGGTTTTTTCTTTACCCAGCCCTTCAAAAAGATAAAGTTCCTTTATAACAGATTTGTTTATCTGACCAT
Source organism: uncultured Desulfobacterales bacterium (assembly GCA_964478245.1). Lineage (GTDB taxonomy): Bacteria > Desulfobacterota > Desulfobacteria > Desulfobacterales > Desulfobacteraceae > CAYZHB01. Next base: position 791 of record CAYZHB010000039.1, on the reverse strand, counting down.
TTCTCTGAACGACGGAGACCTGATCGCCCATTTTGATACTTCCCCGATGCACCCTTCCCACTGCAATTCTGCCGGTATATGATGAGTAATCCAATGAACTGATCTGTAGTTGCAACGTTCCCGGGTTGTCTTCCGGCGGATCGAGATAGTCAATAATAGTATCCAATAAGTAGGTGACATCATCCGGTGGCGTTTTCCAGTCGGGTCCCATCCATCCCTGTTTTGAAGAACCGTAAACAGTAGGAAAATTCAGTTGTTCTTCTGTGGCATCAAGAGAAAACATCAGATCAAGAACAAGATCATAGGTCTCTTCCGGATTACAGTTTGGTTTGTCAACTTTATTGATTACGAGAATAGGTTTTAAGCCAAGCGCTAAAGCTTTCTGCAAAACAAATCGCGTTTGCGGCAGAGGGCCTTCAAACGCATCAACGAGCAACAGCACCCCGTCAGCCATATTCAAGACACGCTCCACTTCCCCGCCGAAATCCGAATGGCCGGGCGTATCAATAATATTGATTTTTGTTCCTTTATACCTTACGGATACATTCTTGGAGAGAATGGTTATTCCTCTCTCCCGTTCAAGATCATTTGAGTCCAGAACCAAATCCTGCACTTTTTGATTTTCCCTGAACAATTTTACCTGATGTAAAATTCTGTCAATCAACGTTGTTTTTCCGTGATCAACATGCGCAATTATTGCTATATTTCTTATCTTCATAGTCTCTCTTCGTAACCTTGATTAGTTGTTTTCAAACCGGGGGCTATGCCCCCGGTTACAACCGTCAACGATT
>CAYZHB010000038.1:14077-24760 GCA_964478245.1 uncultured Desulfobacterales bacterium | reverse complement strand
GCAGAGGAAGTTCCCCGCCACCTGCCCATGGCATAGAACAAATTAGCCGTGGTTTGCCGGAAAATAAAATTGACACAACCGGGACAAATATGTATAAAATGACTGTTCAACGGGATAAAACACGGCATCAAACATTTATATTCTATTCGGGGTAAATAGCACCATGTTGAAAAAAGAACAGCTTGACAGTATCGACGATATCATTAAAACCAACCTGATCGGCGCCGGTGTGGAATATGTCATACTCACCGATATGGCCGGCAATGCCATTGCCAAACATGACAACGGCAAATGCGATCTCGACGTAATGGCGTTCACCGCTTTAGCCGCCGGCAACTTCGCCGCAGTTGATGCAATGGCAAAACTCGTGGGAGAAGCGGAATTCTCTCTTCTGTTCCATAAAGGGGAAAAATCGAGCATCCATTTCAGCAAAGTAAACGAGGACATACTGCTGATCGCGATGTTCGGCAAGGAAATCTCCCTGGGCCTGGTCCGGCTGAAAGTTGCCGATACGATCAATTCCATCAATGAAATCTGCGGATAGCCGGAAGCACCCTCGCATGTCTGTTCAAGGAGGACAACACGTTTGGCTCTTGTAAATGTAAAAACCAATGAAATCCAGGTAAAAATAGTTTACTACGGCCCGGGAAGAGGCGGCAAGACAACAAATCTTGAATATATTAACCGAAAGTATCGCAGCAGTATAAAATCAGAAATGGTGAGTCTCAAAACAGACGATGACAGAACCCTTTTTTTTGATTTTCTGCCGTTTGACGTGGGGAAAATCAAGGGGTGTGATGTAACGATACAGCTTTATACCGTTCCCGGCCAGGTAAAGTACAACGCCACCCGAAAGGTGGTCCTGAAAGGTGTGGACGGCATTGTTTTCGTAGCGGACGCCCAGAAGGAACAGAGAAAACAGAACATCAATTCGCTCAATCAACTGTATGAAAACCTGAAAACTCACAACCTCGATCTGTTGAAAATGCCACTGGTGATGCAGTACAACAAGATGGACCTGAGAAAAGCCGATATCCCCATTCTTTCTTCAAAAACCCTGCAGCAGGATCTCAACGCCCTGTTAAAAGCCCCTGCATTTGAAGCAAGTGCCCTGAACGGCGGGAACGTCATTAAAACCCTGAAAAAGGTGATCTCTCTCTCAATGGCGTCAATTCAAAACCAGATTTTTTAAGGAGGTTTTTTGAATAACAGCGCGACAAACAGCGGCAGGCTATCCATCGCCCGGAATCTTGGCACCATACGGGCGTCTCTGGACGGACAGATTTCACAACAGACCATTGCCCCTCTAAAAGAAGCGCTTTTAAAAATCGACAGTGAATACGGTCAGGAAAAAACAATAAAGCTTTATGCCAAAATGACCACCGCGCTTGCGAAATACGTCGCCTCCGGCAAAGCCAAGTCCGTCACACAAGCGTCAAAACTTTTGACATCGCTTTTGACGGAACTCGAAACGATACTGAAAGACGGCACATTGACAGACCGTGAGAAAAAAAAGCGGCTACGTCGGGACATACGGAAATTCAAACGCTTCAAGGAAAAAATATCTTCAAAACCTGCACACAAACCCGCCGGGATAGAGGATCTCAAGGCCGCCCTCTTTTCACTTGACTGGGAAATTTCCGACAGAACCATTCAGAGTTTTGAGACCGCTATCAGAGAACTTAAACCGAAATGGGCCTCCCGCAAGGCACACTACAATCTGATCAAAATCATCCACAATGTGATAAAATACATCGGTGTCAAAAAATCCCAGACCGATGCAGAGTCCATCGCTTTTTTATACTCTGTCTACAACAGCCTGGAGTTTTTGATCAACAACCCGGACATCCCTTCGGCCGAAAGACGGCAGCTGTTGCAGGAAAACGTCAGCCGGTTCTATGACTTTAAAAACCGGGTATCCAAAAATCTGGTCAAAAAAGGGGAAAACAGCGAGACAGCTGTCGCAGTCCCCCCGAAGAAGAAAGAGACGGGAAAAAAATCGCGGGAAAAACGGATGCACATCTCCACTGAGCTGGCCCCCGCTCTCTCCCACATCCTTACCGGCCAGGGAAAGCCCGGTACAGAGGACACCGATTTAACCCCTCTGCCCATGGATTTCGGTGATACGGCACCGGAAAAAAAGAGGGCCGGGAAAACACGTGATTCTGGATCCGGCAGGGGAAAAGGGGAAGAGACGCTGGTAGCCGCCAGTGACCGGGACCTGATGGAAGACATTCTCAGTGCAAAGGATTCGCCCGTGGACGACCTGCTGGACGAAATTCACCAGCAGGCCATACGCCAGGACTTCGAGGAAGATACGGATCTGCCGCCCGGCATGAAACAATTTGTGCCGGAACGGGCCGATGCGGAGCCGATGCCGGAGGTAGGGGACCTGCTCGATCAGTTTTTCGGTGAAAGCGACGAAGGGAAAAAAGAAAGTGCAAGGGAAAGTGAAACCGCTTACGAAACCCGTGAGGCAGATCTTGAAACCCGTGAGGCAGATCTTGAAACCCATGATGCAGAGGCGCCCAAAGAAGAAATCGTCCCGTTTGAAGACGAAAACATCCTGATTAAGAAAGACACTGAAGAGCGGGAACTCTCTGAAAAAGAAATACTGGAACAGTTGAAATCCAGTGTGGAAAATGCACGGACCCGCATCGACAAGCCGACCCTGGAGACTATTGAAGAAAAGATATCCCAGCTCGAAACGCTGTGGCAGGATGACAGCGACCGCATGGAACTGCTCGGCATGCTGCACACGCTCAATGAACTGGTCCAGAACGCCGTGGGACCTCCGGGAGGGTCAGGGGAAAAAGAAGGGGCTCTTCCGCTGCAGGAGAAGAAGAGCCCCAAAGGATGGATGACACGAATCAAAAAACTTCTTAACGTCGGCGCAGACGCTCGATAGAGTACCGTATACTGGTCTGCATCCTGGAAATCGCTTCTCCCAGATCACCGATTTCATCATTGGATTTGATTTCAGCCGCGGCATCGAGTTCCCCTACACTGATCCGTTCGGCAAGGTCTGTCAGTTTTTTGATCTTTCCGGTAAGCCGCTGTCCGTATAGAGATACGGCAAGACCAACCAGCAGAAGGGTCGCGCCGAGAATGATATATACCGTCTGCTTGATCTCGCCCGCCACCTTGTTGGATCGGGCCTTGAAACGGTTCGCGTGCCGCTCGAACTCGTCCAGATAAGTGGTTGTGGCAACAACGAAAGGACTCCCCGGCACCGGTGTACAGACCATGAACTTCTCGCGGAACTGACCGCTGCTGTCCTTCCACATGTAATATCCGCTGGCTTCCTTTCCGCCTTTCACACCGCTGTAAACTTTCCAGAACTGATTGAATTTGTCCCCGAGTGCGCCCTGAAGGGTTTTTTTCGTGTCCACACCGATGATATCCGGGTTGGGATGGGCCCATATCTGCCAGACACCGTCTCCCCGGGGGCGTTCATAAACAGCCGTATAACCGGTCATCCCCACTTTCTGGACTGCAATGCGCTTAAAGTTCATGTTGTAGTTGAAATCTTCTTTTTCAAGTTCGGGATGGCTGTCCAGAAAGAGTTTTACCTGAGTGGCGACGGAGCGGGATTTTTCTGCGACAATCTGTTCCGAAAAATCTTCAACCAGGTTCAGAGTCTCCTTGTTGATAAGCTCGGTCAATGTATCCACCTGCCGGAGGTACATGACACCGGCACCGGCAATCAGGATCACGGGAATGATAAAAAACAGCAGAATCATCTTGGCCCGGAGCCCGAAAAAACGGGATTTGGTTTCACCTGAAATATCAGCTGTCTCCTGTGTGCCGCCGGATTCTCCTCCGGACGGCGAAGCCGCCTTGGATGAAGTCTCTTCAGAGGCAATGGCGGCAGGCGCACTCTCCGCCTCTCCTTCCGACGGTGAAGGACCGGCCACCGTGAAAAAATGGCTGCACACTTTACACCTGAACCGTGCGCCATTGGGGCCGATCTTCGAACCATCGATCTTGTATCTCTTTCCGCAGTTTTCGCAAAAAACAATCATGTCATCACTCCATTTTTTTGTTGTTCAGCGGACGGCCGGGGCATCATCCAAATCGGAATATCCAGGCATTTTGCCCGCCGATATTATTGTCTGCACCGCCAGTGATACAACTGCCGGCCGATACCGTATCTATTGCTGAATTCTCTCCAGTGTCACCGGATTGTTCTCCCGGGACATCATCACTTTTTCCCCTTCTATCTCATCTATGATTTCAAGCAGGTCCCATTCGCTCTTCGACGCTTCCGGGCCCTTGCCCCTGGCCACAAAAACCGAACTGACAGCCTGGTGATCCCAGTCACGCCACATTTCCCAATCTTTCAGCCGTCTGAACCGGTGGTTTTCCAGCGCCCGGATCACGGGCCCTGACTGAAAAGTACCGGCCCTTTCCACGGCATCGGCCCATTCGTGAATGGCGACCCATGCACAGGCGGCGGCAGACCCGGGTGCTTTGCCGTAACGGGCCTTAAATGCCCTGACAAATTCGGCCGACCCTGAAAACCGGTCTCCAAGTCCCCAGTACCAGTTCACGGTACAGTATATATCCTTCATCACGGCCGGCCCGACACCGTGCGCCATGTGCAGCTCCATCAGGGGGACCACGATCTTCATTTTTTTCTTCAGCCCCATACCTTCCGCCTGCTTAAGGGCCGTGATCATGTCATTGCCGAAAAGAACCAGCACCAGCACATCAGGTTCCGCCGCCCCGGCCTGCTCCAGTTCCCGCGTAAAATCGGTTTTGCCCAGCGGTGTCCGTATGGCATCGATCGTACCGTTGTCCGCCAGCTGATTTCCCAGCATTTCCATGGATTCCTCGACACTGTGCCCCCAGGTATAATCGGCGGTAATGTAAAAACAGTCCAGTCCCTTTCCGAATTCCTTTGCCAGAAACGGAACCAGCGCCTCGGCCGTCATCCAGGCGTTGAAATACCACCTGAAGGTATGCCGGTGCGCTTTCTGGACCAGCATCCCCGAATCGGTACTTAAAAATCCCGTGGTTGCATTTGAATGGGTGAGAGCGGCCATAAAAATCCGCTTCTCTTCCTGGCAGACGTCCGCCTGTGCCACGGCGACCGCACTGCTGGACCCGCCGGTGACCATTACCGCGTTGTGATCCCGGATAAGCGCTTGCGCGTTCCGCTTTGCCGTTTCGGCTGACGTTTCTGTGTCCTTCAGCACATAGGTGAGCTGCCGGCCGAGGACACCGCCCTTGTCATTGAGGGTATCAATGGCCAGCTTGTACGCCCGTTCCTCATCCTTCCCCTGCAGGGCATACGACCCGCTCAGCGGCACATTCAACCCGATGGTGACCGAATCATCCTGGATGTTCAGTGTCTGGGCGTCTAAAGCACTGCACGTCATCGAGAAAAAAACGGCCAGCGCAGCGATGCAAAAGACGGGTCGTAAACTTGTCGGTATCATATACATATAAGCAAGACCTCCTTCTGAGTCATTGGTTGTTTTCAAACCGGGGGCTGTGCCCCCGGTTACAACCGTCAACGATTGAAACACCTGCGTGTTTCGTCCTTCCGGTCTCTGCGCCGGGCTCGAAGAGATGCGAATGCATACGCGCCAAGCCACCCGGTTTGCGGGTGGTAGTTGACTTTTTTACAGCTAAAAGATTTTGCATATCGTTCATTCATACAGCAGCTACTGCTCGATCCGTTCCAGTGTCACCGGGTTGTTTTCCCGTGACATCATCACTTTCTCTCCCGGCACCTCCCTGACGATTTCGAGCAGATCCCATTCGCCTTTCGAAGCGCCCGGTCTTTTACCCCTGGCCACGAACACGGAACTCACCGCCTGGTGATCCCAGCCCCGCCACACTTCCCGGTCTTTCAACAGTTTAAATTCATGGTTCTCCAGCGCCTGTATCACCGGTCCGGACTGAAAAGTGCCGGCTCTTTCCACAGCATCCGCCCACTCGTGGACGGCAACCCATGCCGCCGCCGCCGCCGAGCCCGGCGGTCTGCCGTATTGTTCCAGGAACGCCGCCACAAACCGTTTTGAACCGGCAAACCGGTCCCGGAGCCCCCAGTACCAGTTCACGGTACAGTATACATCGGCCATTACCTTTGGGCCCACGGCATGGGCCATGTTGAGCTCCATCAGGGGCACCACGATTTCCATTTTCCTTTTCAGCCCCATCTGCTCCGCCTGGCGGAGGGCCGTGATCATGTCATTGCCGAAAAGAACCAGCACCAGCACATCCGGATCAGCTTCCCCGGCCCGCTTTAAATCCAGCTTGAAGTCGGATTTCCCGAGCGGTGTCCGCCGGACGCCGGAAGTATCGTTTTCCGAAAGCTCCAGCCCCAGTTTCAGGGACTCTTCCACACTGTGTCCCCAGGTATAGTCAGCGGTAATATAATAATAGGACCGTCCCTTTCCGAATTCCTCCGTCAGAAAAGGAATCAGCGCCTTTGCCGTCATCCAGGCGTTGAAATACCACCTGAACGTATGACGGTGGGCCTTCTGCACCCATAACCCGGACGGCGTGGTCATGAAGCCGGTTGTGGCGTTCGAGTGGGTAAGAGCGGCCATGAAAATGCGCTTCTGTTCCTGGCAGACGTCACTCTGGGCGATGGCCACGGCGCTTGAGGAGCCGCCGGTCACCATCACGGCATTGTGATGCCGGATAAGCTCCCGTGCGTTCTTTCCCGCGGTATCGGCCGAGATTTCGGTATCCTTTAAAACATAGGCAAGTTGCCGCCCGAGAACACCCCCCTGGCTGTTAACGGTATCGATGGCCAGTTTGTACGCCCGCTCCTCATCCTTTCCCTGCAGGGCATAAGACCCGCTGAGCGGCACATTCAACCCGATGGTGACCGAATCGTCTCCGATGTTCAGGCTTTGTGCACAAACACACGTCGCCGCCGCTGCAGAAAACACCGCAGCAAAGAAAACCATCAGGACAGGCGTTGCCCTTCTTATTCTGCCATTCATGAAAGCGCCTCCTTTTAATTTTTTTTATGAAAAAGCCGTTTCACCGTTTGTTCCGGAACCTGCTGAAAACACTGCCGATAACGCCTTTAGCCGTTTCTTCCAGCCTGGGCGCCAGAATCCCGCACTGCAGACGGACTTCCGCAGCCGGTGCATCAATCGTCATAACCACTGCCAGAACGCCCATGGAAAATGCCATCATATAAATCCGGTACGCATCGAAACGGATATCCACTTCCGCCAAACCGTTCATCAGCTCTGAAACGGTGTCATAACATTCAAGCACCCCCTGGAGTTTGTCATCGTCCACATCACCGAGCCGGACACTGGTAAAATCCCTGTACACGACACCCTGTTCACGTGAAATCACCAACACACCGGCAACCCCCCGGGTCTGGAGAAGATCGCTGGTAATAGGGGCTATCTCTTTCAAGTCAGGCCCGCCTCTCTGTTTTTCATTATCACTGTTCTCTCGCTAAGATGGTCCCGCTTTCCGGGCATCTTCCATTACCCGGAATATTCTCTCCCGCGGGAACGAATAATCCACCTGCACCGCATTGACGGGTGTGCCCGGCAAAAAAATCACCGCCCGTCCGTCTTTTGTGCCCAGGTAACTGTACTTTAAGCGGCCGGCCTGAAATATGTCGCCGACCGCCTGAAGTGCCGTTTCCGCTTCTTTAAGCCCATCGGTTTCATCAATTCGGCGGATACCCAGGTCCTTTCCAATGGTCTCCCGCAGCGCCCCGATGACCGGTTCCCCTGTCGCCGGGTTCTTTTCCGTTTCCGGCGGATCTTGTGCCGGTCCTTGTTCCGGTGCGTCACTGTCTTCAGGTGCATCTGCCGCAGCCGCCGTTTCCGGCACCGCGTCAGGCGCCTCCTGCATTGCATCATGCGCCGGTTCAGGCTCGAGTTCTTCGTCTTTCATCTGCATGGCTTCCAGCAGCATTGTCTGTGCCGTTTTCCGGATACGGGAATCGACACTTTCCGGGCAACTGTTCTGTATCTCGAAATCGGTGCTGTCCCAGGACAGAATGGTATACATGGCCATTTCGCCCGTACTGTCCCTGAACCGGGCATCCAGAATCCGTCCCTCCTTAAAAAACAGGATCCCCCGCGTTGCCGCCGACCTGTTCAGAACGCGGACCGTACAGCTCAATTTCTCCATCTCTACCATCTGAAGGAAAACACCGATAGAAACGCCTTTCATCGCACCGCCGGAACTTTCAATCGCCACCAGCTCAAACATCTTTTCCGAAAGCTCCCGGATACGGTAAGGCTTGTTGAAAACAGCGGCTGCCCCCTTTTCCAGAGCGTTTTTTTCCAGTTCCTCCTGGCCCTCGCCGGTGATAATCACCACCGGGATATCGGGGTATGCTTTCAGCGAGGCGGACACCAGTTCCAGACCGTCAATCTCCGGGGCCTCCAGGTCCGCTATAAGGAGAGAAATGTCTTTCTGAGCCAGGATTTCCAGCGCCCGGTCTGCCTTTCTGGCGAAAAAAAACGAAAAAAATCCATTCTGCCGGTTCATTTCATCCTTGAGCGGCAGAAGAATTTTCCCCCGCTCATCATCAACTACCAGAACCTGCTTTTGGTAACTTGAGAAATCCGCGTTTTCAGGCGCCATATCCCAACTCCGTCAGTTCAGTCTTATATTCGGACCGCCAGTTCGCAAGCTGTTTTTCCAGAAGGCTTGTCATCTTCAGATCGTCGGCCAGTTCAAAAACGGCTTCCAACACACCGTTGACCAGTGTCTTCCAGTCCGCATTTCCTTGATAGGTAACCGCAGCGTCCGCATAGGCAAACTCACCTGCAAAAGGATCGAGAAAATCGAATTTCCCGGCTTTCTCCACGAACTTCTTTTTCAAAACCACGCTGAAATCCTGACGCTGTTTAAACTTCCGGTTAAAGGCGGATTCAAAAATATTCAACAGTTCGCCCAGTATGCGCAATGCCCTTTCCTGTTCAAAAGCGGGCGCACCGGCAGCATCAACATCATTGCCGGCTGACACGACAGGCGTTACATCAGGCTCGACGGTCAGATGATTGCTCAGGGGAATTTCTCTGACATTGAACCGGCCGTCGTATTTGTCTGCCGCATTCAGCAGACGCGCGATATTACGATTCTCCCCTTCCGGCAGATCCGGGAGGTGTGCGTCAACGAGACATGCCACATGCACAATTTCCCCGTTCCTGAAAAAAATCGTACCGCCCGGCCGGTCTTCAAAATCAATGTGGATATATCCGGTCAGCCCCTCTGATTCCATTTTCTTTATCAATCCCCCCAGATCGGTAAAATCACTCTTCAACTCCTCGTAGAGAGTCCGGGTATTGAACAGGCTTGCCCAGTAATAAACCGATTCCGTGTCAACCTTGTATACCGATATGGTAAAATCCGTTTCAGCCGCTTTTTGCGAAAAACTTTCAACCGGATCGTCCGTATTGAACATGCTTTCGCCCTTTTTGCGCATACCGCCGCCCAGGTAGGCGGACTGGTCGAAGAAGAGCGCCCCTTCCAAACCGGCAGAGTCGAAAAATACGCCGAAGGACCCGGTATGGCCCTGATAATATTCACAGAGTTTGGCTATATCCACATAGTAACTCTTTAGTTCATCAACAATTATTTCCCCTTTGGGTACTAGGATCATATTCCCTCCAATTTTCACAAACTGCTTTCGAACCGACCTCCGGCAGCCGCCGGTAATGCCAGTCGGTTATACAAACTACTTTCTGCCGCTCTTGATGGAAGCCAGCATGGATTTCTGAAATTCCACCCGCTTTTTATCATCATCGATTTCACGGGAAAGGGCGTCTATCAAATCGGCCACACCATCCACCGGGTAGCCGGTGCGGGTGTATCCCAGGTCAGAAACCGCCTCATCCACCAGTACGTCAGCAATGGGACCGACAATACGGGCAAGTGTGCTCACAATCAAATCGAAATCGGCCTTGCCAAGGGTAGGGACTTTTGGCGCAACCGGTTCCACCAGACCCAGTTCACTCAGTTTTTCAACGACATCACCCAACTGCTCCACAGGAAAACCGGTGGCGCGGGCAATTTCTTTGACCGGTTTTTCCCCATCCAAAGCAATGAGCACTTTAATCATATCCCCGTCTATTGTATATTCAGACGGATCTTTTACGGATGGCTTGAATACCGATTCGCCAAAATTGGATGTATCCATTTTCAGAATTCCCTCCCTGATATCGATGTAATGTAAAGTACCTTGCCTTTCATGAAACGTTCAGTCCCCCGTTCTGCTGATTCGGTCGATGCTGCCGGCCCTGCTGACATTCAATGAACCTCTCAGGCAGAATTTTCAGGCTGTGGGGCGGCGGGGCCTCATTTACACATGTCACTTTAACTCCGCTTTTCTCTGTTAATGTTAAAAGGATTTCAAACATCCCTGAAACATAAGCATATCAGCTATTTTTTTTATAATCAAACAAAAGTGCCATGTCAATAAATTTGTCAAAGCGGCAAAGAATTAATCCGGCCATAACCCAGGTAATTTCAAAATGTTACGGCCGGATCATTCTTCACTCTCTTTGAAACAGCTCGAGATACCCGCCATAGCCCTCCTGCTCAAGATCCGGCTTTGCAATAAACCGCAATGCGGCCGAATTGATGCAGTATCGCAAACCGGTCGGGGCCGGCCCGTCATCAAAGACATGGCCGAGATGGGAATCGCCGTAGCGGCTTCTGACCTCCGTCCGTTTCATG